>JBHJHJ010000077.1:0-6606 GCA_050330955.1 Elainellaceae cyanobacterium | reverse complement strand
TAGCTCTGTTGAAAAAAATAGTTGATTCCTTAACTGGTATTTTTAGTGGACATGAGTTGGTTACATTTTCGCCTAGTCTTCACCCTGGATGGAATCTAGTTGAAGCTCAATCTTTCTCTCGTAGTGGGCTGCGAGGACATCTCCACCATCTCCAACAGCAGCGGGCGAAGGGCGGATAGATTTTTGCGAAGGGCAATCGAAGGGTAAAGCGAAGGGCTGAAACTATTGATTTGAAAAAACTTGAGCAGATCGAAGACCTAATTTCAAAAAAATCTAAAAATTCTAGCTTGATCAAACTTATCCATATTCTCGCCCCGAAGACTAGGATCCACCTTCCCCGTACTGGTTGGCCGTGGGCGAAGGGGCGACTGAGCCGCACATAGGCCGCGAAGCCTGCTGGTAGTTTGCAAGTCTATTCAATTTAGATCCAATTCAGATCCGCTATATGCCTTATTCCATAAAACCCTCTTTGGGAAAGGGTTCTGAAATATCTAGCTTCCGCCTTACAAGCAGGATGTCACTGGTTCGAGTCCAGTACCGCCCATAGATCTCAGGGATTGGCTGACTGCTCAGCCCTCAGATAGCCCTAAAGAAGCCGTCTATTGAATGCGGCGGCCCCATCTTAAAGATCAACACCTCTACTCTGCAATGTGATGCGCTGACTTTGCACTGTAGTGGGGCAACTCTCGGATGCAACGCATTGACTTCCAAATGCGATCGCTCCACTCTCTAATGCGACGCCCTTACTCTCTAATGCGATCGCTCCACTCTCAAATGCGACGCCCTTACTCTCTAATGCAATAGCCCAACTTTAAAGATCAACGGCTCCACCTTTAAAGTGAAGCCGTCGCATCTCAATGTCGTGCCCTAACGCTCAAACCGCAGCCGCCACGCCGCACGCCATCAAAAAATTACGAGCATTTTAAAGTTCATCGGTTGGGGGGGGCAGCTGCGCCATACTCAGGCTAGCGGCGGCTGTGGTGGCGATCGTTATCGGTGACGGCGTCTTTAGCGCGGTACCACGCATCTTGAACGGCGTCTTTGGCCTCCTCCCAGCCCAGCCCATCGCGGTGATCGCGCTCGTAGCGGGCGCGAAGTTCAGGCTCGGCCTGCTCGTAGGTGAGGCCCCGATCGAGGCCATAGGCCCGGTAGCCGCCGTACCCAGCTCGATAGGCGGGCTCATAATCGTCATAGCTGTACTCAGACTTGGTGTAGGGGCGAGATTGATAGTTGTTGCGCCAGTAGTCGTCGTTTTCGCGAGCGCCCCGAATGGAGGCATCCGCGCGATTCCAAGCGTCCTGGCTCGCAGGCCTTGCCCGGTCCCAATCTAGACGGCTATTGCCGCGATTCTTTTCGTAATCTTCCCGCAGTCGAGGCTCCACATCGTCAAAGGTTTCGTTATTTCTAGCGTAGGTGGAGTAGCCGTCGTAGCCCGTGCGATAGGCCGGAGCGTAGTCGTTGTCGTAGTCGTAATCCGATTCAGCGTAGGGGCGATCGCGGTAGGTATCGCGCCAGTAGGCCTCTTCAACGGTGGGGTCAACGCGCTCAGCCACGCTTTTACCGACTAAACCGCCGGCAACCGATCCGACCACCGCGCCAACTACTGCCCCAACGGGGCCGCCCACGGCGCCACCAATTGCAGTGCCGGCTGCGCCAGCACCCGCTGCGCCCACGCCCGTTCCAACGGGATGGGCACCGGGTTGACCTGTGATCGGGTCAGGGTTGGCGTCGTGCTCGTGACGGACATCGGGCTTAGCAGTGTGATCGTGACGAAGTTCTCTATTCTCTTCCATGGTTCAGCCTTTCTAAGATAAATTTTCTGACTTAAATGAGTATGAAATACGACCGTCACGCACCAATGCGATCGCGACGTATGTCTGCACAATAGTGAGTTTTTGTTTGGAATTCATCGGGATTAAGAGAGAAACCAATAGGTAGAGATCAGGCCCGATAAGCGATTAAAAGGGTGTCAAAAGGTAGAGAATATTTTGTTGTTATGGTCGAACGACTAAAGCTTTTATTTGAGACTCAATCCCCTGTCTAAGCCAAAACCATTTTGGGAAGTGAACGGAGGGGCAGGCGCAGCCCGGTACATGTTTAGCGCGTTTGTACAAAAAAGCCATACACCTTGGTCTTACCCCCCTCAATCCCCCCTTGGAAAGGGGGGAAGCTTAGGTCTCCCCCTTTCCAAGGGGGAGCTAGAGGGGGTAATCCAAGACGCTAAATAGATACGCAGCCCGCCCCCCTTTCACAAATCACGCAGAACCGCTATGGACAAGGTTTAACTCAGTGATGGAGAATCAGTTGCCTGCAACATTTCTCAATAGCAATCTTAATGGCAACTGGGTTGAGCAGTCGGTGATTTCGCGGCCCGGTTTCGTACATCTATAGATAATTGGATACCTCAATCAGATTTCCATCGGGGTCACGAAAATAGACTGAGACAATTTGCCCAACGGCCCCTGTCCGCAATACCGGCCTTTCGAGTACCGCGACGCCGCAGGCATTCAGATGGTCAACTATCGCTGCTACGGGCTGTTGGGTAACGAAACACAGATCGGCACTGCCCGGAAGGGGGTTTTGTGCCTTGGGTTCAAGTTCTTTGCCATACTCATGCAGGTTGATTTTTTGTTGCCCAAATCGCAGCGCCACTCGACCCTCGCCAAATGTGACCACCGCCATACCCATGACGCGGCTATAGAATGCAGTTGTCGTGTTAAGACTTCGAACCGTCAGAACGAGGTGATCTAGCGAATCGATATTCACGGCTAACGTCTCCCTGATTTATAACAGCGCTGCTTCAAAAACTCGACAAACACCCTGACTTTGAGGGGAAGATATTGGCGAGAAGGATAGACGAGCCACGCAGCAGTGTCGAAATCTGTCGCGGTGGCGCTGTGGTTTGGAAACACATCCACCAGAGTCCTCTCCTTCAAGTCGTCGTCGATTAGCCAATCGGCCAGCAGCGCCAACCCCATCCCGGCGATCGCGCACTGCCGCAGGGCCATGGCGTTAGAAATCGTCGTGCGCCCCTTCACCGGCACCTCGCTTTGGCCATCGGCGTTCTGAAAAATCCAGCGGGAGCGAAACCCAGCCAGGGGAAACAGCAGACAGTTGTGCTGGGCAATGTCTGCGGGGTGGGACGGACAGCCCCACTGAGCTAAATACTGCGGGCTGGCGCAAACGCGGTAGCGGGTAGGCATCAGTCGCTGGGCCATCAGGGTGGAATCTTTTAGCGGCCCGAGGCGAATCGCCACGTCGACGCGCTCCGCCAGGACGTCCACCACGGCATCGGTGAGCCAGAGGTCAACGGCCAGATCTGGATATTGCCGCTCAAAGTCGGGCAGCAGCGGCACGATGCACTTGAGCCCAAAGGCGTTGGAGGCCGTGACCCGCAGGGTTCCCGTGGGAGACGCGGAGAGGTCTTTGGCGATCGCCGCCGCTGCCACCATTTCCCCCAGCAGTGGCTCAACCCGCTCAAAATAGGCGCTGCCCGCTTCGGTGGGAGAGAGCTGGCGGGTGGTGCGCTGAAATAGCCGTATCCCCAGCTCTGTCTCTAGGGCAGCGATCGCTCGGGAAACAGAGCTGGGGTCGATGTTGCGATCGCGGGCAACTGCGGCAAAGCTGCCCTGACGCATCACGGCGACAAAAAGCTGAAGCACCGATAGGTCCATATAGTCTATTTCCGCTGTCTATGGCGGCGATCGCCTTCACGGATTCATGCTAAATCTGCACGGGAGTTGTTCGCAAGATTGCCTTTGTCGCCATGTCTGCATCAATTAGGGTGGAACCAGTCCATTAAAGAGAACACAATTTATGAAAACCATCGCGATTCTAGGCGCGGGCGCCATGGGCTCTCGCATGGCAGAACGCTTGCTCAAGGCGGGCCACCCCGTCGTCGTTTACAACCGCTCCGCCGACAGGGTAAATTCGCTCGTTGCCCAGGGCGCCACCTATGCCCCAACGCCTAAAGCCGCCGCAGAACGGGCCAACGTGGTCATCAGCATGGTGACGGATGACGAGGCCTCCCGTGCGGTTTGGCTGACGCCAGAAACGGGGGCGGCGGCGGGTCTGGCCTCAGGCGCGATCGCCATTGAATCTAGCACTTTGACCGTAGGCTGGACCCAGGAACTGGCGGCGCAGATGGCTCAGCGGAACGTGGCTTTCCTCGATGCCCCGGTGGTGGGCTCCCGGCCCCAGGCGGAGGCCGGCAAGCTGATTTACCTCGTGGGCGGTGACGCCGCGACACTGGACGCGGTGCGAGACATCCTCATGGCCATTGGCGGCGCTCTGCACCACGTGGGTCCGTCGGGGCAGGGGATGGCGATGAAGCTGGCGGTCAACGCGCTATTTGGCATCCAGGTGGCGGCGTTGGCGGAGGCGATTGGGGCTTTGACGCGACAGGGGCTGGGCCGTGAACAGGCGATCGCCTGCCTAAGGGCGCTGCCGATTATGAGCCCCGCCGCCAGCGGCGCCGGGCAGCTCATGATGGCGGGCAGCCACGCGCCCCTGTTTCCCATTGAGCTGGTGGAGAAAGACTTCCGCTACGCCCTTGAGGCTGGTGCGGTTCAACCCCTTGCCGCTGCGGCCCGCGACATTTATCAAAGGGCGATCGCTGAGGGATACGGGGGGGACAACATTACTGGGGTTCTGCAGGTTTTTGAAGATGGTAGAACGTGAGGGCGATCGCGCTGCGAGTACTTTGGGCTTGCAGCGCGGCTATATATCCATCGCCCATTGGCTCTATCGTCCATCGGATAGAGATGCGCTGCGACTGTAGCCCCCACCACAGCTCACGGTGTTTTGCGCTGCTAGCGTGATGGCGGCTGAGGTCTAAACTAGTAGACCGAACCACCGTCTCTTCTAATTCGCGTAATGAACTTCGACGCCTACAACCCCCAAGACTTCTACGATGAATACTTTGTCTCAAAGGGGAAGCTTCGCCCTGAATTAGCGCCCATTTTACGGTGGTTCCAGAGTCAGACTGACTTAAAAGTGCCTGAAATTAAAGCCAAAATTGAGGCGGTGCTGGAGGAGCTAGGCGCCACCTTTAGCCACAACGGAGAGGAGCGGGTTTTGCCCTTCGACCCCATCCCGCGGGTGATTTCTGCCGACGAGTGGCAGCACCTCTCCGCTGGTCTCAAGCAGCGGGTCAAGGCGCTGAACCTGTTTTGTGCCGATGTCTACAGCGAGCAGCGCATTATTCAGGCAGAGGTGATTCCACGGGACATTGTGGAGTCGGCGCTGCGGTTTCGGTCCGAGTGCATGGGGATGAAGCCCCCCAAGGACATCTGGTGCCACATCGGCGGCATCGACTTGGTGCGCAACGGCGACGGAGACTGGTGCGTACTAGAAGACAACCTGCGCGTCCCCTCGGGCATTGCCTACGTGCTCAAAAACCGCCTTGCCATGGAGCGGGTGCTGCCGGAGCTGATGGCGGAATTTTCTCCCCAGCCGGTGGACGACTACGCCCAGCAGCTCAAAGCCGTGATGGATTCCATTGCCCCAGAACCCAACAGCAGCATGGCCCTGCTGACCCCCGGCACCGACAGCTCTGCCTACTTCGAGCATGAGCTGCTGGCGGAGCAAATGGGCATTGCCCTCATTAGCCCCGAAGACGTGACTATGTCAGAGGGCTATCTCTGCTATCGCACCGACGATGGACCTCAGCGCCTAGACGTGATCTACCGGCGGGGCGACACCGAGATGTTTGACGACCTGGATTTAGGAGACGAGTACCCCGACAGCACCGCCACCCTAATTGAGCTGTGTCAGCAAGGGAAGCTGGTGTTGGCTAACGCCATTGGCGCGGGCATCGGGGATGACAAGGTGATTTACGCCTACGTGCCAGAGATGATCCGCTTTTACCTGGACGAGGAACCGCTGTTGCCCAACGTGCCCACTTACCTGTGCTGGCGGGACGGCGATCGCGACTACGTCCTCGACCGCCTGGATGAGCTGGTGGTGAAGGCGGCCAGTGCGGAGGGCGGGGACGACATGCTGGTGGGGGTCAACTCCACGGCGGAAGAGCGGGAAGCCTTTGCGGAAAAGATTCGCCAGAAGCCGCGGGCCTACATGGCGCAGCCAACGGTGTATCTATCCCAGATTCCGACGGTGATTGGCGATCGCGTTGAGGGACGGCATACGGACCTGCGGCCCTACGTGCTGCACCGGGGAGATGAGATCTATGTGCATCCGGGTGGGCTGACGCGGGTGGCGCTGGAGAAAGGGAAGCTGGTGGTGAATTCGTCCCAGGGGGGCGGGGCTAAGGATACTTGGGTGCTGATGTAAATCGTCTTTGGGACTACGCCCGGAATTCCAAAAATTCGCCGCTATATTTAAGTATGAGACCACAGACGAACGGCGTACTTGTTTAGCAGTTTAGAAGGCCCCCATCCCTAGCCCTTCCCTCAAAATTGGGGGAAGGGAACCGGACTCCCCTCTCCCAGGATTGGGAGAGGGGTCGGGGGAGAGGGCAAAGGCTGCGCTAAACCGATACTAAGGTCATTCTAGGCACGACACTATGAGACACCTCTCCCGCATCACACTGGATCCAGAGATTATGGGTGGAAAGCCCTGTATCCGTGGAATGCGGGTTACTGTTGG
>JBHJHJ010000076.1:0-43867 GCA_050330955.1 Elainellaceae cyanobacterium | reverse complement strand
GCGCCGCCTTCGCCGCACAGGGCGTTGTCAACGCGCCACACTCAATATCCACGGCTGCACACAGGCGATCGCCCCCTCCACATCGCGTTGTCGCGGCTGCATACTGAGGATGAGTGGCTGCATACTAAAGATTAGTGCCTGCAAACTCCATGTGCACCGCCCCACATTAAGGATCAAAACCTGCAAACTCAGTTTTCACGGTGCGATCCTCAATGTAGAGCCGTCTTTAGCGCATCTAGCAGTCGAAGACATCAGTTACACCCTCGCCAAGCGCCTGGCCCATGACCACTCTGTATCGCCCCATTCTTCTTAGCGCTGCTATCGCTCTATTGGGGGCTGGGGGAGTTCCCCGGACCGCGATCGCCCAAATCAGCTTCAGCCTGCCCGAGGTCAGCGCCCCCGGCAATCGAGAAGCGCGAGCTCGAAGCACCTGCACCGAAGCGAGCGGCCCCGCCCTTACGGCCATCCTGCCAGAGACAAATGTCGGGGTTACGCTCCAAGAGACCCCGACGCTCATCGTCTATATTCCCCGCAACAACGCTCAACAGGGTGAGCTTCGCATCACTGAAGCAGACAGTGAACTCGACTTGACTCAAACCGTCGAACTGCCGCCCTCCATTGCCCCGGGGGACTACCAGTATGGGCCGGCCCTAGCCACTATTCCGCTCGATACCGCGATCGCCCCCGGAAAATCTTATCGCTGGGCGTTTACCCTGGTGTGTGACCCCGGCGATCGCAGTCAGGACGTGGCGGTGTCGGGCACGCTGCTGCGGGCGGGGGATGCTTATCTCGGTCAGCTTGCCCCTGAACGTCATAGGGCAATGTCTGAGCTGATGGCATCCGAGCCGTCAGTCTCAGGAGCAGATTCCGACCAAATTCATGGAGCCGCCGACGCCCTACAGGCTTATGCAGATGCTGGAATCTGGCATGACCTGATTACCCATCTGATCGGGCTTGCCAAGATTGACCCTAGCTACACCACCGAACTGACCCGCATTTTTGTGGCCCAGGGACTTGGGGCGATCGCCGATGCCAATGTGGTGCCCCTCACCCTGGGCCCGCTGCGCTAGCCTCCGTAGGGGGACACGAGCCAAGTGTTGCCGCGCCGCTCTATGAGTTCCACAAGTGCCCCCTTCACAATGGGCTGAGCGCTGAGGGTGCAGGCAAACCAGTCCGTATTTTGATAGCGAATCCGACCGCGATCGCTTGAGGTTACAGTAATTAAGACAACAGCGAAGTTTTGGTCTGAGAAGAACAGGTGAGACAGGTCCATTACGAATCTCCTTTAGATAAATCTTGACCGCGCGCACTCCTCACGCCAAAACTATAAGCCCATGGTCAAGCGCCCGCAACCACTGATATACAAAGGGACTGGCGCCTCAAATGTGAGTTGATGTAGCTCAAAGTTGAGTCAACCTGATCTGAACTAAGATGAAGCAAACTCAGCCTACCGACTTTAAGAACTGTAATCTGCGCAGAAATGCATTAAGATTTGCTAACTTCTGTAAATGCACCTGCCCACCATCGCTGCGCTGAAGACAGAATGTCTAAACAAATTCAGTTGATGATCTAGCTCACTGCATTTTTCAGATCAAGCCCTCAAACTTAGACTAACTTAGTTTGCCTCACCCCCAGGAGCACTGCCGAATTCATGCCATCTAAACCTGATAAATCCGAGCTACCCCTAGATAAAGCCACCCGACTGATTAGCGCCCTCGACGAAGCCGTGCAGAGAAAGTACCTAGCGGCTCTAGCAGACTCGCTGCGCTTTGACCTAAACTATGTTCCGCCCACTGCTCAGGCGGCCCCAGCCACGGGCAGCGATGAGGTGGAATCCTCTGAAGGCGATGACGAGACTGCGGAGGGTGGAGAGAACGCCGACGTCACAGAAGCAGCCGATGATACAGAGGATGCTGCGACCGAGACCCTAGACGAGGCGGCGACAGAAGCGGTCTCTGAAACGGAGCCTGCTGAAAGCGCTGCCCCACCTAGTGTCATGAGCCCTCAAGAAATTAGCGAGGCTCACGGCATTGATATTGACGACCTCGATGCCTATGGTATCGTCGTTCGTCGTAAGCAGATTAAGGCATTTGCGGGTCACTACGGACGCAAGCTGCGCGCTTCTGACGTGACGATGATGTTCAAAACCGAGGCCTACGAAGACTTCTTCGGCAAGACTATCTCGCGATGTGGCAATCAGACGAAGCGGAGCGCGACGGTGTATAGCTATGCCGAGGTGCTGCAGCGGGTCGGCGTCGTGGAGCAAGTCAAGCCACCCAGAGCGCTGCGAGAGCTGTTTGTTCAAAATGACGTAGAGATTCCAGGGTCGAAGAGCGAGTCGTAGGTTCAACCGCCTGTGGTCAAATCTATCAGCGAAGCGACCCAAGCGACAGCGCCAAACGCTACGGCGATCGCTGCCCACTAAAGTTCAGCGATCGCCGTAGAGCAGGTGCTCTTCTGCCGGGTTGAGGTTAAGAAACACGATGTCGAGTTCATCAGCCTCAATCCAATAGTTTTTAAGGACTTGAAGAACGGCACTCCGGTCCAGTCCGGAGTGGCTGACCAGTTTGTCTAGGGAATATTCCTCTTCGGTGGCTTCCAGCGGCTCGGCTGCGTTAGCCACCCGCTCAAGCTGTGCTAGGTGAGTAGGAAACAAGGGACTATCCTCCGACGTAGACGCCTGTGGAGATGGGGCAGTGTACTTTTGGGTGGGGACTTTATTGCCTGAGAAGTGTGCCTGACGATGGATTACTGTGTCTTGATGCATTTTGACAGACCGTATTGATGGGGATGATGAAGATCTAGCGAAAGTGACAGGGCAATCAGAAAACTTTAGGTAAAGATTAGGTTAATTTGGAGCGTAGCAAATTGCTCTTTCATGATCAAGAAATGTCATCGTCTGTAAACGCCATATAGCACTCCCCTCACTTCACGGTTCACCAGCAATTTAGTCATGCTATATGTCAAATGAGAGATGCTCTCGGTATAGATCCTCCTTACCGTCGTAATCAGAGTATTCACACAAATCAGTCAATCGCTCTGAATAAACGATGCCAGCGGAGGGCGGCCTCCCAAACGGCGACCTTCCCAAATATTTACTTGTAGCCACACACCTATGACTCAGCATTACGACGTCATCATCATCGGAGCCGGTGCTGGCGGTGGTACCCTCGCTTATGGCCTAGCGCCGACGGGTCAGCGAATTTTACTGATTGAGCGAGGAGATTACCTACCTCGGGAAAAGGAAAACTGGGACCCAGACGAAATTTTTATTCAGGGGCGCTATCAGGCCAATGAAACGTGGCTCAACGCCCAGGATCAATCCTTCGATCCCCAGGCCTACTATGTGGTCGGGGGCAACACGAAGTTCTATGGTGCGGCGCTGCAGCGAATGCGGCAGGAAGACTTCGGGGAGCTGCACCACGCGGACGGGGTTTCGCCGGCTTGGCCAATTACCTACGACGCGCTTGAGCCTTACTACACCCGTGCCGAAAGCCTGTTCAAAATTCACGGCCAGCAAGGCGAAGACGTCACAGAGCCGCCCATGTCGGCAGACTACCCCTTTCCCGCCCTCGAGCACGAGCCCCGCATCCAGGCCGTGGCCGATGGCTTGGCCGAACGGGGACTGCAGCCCTTGCACCTCACCCTAGCCGTAGACCGTAACGCAGCGGACCCGGCCCACAGCCCCTGCATCCGCTGCGACACCTGCGACCCCTACCCCTGCATGCTCAACGCCAAGTGCGATGCCCAGACGGTGTGCGTTGACCCGGCGATCGCCTACGACAACGTGACCCTGCGAACCAACACCCTCGTGACGCGGCTGCTGACGACAGCAGACGGACGGCGGGTAGACCGCGTGGAGATTCAAACCGAGCAGGGCCTGGAAACCCTAGCGGCAGACACGGTGATTGTGGCTTGCGGCGCGGTGAATACGGCGGCCCTACTGCTGCGATCGGCCAATGAAAAGCACCCCAACGGCCTGGCTAACGGCTCAGACCAAGTGGGCCGCAACCTGATGAAGCACAATCACTCGGCCCTGATCGCCATCTCCGATGAGCCCAACGACGTGGTGTTTCAAAAGACGCTGGCTATCCACGACTACTACTTTCGAGGGCCGCTGCAGGACTATCCCCTGGGTCAAATTCAGCTTACGGGCAAGGCCAAATGGCAGCGTCTGGCCACAATGGCCCCCACCCAACTCCCCCAAGACTATTTGAAATATCTTGCTCAGCACTCGGTAGACTGGTGGGTGACCACAGAAGATCTGCCCGACCCCAACAACCGCGTCACCTTGACTAACCAGGGCCAGATTAAGGTTGCATTCACCCCCAACAATCTCAAGCCCCACATGGAGCTAATTAGCGTTCTAGAGCAGCACCTGAAGGAAATTGGCTTCTACCTGTTTTGGCACAAGCGGATGGATGTCGGGGTGCTCTGGCACCAGGTGGGGACCTGCCGCTTCGGCGCTGACCCCGACGCCAATGTGCTAGACCTCAACTGCCGCGCCCACGAAGTCGAAAACCTCTACGTGGTTGACAGCAGCTTCTTTCCGGCGATGGGGGCAATGAACCCGACGTTAACGCTGGTGGCGAATGGGCTGCGGGTGTCCGATCATCTCAAGTCCGTCCTTTAGATCTGATGACATCGCGCTAAAGATGAGGTGCCAAAACCCATGAGCCCCAAACAGGTCTGGCGACTGCTTAAAGAAGCCTTTCAAGAGTGGAACAAAGACGATGCCTCCCGTTTGGCGGCGGCGCTGGCTTTCTACACCATTTTTTCCCTGGCGCCGCTGCTGATTTTGGTGATTGCGATCGCCAGCCTGGTGTTTGATCAAGACACCGTCCGCGGGCAAATCATGGCGCAGATGGGGACGCTGATCGGCGACAGCGGCGCCGATGCCCTGGGCACCGTGCTGGACAACGCTAACCGCCCAGGAGAAAGTTCGGGGTGGATCGCCTCAATTGTGAGCGTAGTCCTGCTACTGGTGGGAGCGACGGGGGTGCTGGCCCAGCTGCAGACGTCCCTCAACATCGTGTGGAATGTGACCAGTCGGCCCGACATGGGCGTGCTGGATTTCGTGCGCAAGCGACTGCTGTCGCTGGGGATGATTGTGGCGATTGGCTTTTTGCTTTTGGTGTCTCTGGTGGCAAGCTCGGTGATTTCTGGCCTTGCGGGCTACCTGCAGGGCCTGATGCCTGGACTCGATACCCTGACCCAAATCGCCAACCTCGTCCTCTCTTTTATCATCATCACGCTGCTGTTTGCCTTAATCTACCGATTTTTGCCCGACGTCCGCATTGCTTGGGGCGACATTTGGTTTGGGGCGGCGGTGACAGCCCTGCTGTTTTCCCTGGGCAAGTACGGCATCGGCCTTTACCTCGGCAACAGCAGCATTGGCTCCGCCTACGGGGCGGCGGGGTCGGTGATTGTGCTGCTGGTGTGGATTTTCTATTCGGCGCAGATTGTGTTTTTTGGCGCCGAGATTACCCAGGTGTATGCCCGCCGGTACGGCTCTCAAATTGAGCCCAACCAGTACGCCGTGAAGCGGTAAGTCTAAGATATAGCCACCTCAGATAACGCTTCTTCAGGCAAGACATAAGACGTCTTGAGATGGCCCGTCTCATCAGTGATGAGGTCAGGAAAGCGTATCCCCGCCAGCACCTGCACCGAAAAGATTTCCTGCACCGCGTCCTCAAACTTGAGAAAGGCCACCACTTGCGCCGTGTCAAGGTTAACTACCCACACTCCGCAGATGCGCTCCGTCAGCCGCTCCGTCAAGGGTATGCCGCTAAACACTGCCGACTCCCGCACCTGGGATAGGCCAATGAAGGCCAGCGGCCCATAGAAATCGAGGCCTCGGGTGAAGCCGGGAAGCTCTACCACAGGCTCGACTCTCCCCGTGGCCAAATCCACCGTGGCCAGGTTGCCAACACCAGACTCTAAAACCCAAAGGCGATCGCGATACCAGCGGGGAGAGTGGGGCATGGAGAGGCCCGCCGCGACGATCTCGTTGGTGGTCACATCCATAATGACGCCGCCCCTGGCCTTGTTCGCTCGCCAACCGCCTGGGGTGTCGGTGAGCCCCAAAGCTGTGACGTACTTAGGTCCGCCGTCAACCAGGTCGAGCCCGTTCAAATGGCAGCGGTCTTCGGGGGCGTAGGCGCTGACAAAGGGCGGTCGCCAGCGAGGAACGAAGCTGTGATCCAGGTCTTGGGTGCACAGGCAGGAAAAGCGCGTATTGATGAACCACAGCCCTTCGCGGCCCCAGGCCATCTCGTGGATGTCGATGTCCCCCGTGACGTGAGCGTTGCGCGGCAGGAAGCAAGCGTCATGACCCGCTGGCTCTAGCTTAGGAGCCACGGCGGGCACGTTGCGAAAATCCCAAATTCGCACACCAGAGCCGATGGCCATGCGACCAGCCCGGTCTACCGCTAGGCCCATGGGCTTTGAAAACAGGCGAAAGTGAGTGTTGAGGGTGTTGCCGTCGGCCCGCAGCAGCACCACTTTCCCGGCCTGGTATGTAGATATCACAAGGGAGATGCCCAGCTCCTGCAGCAGCTTGGGGAAGCTGGTGGTGTGGATGCTGCGCAGGGGGGCTTGGCTTGGGGATGGCAAGGTCACCGCAATCTCCTCAGGTCTAGATCCTTAGGTTTGGGCACCAGCATACCCCAGGCCCCATCCCTTCTAGAATAGGGGTATTCCGCCAACGATCCCTCATGCCTAAATGGTTCAACGTTGCTGGTCCCTGTCAGCCTGACATCCACGCCTGCGATACGGCGCGGTAACTTTGGGCATGGAGCTGAAGGTGTGGAGAGCGGGTCGCCCTGACCCGGTTAAAGCAGGGCTGGCGCAGTTAGACCGCTATCTAGGGGGGTTGGCTCTAGATACAGGCTGGCTGGTGATCTTTGATAAGCGCCCCGGACTACCCCCCATCTCAGAGCGAACCATAACAGAAACGGCAGCGACGCCGAGCGGTCGCGCCGTTATTGTAGTTAGAGGATAAAAATGAAGCGCACCCCACAGCGTTTTCGTTATCCCTCTGCAAGAACCCAGCTTCTCCATACCCAGTGCGATCGCCAGAACTACATTCCACTAGTCCTATTTGCGTAGCGGAGATGAATCGATGCCCCAAATGAAACGTCGTCACTTTTTGCAGTTTGCCGGAGCTGCTGCCGCCAGCGTCGGTCTCAGCCAGCTCAATGTGATGCACCATGTTGTGCCTCAGGGCGATCGCTACGCCCGCGTTCTGGCACAGGGGACGCCCCGCAAGCTGGCCCTGCTGGTTGGCATCAACAATTACTCGGTGAGCCAAGCGGGGTGGCGGCCCCTGCAGGGCTGCGTCAACGACGTGGATATGCAAAAAGAGCTGCTGGTGCATCGATTTGGCTTCAACAGCAGCGACGTGTTGACCCTCACAGACGCCGACGCCACGCGGGAGGGCATTATCGCCGCCTTTGAAGCGCATCTAATCGCCCAGGCTAGGCCTGGCGATGTGGTTGTCTTTCACTACTCCGGCCATGGCTCTCGGGTTGTGGACCCCAACCCCCTTGCAGGTGAGCCGCTCAACAGCACCTTCGTCCCCATCGATAGCCCCCTGCCGCCGGGATATGAGACCGAACGGGTGGAGGTCAACGACATCATGGGGCAAACGCTGTTTTTGCTCATGCAGTCTCTCCAAACTGAGCAGGTGACGGTGGTGCTCGACAGCTGTCACTCGGGCGGCGGGAAGCGGGGGGTTCTAACCACTCGGGCGCGGGACGGGGCGGACGTATTTCAAAATATTCACCCCAGCACAGTTGAGCTGGAAACCCAAGACCGGCTGCGATCGCAGCTGGGCCTCTCCCCTGACGAGGTTGCGGAGCTGCGGGCCCAGGGCATTGCTAAGGGGGTCGTCATTTCCTCAGCCACAAAAGATCAGCTGGCCGTTGACGCCTCCTTCAGCGGATTTTCTGCCGGAGCCTTCACCTACCTGATGACGCAGTATCTCTGGCAGCAGACGGCGGACGAGCCTGTGGAAGGCACCATCGCCAATCTCAACCGAATTACGCGTCGCGTCGCGGGGGACATTTCAAACATCTTGCAGGAGCCTGAATTTGAAGAGAATCGTCCTCCTGAGCTGGCCAGCGCGCCTATTTACTTCACCACCCGGCAGGCCCCGGCGGCGGAAGCTGTGGTGGTCGGGGCCGAGGGGGACACCCTAGATCTATGGCTCGGCGGCATCAGCCCCAGCGGCCTAGAGACTGTTAACGAGGCTATATTTATGGCCTTCGACGCGTCGGGTCAGCCCGCCGGACATGTGCAAGTGCGATCGCGAGACGGCCTCAGGGCCACGGCCCAGATGATTGACGGGCCGCGATCGCTTTCCCCATCGGGGCTATTTTTGCAAGAGCAGATTGCGGGCGTTCCTGAGGATCTGAAGCTTCGCATCGGGCTTGACCCCGCGCTAGACAACAGAGCGATCGCCGAGGCGGCCTTAGCCGAAATTCCGCGCCTAGAGGTGAAAACCGACGACACCGATGTGGACTATTTGTTTGGTCCCATGACGCCGGCCTATGAGGCTCAGCAGAGCGATCTCGTCGGTGAGATTCCAGCCAGCGGCAGCCTTGGCTTGTTTTTACCGGGGCAAGACGTGCTGCCCAATTCTTTTGGCGCCCCTGGAGAATCGATTGCGGATGCCGCCAGCCGCCTCCGCTCTAAATTTAGCGTCTTGCTGGCGTCCCGGCTGCTGAAGGTCTTGGTCAACCCAGGTACATCGCGGCTCAATGTAGTGGCCTCGATGCGGCCTGTGGAGGGCGGCAATAGCGTGGCGTCAGCGGCGCCCCTGACGGTGCGGGGGCAGCGCAGCATTACCGATGACGAAAGCGCGGCGCCAGCGGCAATTCCGGAGAATCTCCCGGCTGACGCCAGCCGTCTTCCGGTTGGAACGGTGGTGGAGCTTGAGGTGCAGAACAATGAGGCAGAAGACCTGTATATCGGCATCATCGTCATTGACGCGTCGGGTGGCATGACGGTGCTGTTCCCCACTAACTGGGATGCCCCCATCGCCGCCGCCTTGGTCAGCCCAGGGCAGACCCTCAAGCTACCCGACCCCAGCCGAGACAATTTCCGGCTGCGCCTAGTGGAGCCCACCGGCATTGTTGAGGTTTTGGTCATTGCCAGTAAATTTGAGCTGCGCGATGCCCTCCGGGCTCTGGGGGATATTGCCAGCACGCGGGGCGTTTCTCGGGGTAGTGCCCTCTCCCAAGATGACACTGTACTCAGCGTAGTGGATTCTCTGCTCGGTGACCTGGATGGTGGCACTCGGGGCACAAGGGGCGGGACCCGAGGGCCTGCAGCCGGACGCAACTTTGCGCAAGAGTATATGGGCTCCAATACCCGCAGCATCGGTAACGATAGCCTGGCCGCCTTCTCCCTGGCTTTTGAGCTTTACGCACCAGAGTAAGCGATCGCCAGTATCACTTGCGCCAATGACCTGTATCAACAAAAAGAAGTGAAGGCGCGATCGCGCCTTCACTTCTTTTACTTTCTTTTCCAAATGGGTGAGTCTCTCAACGCCCCACTAGCGTCTAAAAATATCCAGCTGAGTGATGTCAATAAACTCGTCTGCCGCCTCTCTGAGGGATCGACTCGTAACCGAGGGGAAACAGGCCACCTCAACCCGCGCCCCTTTGGCCCGGACCCGCTGCACGGCACCCCGGAGATCGCCGTCTCCCGTCAATAGCAGCGCCGTGTCATATTCGCCGGCTGATTCCACCATTTTTAGGGCCATTTCCGTATCTACTCCTTTTTCCCTCAAGCTATTACCATCCTGCACCACGGCACCCCCAGCAATTTCTACCGGATAATCCAAGCCGTGCAAATAGTGGAAAAACTGCCGCTGTCTAAGGTTGGTCGGGTCTACCCCCGTGAAAAAAGTAGCCTTCGTTAGCGCCGAAGCGCCGCGCTGGCAGTACGCTAGAAGCTTCTCATAGTCGATTTTCCGATTGAGACTTCTTGCTGAAATATACAGGTTGGAACCATCGATAAATACTGCAACGCGGCCCCGGGGGTGCACTACTTTTTTCATCTGCTTCAGCTCATCTCGAAGCCGATTGAGTTCAGCGCTAGTCCGACGTTCAAAAGCGGCCTGCTGTTCCTGCAAACGTATCACTTCGATTCTTCTACTGTAGGTTGGGTCGAGTAGGTTTAGCCCCAGGGCAGCCGAGCTGGAGAGAAACCCTAAATTCGGATTCCCTGAAACCCCACCAACCAAGGCCCCCAGCAGAACAGGCTGAACCAGCCTTGCAACGGTAGGCTTCACCGCCAGCTTACGCAGCGTAGCGATAATTGGTGTCGGATAAGATTCAATGCTTGTGACCATACTCAAGTCCCTCACGGTTGATAAAAGTGGCGTTGAAGCCTCAGGGCAATTGCAATAAAGTCCACCTGAACGCTCCTAAATCGGATAGCCTTCGGAGATCAGGCCTCCTGTCCCGATGTATTTCTAAGGCCAGGAAACCTATGGGTTTTAGCCGCAATTACAGCGGCCTTCAGCGGTTTAACCAGGTGCTTTAACGGGGGCTTAAAAAGGTTAGAGAATTGGCGATCCTATGCGTAAACTGGACAGGTATATTGTTGCGGCTGGCTTTGGATCATGGCACGAGCTGGAGTACTGATTGGCTTTGGGGCGATCGCCTTTGGGCTGGTGGCGGGGGTAAGCTGGCTGGTGGAGCGCGAGGTGAAGCGATCGCTGCTGACGGGAACGGTGGCCATGTCGGCGGCCTATGCGGGGGGATTGGTGACGCAAACCCGTCCGTTTCAGGCTGGTGGTCAATCTCGCCGCAAATCACGATTCGGCGCGCTCTGGGGCTCTGACGACATCGCCGTTTTTTGGGACTATGAGAACGTCAGGGTGGCGACCCGCGGCGGCAAAGCGCCCCTAGCTGAGTCCTTAGTCAACTACTCAGAACATAAGGGACACACCCGATTTAAGATGGTGTACGCCAACTGGCGGCGGGAGCGAGAGCCTCTGGTTCAGGCCCTCTACAGCCTGGGGTTTGAGCCCATTCATGTGTCGACTGGAAAGGAAAACAGCGTCGACATCAAGCTCACGGTAGACTGCCTCAACACGGCCCACCACTACCCCAATATCCAGCAGTTCATCATCGTCACCGCCGACCGGGACTTTGTGCCTTTGGTCAACGCCTTGCGGACCCTGCGAAAGCGGGTCACGCTCATTGGCCGCACCGAAACCGCTAGCGAGCAGCTGATGCTGAGCGCCGATGAGTTTATCGACCTTGAAAAGCTGTCCACGGACAGCCGCTACCCGGCGACAGAAGATGAGCAGCCGCTGAAGCAAGAGATTAGCTATAGCGACGCGATCGCCTGCCTGACCGAATCGATCAACCAAGCCCGCAACCAGGGGAAAAGCACCCGCTTTGGCGCTATTGATCTGCTGATGCGGGCCAACCCAGACTTCACCTACAGCGGGTTTCAGTCCATTCGTCACGAGCGCATGTCCTTTGACAACTTCAGCGCGTTCATCGCTAAAGCGGAGGCCGACGGCGCGGTCAAGGTACAGACCTTGAGGGAGTTCAAGGAGCTGTTTTTACCTGACGAAGACCCGGAGCTAGAGTCAGAATTCAGCGGTGACAGCGCTGGAGAATTCACCTTGGAAAAGTGGGGCATCATTCTAGACCAGATTTGTCTGGCCTTCGACGATGGCGTACCCAAGCGAACCTACGGTAGGTTTTTGGGGATTTTTAGCTACGTGCGGCAGGCCAAAAAGGACGGACGTCTGGACCTCACCAACGCCCAGCTCAAGCAGTCCCTCAGCCGGTGCATTGACGTCGGCGTCTTAACAAAGCAGGAAGACGGCACCTATTGCCTGGCGGTGGATTTAGAAGAGCGGCGCGAGGCGTATTTGAGCCAGCTTTACCATCTGTGAAATTTGCCGCCCAACCCTCGGATCTCAATTCGTTCTTTGAACCAAACCCTTAAGGTCGTGAACTAAACAGGCAAAAAACGCCGAAGCGTCCACATCTGTTGCAACCCAGGTATTAGCGGGGGGCTTTGGCCCAGGCCTGATGTCCACTAGGGTTTGGCCCCGGGTGAGGTAGCCCTGGGCCTCAACCGTGACGCGGGCGCGCCGAAAGGTCAATAGATAGGGGTAAACCAAGTAGGCCAGGGTAGCGGCATCGTGGACCAGAAAAGCGCTGCCGTCGGTTTCGCGGTAGCCCCGGGCGGTGGTATTCATAAATTGGCACAGCGCTAAAAGAAACTGGGCGATCGCGCTCTGGGGACTGTGGCCATAAATTTCTTGGGCCATGGCGCAGGTGAATTGAAGCTGACTGGTGACGTCTAGGGGTATCAGCACCATGGATGCACCACTTCCCAATACCGTTGCCGCTGCCTCAGGGTTAAACCAAATGTTGAACTCAGCGTGGGGCGTCACGTTGCCGGGGTGTGCGATCGCCCCGCCCATAATCACGATTTCCTTGGCCAGCGCCAAGATGCCGGGGCGCTTTTTCTCAGCGGCGGCTAGGTTGGTCAAAGGGCCAATGGCCACCACGGTAATTTCTTGGGGCTGGGCCGCGATCTGGTCGATGAGCAATTCATCGGAAGCGAGAGCCGTATCTAGGGGCGGGTCGGGCGGCGGCAGGGTGGCCGCAAGGTTGCCCATGCCGTCGGCACCGTGGATGTGGGACGCATCTTTGGCCTTCGTTTTGGCCCCAGCACCTTTCCCTACGGGCACCCTCACCCCCAAAAGCTGCAGCAGCCGACAGACGTTATCGAAGGTTTGCTGGGCAGATACGTTGCCGTCGGCAGCGGTCACCGCAATCAGGTGAAGCAATTCCTGCTGGGCCAAGCTCTGCAGCCACAGCAGCGCGACGCTATCGTCTCCGCCAGGGTCGGTATCTAAAAGAATTTTTCGGGTCACTCCGGTCCCATCCGCCGCGATTGCTCACCCCCTTTAGGCTACTCGAATAGGCTACTCGAATAGGGGCGCCTCGGCGGTGACTGGAGCAGCCCGATGCGCTGCGGCGTGGGACGGGTCGCTGGTGAAGCTAACGACGACGGTGCAGATGGATAGGACAGATGCGGTCACGAGCAAGGCGATTTCGTTGATCTCTTGGTTAGTCATGATAGCTGCTTACCCTTGAAAACGATTTTCAGAACAGATTGTGGGGCCTGAGCAACAGGCCCCACTTAAAATGCCGTGCGATCGCCCCTGGCATCAGGGCTCATCAAGGCACTTGTTATAGGGCAGGAATATATCACGATTCCCATTTTTAAAGAAACTGAAAAGTAACTATGAGGCTTCTGCAAAGTGAAGTATGGCACTTTAGCCCAGGCTTCTTCGGTTCAGTGCCGAAAATGTCCTTAGCAAAGTGACCCAAGCATTAAGCTAAACAGCTTTGATAGCGATGGTTGCTGTGAAGATAATCAGCCGGCCAAACGATCGAATAATTAACCGCTCGTTCATCAGAGTGGTCACGGCTAGCTGCGTATCCATCGCAAAAAGAAAAAACTGCTCTCCTAGCTATGCCAATGGCCGCTATGCATCTCCACGAATCACCGCCACCTTGTTCTTGCCCCCTTCTGGCATAGCAGCCTGCAAATGTATCACAGCGCTCTTCCATTACAACTCCCTAAGTCTTTGATGCGATCGCCCAACACATCAAAGCGGCACACCGATCCTTTAATGTGGCACATCAACTCTCAAATGCGATCGCCCAACTCTTGAATGCGATCGCCTAACTCTCAAATGCGATCGCCCAACATAGTAAAGTGGCACACCAATCCTCAAATGTGGCACATCAACGCTCCATTGCGATCGCCTAACTCTCAAATGCGATCGCCTAACTCTTAAATGCGATCGCTCAATTCTCCATTGCGATCGCTCAATTCTCCATTGCGATCGCCCAACATAGCAAAGTGGCACACCAATCCTCAGATGTGGCACAGCAACGCTCCATTGCGATCGCCCAACTCTCCGTTGCAGGTGCATAACATAGCAAAGCGCCGCATCGATTTTCTATTGCAGCTGCATCTAGCAAAACGTGCACTCACATTTGCCCCAGAAAGCAAAAAGAGGGCCTTACAGCTGTAAGACCCTCTTTAAGAAGTGGCGGGGAGCGGATTTGAACCACTGACCTTCGGGTTATGAGCCCGACGAGCTACCAGACTGCTCTACCCCGCGTCGCTCTAACTATTCTAGCAGCAGATTCCCTTACTGTGGGGACGACTTTCAAAGGAGGCGCTAAATCATCGTCAGCTCACCCGCCACGTCGAGCCGCTTATAGTCCCCCAGATTCATAAACGAGTCTGCCAAGGTCTCCGCCGCCGTGGGGCTAATCCAGCCTAGCTGCTTCATCAGGTGAATGGCCACCGCGTGCTTCGCCCGTTTCGCGCCGTCGGTCACCTTGATAGCCATGCCCAGGCCGCTGCCCACCCGAGCAATGCACTGCACCCCCTCTGCGCCCGATTTGCTCACCAGTTCCCCTTCGCTGATTTCCATAACGCTGGTGTCAAACTCGCCCTTTCCTGAGACCAGGCCAGGATGCTGCGTCATAGCGCGAATAATGCGCTCTAGGCCTAAATTGCCCCCTGACGCTAAATGGGCGTAGAGGGTTGCAAGCTGGTTGATTTGCATGCGGTAGGTCGGCGCCCCGCAGTCGTCGTGCACGCTGATAAACTCGTCTGCAGGCATGTGCAGCAGTTCAGCGATCTTACCGAAGATTAGCGCCTGCACCGGATGGTCCCGCTGCAGGTAGCCGTTAAGCGACCAATTCCGCTGCTGAGAGACCGCCAGCATGCCAGCGTGCTTGCCAGAGCAGTTGTGCTGTAGCGGGCTCTGTTTTCCTGGTGGCGTGGGGCACTGCAGCGCCGTCGGGTCGATATTGGCTCGCCAGAGGATATTGAAGGCTTGACGGGCCTGGGCAATGGTGCCCTTATGGGAGCTACAGATAATTGCCAGGTCTTTGTCGGTGAGGCGATAGGTCTCCATGGTGCCGCTTGAGGTGACCGCTAGCGCCTGAAAGGGCTTTAGGGCTGAGCGAACGAACACTTCCGCTTCGGAATGCCCCGCCGCTGACAGCGTTCGCCCCCTGTCGTCGCAGACCGCAGCCTGCACCTGATGAACCGATTCAACAATGCCTTCTCTCAAAAGCTGAACCTCAAGCTCAGCAGTTTGCGTACGTTTTGCCATGGGGTTCTTCGATGATAAAGATATTGATTGTTAAGTACTGAGAAGCAGTAATGCGAGATCGCCGCCTAGGAGCATGCTGAGCAGGAGCAGCGTTTTTTGAAGCTTCTCCATCAAGGGCTTGAGTTGGTAGGACACCACCAGTCGGTCCCGCTGCAGCACCTCACTCGGCTTTTGCCAAACCTGGCCGTCGTACCAGCCCGATTCTTCGTAGGGGATGGCATGGCTATTGAGCCGGTTGTAGATATACTTCCAGCCGAAATAGAGCTGGATTAGGGCCAGGCCGGGTATGATAGCTGCTCCCCCAGCAGCGCTCAGCACAAACTGGAAGAGATGCTTCTCTGGGGAGAAGCTCACCGCCGCAACAGGGCCTGCAACGAGCCAGCCCAGCGCCCAGAGCAGCAGCGTCGGTCGGTAGTACTGAAACTGGCTTAAGGTTGCCCACCGAAAAAACCAAGACTCCTTTAGCTCACCGTATTCATTGATCGGCAGCTGCTCTGGAGGAACGGGACAAACAGATGAGGACTTCATAGGGAAATCTGAGATGCGGTGGGCGACCGGAACGGTAGCATAGAAAACAGATAGCAGCTCGCTACCCTTACACCATAGCGGCTTCCGTCGGAAGGATGGAGCAGCGTAACCTAGGATGCAGCGCGATCGACCCGTCGGGCGTGCCCCCAAAACGCCTCAAGCCCATAATATTCACGCTCTTGAGGCATAAACACGTGCACGATGACATCGCCGTAATCCAGCAGAATCCAGTTGCCGTCGGTCATGCCCTCTACGCGGTGGGGCGAGCGGTCCCAGTTCTCTTCGGTGGTCTGCTGAATCGAGCGGGCGATTGCCCTAACCTGAACGTTGGAAAATCCGGTCATGACCACGAAGTAGTCAGCCAGGTAAGACACATCTGAGACGTCTAAAACGGAGATATCGGCGGCTTTCCGCTCGCTAGCGGCATCTACGATATCGAGGGCGAGCTTGAGGGTCTCATGGGTTTGGCCGTTAGCGGCGCCAGTCTGTGAGCCGTGAGCTGATGTATTGGGTTCCGATGCGTCATTAAAAGTCTGGTTCGGGTTAGAGCGATTAATCATTCAGAATTTTATTCTCCTAGGTTTCTATTCATCTTTGGAAAACGACGCTAAAAAAACAGTACTTTGAAACAAATAGAGTGCAGTGGCGGTAAGCGGCAGCTCAACCGCCTATGGGTAAGCCCTCGATTAATTGCATTGTACCGAGGGTTGAAGCCGTGGGCCCTTTGTCTTAGCGCTTTTTAAAAACCAATTGCGGGTGGCGATCGCTCGGGGATGCACAGGGCGGCTGATATCGAGCAGGTGGCGGATGGTGTAATCGCAGCTCATCCAAACTGCGGTGTGGAGATCCTGGTAGCTCACTTGCCGCATCCGGTTTAGCTCTGGCGTGTCGCCCCGCCCAGGTTCCAAGCCATCGGCCAAAAACACCACACAGCTCAGGCCGTCCATGGCCGGCTGGCCCAGAGTGTGGTTGGCGATCGCCCCCAGCACTTCTTTATCGGTGACGCCAAACTCGTCCCGCGCCACGATGGCCCCCACATCCGCGTGGAGCAGTCGGGGGTTATCTTGAAAAACGTCGTCTATTTTTAGACCATCCGCTCGGGCCAGCGACAATATCCGATCAGAGGTGAAGTATTTGGCCGTATCGTGTAAAAGCCCCGCCGCCGCTGCCTTATCTACATTGAGGCCGTGGTGTTCAGCTAAGTCCGCCGACATCCGCTCAACGCGCATCACGTGAGACAGTCTGGGTTTAGGTAGGTTTTCGGTGAGCCAAGCCATGACTCGCCGTCGCTCTGCTACTATCATACGGCTGTATACTGTGGTCTATTTCTCTAGCATAGCCAGAAAGCAGCGGCAGTGTGGCGCTGGGCAGTGTGGCGCTGGAGCCAGCAGCGAGCACCACTGCTGCGTTGGTACAGCATCTGTAACCCCAAGTCAGCAACGCCCGCACCGAAGTCTGGCGTTTTAGTGGCGTTTTGAGAGATAGCAGAAAATGCCAAAAGACTCACGACAGCTTGCTTTTGAGGCCCTCACGCAAATTGAGCGAGACGTATTTGCCGATGTTGCCCTCGACGCTTGCCTCAGTCAGGTCGATCTGTCGCCCAGAGATCGCCGGTTTGTGACCGAGCTAGTCTACGGCACCACCCGCCGCCGCCGTACCCTTGACGCCCTGATTGATCAGCTCTCCCGCAAAAAATCCCGGCACCCCACAAAGCTGCAGCTTATTCTGCGGCTGGGGCTCTATCAACTGCGCTACCTCGACCAAGTGCCCGCCTCAGCGGCGGTGAATACAAGCGTCGATCTGGCAAAGCGAAACGGCTTTCGCGGGCTGGCTGGCCTGGTGAACGGCGTGCTGCGCCAGTACGGGCGCCTGCAGGAGAACGGGGACCCGCTGGTGCTGCCGGATGACCCCGTAGCGCGGCTGGGGCTGCAGCACAGCTACCCGGACTGGATTGTAGCTCTGTGGCTTGAGGCCGTTGGTTTTGAGGAGACAATACAGCTTTGCGAATGGTTGAATCAGCCCCCCAGCTTAGATTTGAGGATTAATCCGCTGCATACCTCCCGCGCTGAGGTGGCGGCGGCGCTGGGCTCTGCAGGTATCGACCATCTGGCGCTGCCGCTACCCCAGGGGCTGCGGCTTGCTGATTCTCGGCCTGTCCAGGCTATTCCAGGCTTTGACGCCGGCTGGTGGAGTATCCAGGACGCCAGCGCCCAGCTTGTGGGCCACTGCCTCGCCCCCCAGCCAGGGGAAACCGTTGTGGACGCCTGCGCAGCCCCCGGCGGCAAGGCTACCCATGCCGCTGAGCTCATGGGCGATCGGGGCGTCGTCTGGGCCTGCGATCGCAGCGCCCAGCGGCTAGAGCGACTGAAGCAGAACCAGGCGCGCCTGGGGCTGAGCGCGATACAGATTAAAGCTGCGGACGCGAGGAAGCTGAGCTTTGAGGCAGTAGACCGGGCGCTAATCGACGCCCCCTGCTCGGGGCTAGGAACCCTGCACCGCCACGCTGACGCCCGCTGGCGCCAGACGCCTGAGACCGTAGCGGGGCTGGCGCAGCTCCAGGGAGCGCTGCTGCACCACGCCGCCGACTGGGTCAAGCCGGGCGGGGTGATGGTCTACGCCACCTGCACCCTGCACCCCCAGGAAAACGAGCAGGTGGTGCAGCAGTTTTTAGCCGCCCACGACGGCTGGACCGTAGACCCAACGGCAATTACAGGCATGCTGGCCGAGATTCAGTCCCAGTGGCGATCGCCCGAGGGCTGGCTGAAGATTTGGCCCCACCGAGAGCAAATGGATGGCTTTTTCGTAGCGCGGCTGCGGCGCCTTGATTAAGACTAGATTAAGGTATGGCGGTTTGGTTCCGGGGTAGCGGTGTAAAATAGAAGAAATCGTTAAGAATTAGGACTAGCCGCTTGAAACCACCCCACGCCGACGCCCAATCCTTTACCCTCAGCGGGAAGCTAGTGGGGTTTGTCAAAGACGACCGCAAGCTAAAAGGCTTCAAAGTTGAAATTGGCGGCATCGAATACCGCGTCAAGCTGGCGAAGCCGCTGCGGGAAACCCTGCCAGCCAAGTTAGAAAAAGGCAAGCCGGTGCTGGCGTCTGGCGCGGTGAAGCAGAAAAAAAGCGGTGAGCTGCGGCTAAAGGCAGAAGCGCTGCAGGTGCTTGAGGGCGAGCCTCAGGCCCCGTTTCTTGACCTGAGGAGCGAAGAAGGGAGCGTTGCGGATCAGACCATTCCGGGCCCGGTGGTCTTGGGGGCACTGGAGCCAAAATTGCCCGCGTTGGAGCAGCCTCACAACGGGCAGCCTGAGACGGAAAAGGTAAAACCCCAGGCAAAAATCTTGATTTGCCAGAAGGGCTCCTGTTGGAAGAAGCGGGGCGGCCAAGCGGTGTGTGAGCGGCTAGAGCAGCGGTTAAGCGATCGCGGTTTGACCGATGTGGTCACCATTAAGAAAACTGGCTGTATGGACCGCTGCAAGTCTGGGCCGAATCTGGTTGTGATGCCGGGAAAAGCCCGCTATGGCCGCGTGGGTAAGGCGGATATTGAGAAAATTATCGATCAGCATATTTTGAAGCCCCAGGCCTAGGGAAGTATAGCGAGGGTTGCCGAGATTGACCCAATGCCACTAGAAAATCCCATCGCAATCCACTACACTGACCTCCATTACCGCTGCGTTGAACAACAAAGCGCTTCCCCGCACCAGGGGCATCCCGCTATCTGCCCCCTTCTAAGTTATGAGTGATCAGATCGATCTTTTTAACGCTAGCCCCCCCGCTCCAACCGCCGAAGACATCAACCCCGATCTCGTTCCCACCAGTGCGAGCGTCCCCATACCGCCAGGCACTTACGACAGCCTAGATTTGATGGTGACCCACTGCAACCGCTGCGAGCGATGCGGTTTGGCGGCGGGCCGTACCCACGCGGTTGTAGGGCGGGGCAACCCCAAGGCCGACATCATGATCGTCGGGGAAGGGCCGGGACAAAACGAGGACGAGACGGGGCTACCGTTCGTGGGTCGGGCTGGGCAGCTCCTAGAAAAAATCCTAGCTTCAGTGAAGCTCAGCAGCGAAACGGACGTCTACATCTGCAATATCGTTAAGTGCCGCCCCCCGGGCAACCGGGCCCCCACAACCCAGGAGATGGACGCCTGTCGCCCCTATCTGCTAGAGCAAATTCGCCTCGTAGACCCGAAAATGATTTTGCTCACCGGGGCCTCCTCAGTGAAGGGGCTAATCGGCGACAAGCGGGGCATCACCAAAATTCGCGGTCAGTGGATCGAGTGGGATGGACGGCTGTGCATGCCGATCTTCCACCCGGCATATTTGCTGCGCAACCAGTCCAAGGAGAAAGGCAGCCCCAAGTGGCTCATGTGGCAGGATATTCAGACTGTGCGGCAGAAGTACGACGAGCTGAGGGTCTGAGGCAGTATGGCCGAACTGGTGCTGATGGCTGCCCTGACCCGCGATCGCCTCATCGGCAAAGGCGGGCGCCTGCCGTGGCATCTCCCCGCAGACCTAAAGCGGTTCAAGCAGATCACCACAGGCCACACCGTCATCATGGGTCGGCGCACCTGGGAGGGCCTGCCGCGCCCTTTGCCCCGGCGCCACAACATCGTCTTGTCAACCTCGCTGCCGACCAGTTCTAGGGCGAT
Source organism: Elainellaceae cyanobacterium (assembly GCA_050330955.1). Classification (GTDB taxonomy): domain Bacteria; phylum Cyanobacteriota; class Cyanobacteriia; order CAKZMO01; family CAKZMO01; genus JBCCAG01. The sequence continues at coordinate 23,500 of JBHJHJ010000076.1, read as the reverse complement.
CGCCCCTGACACGCGGCTAGACGTGGTCGCGTCTCTAGACGCCGCCCTCAGGCGGGCGAGCACGCCCAAAGTTTTTATCATCGGCGGGGCGACACTTTATGCCCAAACCCTGCCTATCGTCAACCGACTAGATCTGACCTTTGTTGAGGGCAGCTACGACGGGGACACCTTCTTTCCGCCCTATCAGGACTGGCTGCATCAATCTTTTCACCAGGTTGATCAGCAACAGCATGACGAATTTTGCGTAGAGGTTTACCAACGTTAGCCCCACTACTCAAGACGAGCGTTTGAGCGCTATCGCTTAACTTCCTTCATTCGCGTCAGGTAGCAGCCGTTAATGCGCCAGTCTTGGCTGGGCTGGCGCTGCATCAAGTAATAGGCTTGGTACAGCGCTCCATCTGCCCCCATAATGACGAGCTGCTGAGCAGGCTGGCCCTCGACGGTGCCCATGTCTTCGAAGACCACTGAACGTGCTCGGTATAGCGGATCGTAGGAGGTTTGCACCATTGAGATGAAGGTTTGAGCATTACCAAACTGCTGCTGAATCCCTGGGCTGGCAAGGCTGAAGGCGGCTTCGGCGTTGGCTTGGCGAAAGGCCTGAATCTGCTGCTCAATTGCCAATCGGATTGCGGCGCGATCTATGCTAGTCAGTTCCATATGCGGCGCTCCCTGAGGATGTTGACCGTACCAGCTCAATTATGCGAAATCTGAGCCGATTCTGTCCGTAGTACCCGCTTCAAAAAGGCTGGCATGGGCTTTCGTGGCAGAGAGAAAGTGGGACAAACCGTGCTGGCGGGATTCCGAAAGGTATAACTCTCTAGTCAAAGTTTAACTTTTAGAGCTATTATGGTGTGATGCTTAAATAAGCTGCGTTTCAGGCTATCGAGCTGGCGTTATTGGCATAGACCTCGTGCAGTGTGTCTTAATCCACCGATGCGCCGCTTTATCAATTTCCTGCGAACTTCGAGCAGCAGATGTCTCACTGATTGAACTAAGAGAGGCGAGGGTATGAAGCGATTTAGACTGAGCTTGGGTAAGGTGCTAAAACGGCCTCTATCTCAGGCCATATCTCAAGCTGTTGGCCGCTTTGGCAGAAAAACTAAGCGGCAACTTCATTCCTTAGAGACCATCATTGCGGCTGTTGAGGCGGAGCGCGATCGCCTCCGTCAGGAGCTGCGGGAACTGGTTCATTACACCGATGCCGAAATCCTGCAGCTCAATCAGACAATTGAGGCGCTGGAGAAGGAGCGGGATGAGCTTCAGCTTCAGCTGTGGAGCATCGAAGAGGCAGCGGCAGCCAATGAGGCCGACAGAGTGACGCTTGAAAGCGAATTTCCGGTCGAGGTGGCGATCGCGAGCAGCGCCGAACTGGAGGCGATTACGCAAAAAGCGGCTCCGGATACACAGGACGCTTCTGATCTCTCCTGGCTGCGTCTGGCTCTGGTGGGTGGCCACTCAACTACTCGGCGCGGCGTCATCCAAGAGCTTAAGCGCTATGGCCTCAAGCACTGCGTTGAAATTCCGCGCATGACCGAATCTAACACTAATCGCAGCCGGGTGAAGGCAAAAATTAGCCAGTGTGACTTAGTGGTAATCATCACGGGGTATATGGGCCATCGGCTTAGCGAAATCATTTACAGTCTCAAGGCCGCTGACGCCCTTGCGGGAGAAGTGCTGCAGCTGAGCTGCAAGGGGAAAAGCGGCGTGGTGCGCGAAATCATTAAGCACCTTGGCGAGGTGCAGAGCTAGCCGACTTAGAAGGCAAAAGCGCTAGACGATTCGGCCCGCGCTTAGGGCTCGCGCAGCACGTAGCCCACTCCCCGCACCGTCTGGATCATGCGCTTCTCTCCTTCGGCCTCTAGCTTTAGGCGCAGATAGCGGATGTAGACCTCAATGATGTTGGAGTCTCCCATAAAGTCGTATCCCCACACCTCTTCCAGGATGCGATCGCGGGTCATCACCTGGCGTGGGTAGGACATCAAGTACTCTAATAGATCGAACTCCTTTGCGGTGAGCTCGATGGCGCGATCGCCCCGGAACACCTCTCGGGTTTTGCGGTCGAGCTTGAGATCCTCAAACTGCAGCACGTCAGCGTCTTCGTCCTGGGTGCGACGCAGGTGGGCCCGCACCCGGGCCAGCAGCTCCTCGATGCTAAAGGGTTTAACTAAGTAGTCATCCGCCCCGGCGTCTAAGCCCGCGACGCGATCGCTAATGTCATCTTTCGCCGTCAGCAGGATGACGGGCACCTTCGACCCCGTAGCCCGCAGCCTGCGGCACACCTCAAGCCCCGTCATCCCTGGCATGAGCCAGTCCAAAATGACCAGGTCGGGATCGCTGTCGCGAATCGTGGTTAGCCCAGTTAGGCCGTCGTGAGCCACGCTGGTTTGATAGTCTTCATAGCCTAGCTCTAGCTCAATAAAGCGGGCTAGCTTTTCCTCGTCTTCAACGACCACGATGTGGGGTTTCATCAGCGTACTCTACTAACGGTAGCGAAACAGTGAAGGTGCTGCCCTCGTTGGGCTGGGATGCGACAGAAATACGACCTCCCATACCGTCCACCAAGGTCTTCACTAGGGATAGGCCCAAGCCCGAACCCCCGGTCGCCCGGTTCCGTGCCGCATCAACTCGGTAGCAGCGATCAAAAATACGGGGCTGGTCTGCCAGCGGAATACCGATGCCGCGATCGCACACTTGGATAATAGCATTGTTGTTTTGCTGGGCGACCCGCAGGACGATGGGCTGATCGGCGTCCGAATAGCGTAGCGCGTTGTCGAGCAGTTTGACGAGGACTTGACGCAGCTTTTCAGGATCAACCCTGACCATCAACGCGTCAGACTCCACGCTGGCCTGTGAAGATTTGCTTTTCCTCAAACCCATCTTCTCGCTTCCCTGCTGGCCGGGGGGCTGATCTAGCTCAGAGGTATCCACCAAAATTGCTCGGCGACTTGCGGCTTTGACCTTGTGCGCCACGTCTTTAACCAGGAAGGGGACGCTGACGTCGCGAGCGCTGTATTCAACCGTGCCGCTATCGGCACGGGCTAAATTGAGCAAATCTTCTAAGATCGCAATAGAGTGCTCGGTCTCAGTGATGGCGGTTTCTAGCGCCTCTCGCTGCGGCGGTTTCAGGTTTGTGCCACGCCGCTGAAGACTTTGCAAGTAGCCATAGCTGATGGTTAGAGGGGTCCGCAGCTCATGGGAAATGTCGTGGGTGAACTGACGCTGCTGATCGAGGGCGGCTGCGAGCCGGGCTAGCATGTCCTCGCATGTTTTTACCAGCTCGCTCACTTCGGTGGGCGCGTTGTCCAGCTTCATCTGCACATGCCCCAGCTCTTCAACCTTGAGGTGAGCCGTAATCTGACTCATCTGCCGCAGGGGAGACAGCGATCGCTTGACATAAAACGCTACGGCACCCACCAGCCCCAGCAGAGCCAGGCCAGTCGCTAGCCCCAGACTTTGCATCAAAGCGCCGAACCGCTGTCGGTCTTCGGTAATATCTAAAAAAACGTAAAGCCCATAAGGGCTAGCTTGATTGGGCTGAAGTGGCCCCGCGCACACCAGATAGTCCCGCCCCTCTAAGTTGATGATGCTCGTGGTGATAGTTTCAGGGGCCTTAATCACAGGCTCCATCTGGGTCATCAGATAGTCTGCTATCCACTGATTCTGCGCCGATCGATCTGAGCGCGTGATGATCTTCTCGTCGCGGGCCACCACAACCGACATATCCGAAAATGACCGCAGATCGCTCATTTTCCGAATTGCTTCGTCGAATGATAGGGCCTGCTGGTAGCGCTGGACGTCCTGGGGAATCTGCTCGGCAACGCCGGTAACCTGACGGATGTGGCGACCCACTAGAATTTGCTTCGTTTGCCAACTCATCCAGGCCGCCATGCAGCCGATGCTCACAGTGGCCAGAAGCGTGACGCCTATGCTGAGGCGAGCCTGGAGAGAAGATAGCTCAACCCATTTTTTAAAACGCCGCGATCGCTGGAGCATCAGAGTACCGTAGATTCGACAGGTGGACAGGCCCTATCACCGCCAGCTTATAAAACTGAGCGGGCAACAGATGAGTTCTTGCTGAACGCTGCGTTAATTCTGGGTAGATTTCAGCCCCAGGCTGCACCCTCTATCACTCTATCGCGCCCAGAGGTGACGGAAGGCGTCGGGTGGCGTTGCTCCTTGCTCAACCGTGAGGCAGGACGGATATGATAATACTAAAGACTGTTGCGGATAGCGTAGCGGCTGTTCTGTAAGAAGACCTGTAGCCTGAATGGGCATGATATCTTTACCCAAATCAAGTTTATTTGCCCTTTAAGAACTCAGCCTTTAAGAATCTAGAAAGAATCCGGACAAATTGAACGTATCGGACCTAGAAAGTTAGGGTTGATACGAATGTGGTGTTGTGATGTACCGAGAGACGCGTTAGATGGTCGAGGTGTTAAAAATTGGAAGCCGCTCAGTCGATGCCGATGATATTCTGCCCTTGATGGCAGGGTATCAGATGCTGCCGAGATTTATTCAAGAGCTGGTGATTGACGATGCGATCGCGGGTACCGACTGTACTGCAGAGGAAGCTCAGCAGGCCCGTCAGTCGTTTTACGCCCAAAACAAAATCACTGACGACGCGTCTCGGCAGGCCTGGCTGGCTGGCTATGGCATGACCGCTGAGCAGATGGACGCGTTAGCCTTACGAGAGCTTAAGATTGAAGCCTTCAAGCAAAAGACCTGGGGACCCAAGCTGGAGTCCTATTTCTTGGAGCGCAAGGGCAAGCTCGACAAAGTCATTTACTCCCTAATTCGCACTAAAGATATCGGCATCGCGCAAGAAATATACTTTCGGATCTTAGAAGGGGAGCAGCCCCTGTCTGAGCTTGCGAGCAAATACTCCCAGGGCCCTGAAGCCCAGACCGACGGACTGATCGGACCCGTTGAGCTGAGCGTCCCCCATCCCTCTCTTGCGAAGATGCTTTCCGTGAGCCAACCCGGTCAGCTCTGTCCCCCGACCCGCGTAGGTGAGTGGGTGGTGATTGTGCGGTTAGAGCGCTTCGTACCTGCTCAGCTCGATGACCCCATGCGCGAGAGGCTGCTCAATGAGTGCTTCCAGCTGTGGCTGCAGAAGGAAACGCGGGAGCACGCGGGAGCAGCGCTGGGAACGCCTGCCGCCCCGCTGTCGTCTCAGACCTAGCGAGGAGCGGGATGTGAATTTTTTTTACCCTCAGCGACCCTTCAGCTCATTCTTAGCGCTCCCTTGGCTAGCCGTGAGTCATATGAGTTATTCTAAATCTGTTTCCTCCCTACAGGTTTAATTCCCACAGACCTAATTCCCACAGACCTAATTCATACCGTTGCGCGGCTGCTCTATTGATATTGCTATGACCTACACCAAAAGCACAATTCAAGGCTTTCTCGAAAGCGTTCCGCCTTTCAATCAGCTGCCGCAGGCAACCCTGAAGCGTCTGTCGTCGCAGCTCAAACTGCTGCGCTATCGCATGGGACAGGCAATTGTGGTGCGGGATAAGATGCCTGCCAACATCGCGATTATCTATGAGGGGCAAGCCCGCCTGTTGGCCTACGATCCCCGGACAGAGAAGCCCCAAACGCTTCAACTGCTTCAGCCGGGGGCTGTGCTGGGCTGGATTGGTCTGGTGCGAGGGGTGCCCTGCGAAACGGCGATCGCCTCCACAGAGACTATCTGTCTCACAATGCCAGCCCTCGACTTCTTGGCTGTCTTACAGGGGGAGCCTGCCCTAGCGCAGACCTTTCGCCATCAGGTTTCCCTGCTGGAGGCCTTTGACCTGCTGGGGGCAGAGATTCACCGCCGCGCCATTGGTGAGGCCGATCTAAAGCAAATCGCCATGGCGGGTGAGGCTGAGGCGATGGTCGAGGAAGTGCCCTCAGGGCAAACGACGCTTAATTTAAACCCCGACCACCTCTGGTTCGTCAGCGGTGGTGGCACCATTGCCAACCATTCCGTTGGCACTCGGCTACCGGTCTCCCCCCACAGCAATACTTCAATTACGGTCACGGGCTCCTATCCAGCTCGACTTGTGGGCTTTCCCAGCGCCATTATGCGAACCCAGTCGGCCCTATCTAAGCCCGCTGGCCCATCAGACACGATCATCGCCCCTACCGACGCTCCGGACGATAGCGCCAATGGCGATGTCCCCTACGCGCCCGATCGGCCCGAGGCGCTAGAAACGCCAATCTTTAAAGAAGAGAGCAACCGTAAAAAGGGGCCTGGCGACTACCCTTTCTTCTCGGGGCGGGGCGATATCGACGGCACCATGGCTTGCTTTCAGATGTTGGCCAAGCACTTCAATCTCCCCTTTCGCCGGGATGTGGTGCGCCGGGTTCTCTCTGAACAAGTGGAGCGTATGGGGGGGTTGTCCCTGGAGCTGTGCGGCGCCATCACTGAAATGATGGGGCTGCAGGCCCAGTTGGTTACCGTGCCCGCCAGCGCCCTAGGGCGAATGGAGGCGCCAGTGCTCACTAAGTGGCAGGGCAGCCTGGTGTTGATGTACGACATCAACCCTCAGGAGGCGATCGTTGCACTGCCCGAAACCGGTGTGCTGCGCCGCCCCGTCGATGACATTGCCCAAACCTGGGGGGAGGAAACCGAGGACGGCAGTCGCAAAGGCCAAGCGCTGATGTTCCGACTCACCAAGCAGTCGCCCCAAAAGCGCTTTGGCCTGAGCTGGTTTCTACCCTCCCTGATTAAGTACAAACGGGTGCTGATCGAAGTTTTCGTCGCTTCGTTTTTCGTGCAGCTCTTTGCTCTGGCCAATCCCCTGATGATTCAGGTCATCATTGACCGGGTAATTGTTCAGAACAGCTCCGATACCCTGCAGGTACTAGGAATCTTCTTGCTGGTCATTGCAATCTTCGAGGCGGTGCTCACCAGTCTGAGAACCTATCTCTTTGTCGATACGACGAACCGTATCGACTTGGCCCTGGGCTCGGAGATTATTGACCACCTGCTGCGCCTGCCCCTGCGCTACTTTGAGCGTCGCCCGGTGGGAGAGCTCTCCACCCGCATCAATGAGCTAGAAAACATCCGCCAGTTCCTCACTGGCACGGCCCTAACGGTGGTACTAGACGCCATCTTCTCGGTGCTTTACATCGCCGTGATGTTTGTCTACAGCTGGCTATTGACCTTGGTTTCTCTGGCAACGGTGCCGCTGTTTGTGGGGCTAGCGGTGATTGCTTCCCCTGCCATTCGCCGCCAGCTTCGCCTTAAAGCAGAGCGCAATGCCGAAACTCAGTCCTACCTAGTGGAGGTGATGAGCGGGATTCAGACGGTCAAAGCTCAGAATATGGAGCTGCGGGCCCGGTGGCAGTGGCAGCAGCGCTACGCCCGCTACGTAAGCGCGGGATTTAAGACAGTGCTGTTCTCCACGGCGGCTAGCTCCACAAGCGGCTTCTTTACCAAGCTTTCGGGCCTGCTTGTGCTTTGGGTTGGTGCGGCGCTGGTGCTCAGCGGTGACCTTACCCTAGGGCAGCTGATCGCATTCCGAATCATCTCGGGCTATGTCACCACGCCGCTGCTGCGCCTAGCTCAGCTCTGGCAAAACTTCCAAGAGACAGCGCTGTCCATCGAGCGATTGAGTGACATCGTCGACGCCACGCCCGAGGCAGACGCCACCGAGCGGCAGAATATTCCGCTGCCGCCTATTACCGGCACCGTCAAGTATGAGAACGTGTCCTTCCGCTTTAAGGACAGCGGCCCCATGGTGCTCAACAATGTCAATGTAGAGTTCGAACCGGGAGGATTCATTGGCATTGTCGGACAGAGTGGTTCTGGAAAGAGCACCATGACAAAGCTGCTGCCCCGGCTGTACGAGTTAGAGAACGGCCGCATTATGGTAGATGGCTACGATATCAGCAAAGTAGAGCTGTATTCCCTACGCCAGCAGATCGGCATCGTGCCCCAGGAGAGCCTGCTGTTTGAGGGCACCATTCAAGAGAATATCGCCCTCACCATGCCTGACGCCTCCTCTGAGGCCATTATCGAGGCGGCGAAAGTCGCGGTGGCCCATGACTTCATCATGGATTTGCCCAATGGCTACAATACGAAGGTGGGAGAGCGGGGCGCTTCTCTCTCCGGGGGACAGCGCCAGCGGATTGCGATCGCCCGCACGGTGCTAGCCAATCCCCGCATGCTGATTATGGACGAGTCGACCAGCGCTCTAGACTACGACACCGAGCGCCGCGTCTGTCTCAACCTCGCCGAAGCCTTCCGAGGACGCACCGTCTTCTTTATCACACACCGCCTCAGCACCATCCGCAATGCTGACACCATCCTCATGATGGACAAGGGCTCAATTGTGGAAACGGGCACCCACCCGGAGCTCATGGAGCTTCAGGGACGATATTACTGCCTCTACCAGCAGCAAGAGGCCCAGATGTGACGTGGGCTCAAGTTCACCTTAGATTCAGTGCTGTTTCACCAAGACTGTGCAATTTGTACATGAGCACAAACACTGCCTCAGATGAGTTGCTTACTTGTTCACACCTAATTAACCCCTCCCTTAACCCGCTATGCAGACCCGTCCAAACTCAGAAGCAAACAATTCCAGACCAGGCGTGAGCACTGGTCAAAACGGCAGTTCACCCACCACCCTCGCGCCAAATCAAGTCGATGGGGCATCGCAGTCGTCCATAACCCAGGCTAGCCAAAGCAGGCCCGCTCGGGCAGAAGCCTTTGATCAGCCCATCGTGCTCAAGCAAACGCCGCTGTGGTCACGGGCTATTCTCTGGGGAATTGTGGGCGTGGTCACCTTCGGATTTGCCTGGGCCTGTTTGGCCAAGGTGGAAGAGGCGGTACAGGCCACAGGCGAGCTCAAGCCCCAGGGGGCAGTGTATGAACTCCAGCCCCCCGTAGCGGGTAAGGTTGCCGAGGTACTGGTGGAAGATGGCGACACCGTCAGCAAAGGGCAACCCCTCGTTCGCCTAGACCCGTCGGCTGCTGAGGCAGAGCGAGAGTCCCTGGCGGAAGTTGGAAATTCTTTGGTTGCTGAGAACAACTTTTACAAAGCGCAGCTCAGCGGAGCCCCTCTGCCTGCAAGCGATCTTGGGGTGGACATTCCTGCGGAAGTATTGAATCTCACGGCCAGCCGGCGTGCTCTGCTGGAGGAAAATCAGCTCTATGCGGCGCTAATCCAGCCTGGCGGTGGGGCAAGCCTAGATATCTTTGAGCAGGGTCGGCTCAATACCCTGCAAGCGGAGGTGTCAAGCCGCATCAACGCCGCTGAGCTAGAGATTGCAGGATTGCGAGAGCAACTTCTGCAAACTGAGCAGCAAATTGTGGCAGCTACAGAGACGTTAGCAATTGAGGAAGGCATCTTAGGAAGCATCACCGAACTGGAGGAGAAAGGTGGGATTGCTAGGGTTCAAGTCCGACAGCAGGAAGTGGAAACTATTAGCCGTCGAGCCGAGCTGAACCGACTCCTGCAAGAAAAAGAGGTGCTGCTTAAGTCAATCGACCAAGCCACTCAGCAGCGTGACAACACCAGGGCCGCATCTGCCAGCGATATCCTAAATCGCATGGCAGAGAACAAGAAGCGGTTGGCTGAAATTGATAGCGAGCTCAACAAGCGCATCGTCGAGAACGAAAAGCGTATCGCCGAGATCAGAAGTCAAGTTGAGCAAACTGACCTCCAGCTCGAATACCAGGTGCTGAAGGCCCCCATTGATGGCGTGGTCTTTGATCTGCAGGCTCAGGACGACGGTTTTATCACCACTAATCCTAACGACCCAGTGCTCAAGATCGTGCCGGGGGATGCGCTGGTGGCCGAGATCTACATCACAAATAAAGATATCGGCTTCGTCGATGTGGGAATGCCTGTAGATGTACGTATCGATACCTTTCCCTTCAGCGAGTTTGGCGATGTGGAAGGCGAGCTTACTTCCATTGGCGCCGACGCCCTACCCCCAACGGAGGTGCGGCAGTTTTATTCGTTCCCAGCAAAGGTCAATATAGACCAGCAGTACGTTAACATCAACGGCAACCCCATCGACCTGCAGTCGGGTATGTCTATTACTGCAAACGTCAAGACGCGCAAACGTCGGGTGATTACCCTATTCACCGATCTGTTTGTGCAGAAGATCGAATCGCTGAAAACGCGTTAATGCGGGTATTGCTATGTTAAAAGCCAGAGTTTCCTCCGTAGGCGAGGAAACTCTGGCTTTTAAATTTGAATCTCTGAAGCTTGAGCTTGAGCAGGCATGCAGATGGAAGCCTGAAACGGCAGCTAAGATTGACTCAATAGCCCTTTATTTGACGGTGCGGTAACGACTGTAATGGACCTTCAGGCCTAAAATCACCGAGGTAAACATCAAGGTAAATACGTTAGCGGTGATGACCGGGACGTCGTGGACATAGGTGCCATAAATCAACCACATCAGAATGCCAGTGCACAAAATAATCAGCATGGCCCAGGAAATGTCCTCTGCGGACTTGGAGCGCCACACCTTGATGAGCTGAGGTAGGTATGCAAGCGTCGTTAGCGAACCAGCCAGTAATCCCAGAGTTGTGATCTGATCCATCTTAGTACCAAGAATTTTTAGGGTAGTGGGTTGAAGGGCAACGTCAGTAGGCCAAATTGAACAGCCACAGGACGGGATACGGATGAATTTGAACGGTCAGGAAAGCCACTCTCAGAGAGGGTTGAGCCAGCCTGAGCCACTGCTCAGGAATAACTTAACACAGTTAACTGAAAAGATGTGATACCTAATTCGGAATTGCTCTAAAGGAATAGCTAATCACTTGATTCAACGGCGCATGTCTTGGCTATCGGTTGACGGCTGGCCGACTTTGCGGCCCAGATTACAGCTTGCAGTCTCCAGGAAACTACTGAGTAGAATGGAGAAATAGGTGCGACCGACTACTGTGGGGACTTAGCCATCTCGAATCGACGTGTAGACTCCATCATTCCTAGAAGATCATGGCTCGCGGTAACGATATTGACTACCAGCTGATAGGGCAAAGCCAGGCTTTAGACCCGCATGAGCAGCGCTGGCGGCTCTTGCTTGCGGCGATGGACGATGGCATCTTCGATTGGGATATTGGGACTGGTGAAATGTTCATCTCCCACCCGCTCAAGGCGACGCTGGGCTATAGCGATCGCGAGCTGCCCAACCGCTTCGAGGCCTGGCAAGCGCTGCTCCATCCTCAGGATCGCGATCGCGTCTTAGCCTTGATTGACAGGTATCTCTCCCAGGCAATTACGCGCTGTGAGATTGAATACCGACTCCGCTGCCAGGATGGCGATTACTGCTGGATCTTAGCTCGAGCCCAGGCGCTCTGGAGCGACGACGGCGTCCCGCTGAGACTAGTGGGCCTGCAAAAAGACATCACTCACCATAAGCTGCGGGACCTGATGAAAGTCCAGGCCCAAGAGGCGCTCAACAAGAGCGAGCGCAAGTTTCGAGGTGCGTTTGATGCGATTACGGCGGGGGTTTGCTTCTTGTCGCAGCTTGGCATCATCACCGACGTCAACCACTCCCTGTGTGAGATGCTAGGATACCCGCCCTCCGAGCTGATGTCCCGCGCATTTGAAAGCTTGCTGCATCCGGACGAGCGGCTCACTGATAGCCTCTCCGAGCTGCAGCGCCTGTTCGTGGACGGCTCTGGCACCCACACCAGCGAGCGACGATTTTGCCACAAGCAAGGCCACGTCGTCTGGGGAGACATTACTATTAGCGTCATGGATGCCCCGCCGTGCCTCATCGCTCAGGTGGTCGATGTGACTGAGCGTAAACGGGCTGAGCTTACTCTAGAGCGTAAGCTTGAGCGAGAGCGGACCCTGGCTTCGATTGTGAGCCACATTCGGCGTACCTTAGACCTCGACCAAGTATTTGCGACAGCTGTCGAGGAGCTGCAACATACCCTGCGCTGCGATCGCGTCGTCATTTACCGCTTCAACCCAGACTACAGCGGCGTATTCGTCGCCGAGTCTGTCACCCAGGGGTGGACTTCTTTGCTGAAGCCTAACGTCGCTGACGATCTCCTCACGGCTGTGGGGAGCGATCGCTGCGTGGTTAAGCAGATGGATGGCCTGGACGCCAGCGTTGCAGACACCTATCTCCAGGAGACAGGCGGCGGGCACTATCGACAAGACGGGCAGTATTTGTGCGTTGACGACACCCATGAGGCTGGGTTTGAGCCCTGTTACCTGGATCTGCTGAAACGATTTCAGGCGCGCGCCTATCTGACCGTGCCCCTGTTTCAAGGCTCCCGGCTCTGGGGCCTGCTGGCCAGCTATCAGAATAGCGGCCCACGCCAGTGGGAAGACGGCGACATTGAGACCATGGTGAAATTCGGAGCGCAGCTTGCGATCGCCATCCAGCAGTCTGAGCTGTTTACCCAGCTTCAGCAGACCTCGGCAGAACTCCAGCAGACCATTGCGGTGGCTAATGCGGCTAACCAGGCCAAGAGCGAATTTCTAGCCAATATGAGCCACGAGCTGCGTACCCCCTTGAACATTATTTTGGGGAATACCCAACTGCTTCACCGTGAGGCAAAAGCAGCTCAACTTAAGCAAAACAAGCTGCAGGCCATTCTGCGCAGCGGAGACTACTTGCTATCGCTGATCAATCAGGTGCTCGATCTATCAAAAATTGAAGCTAAGCAGATGACGCTACAGCCAAGCTGCTTCAATCTTCTCGACCTGCTTAATGGTCTACGAACGATGATGCAGCGCCGAGCCCACAGCAAAGGCCTAGATTTCGAGGTGGATTTAGGAGAGGTGCTACCCACAGCGATTTTTGCCGATCGCGGTAAGCTTGAGCAAATCCTCGTCAACCTGCTCAACAATGCCATCAAGTTCACCGAGCAAGGGCGTGTCCTGTTGCGGGTCTCCCAGATTGCGCCCCCTTCTCAGGATGAGGTCACAACAGTTGGCCTAAAACGCGACCAGCGCTCGGCCCCTATATGGCTAAAACTTGAAGTGGTGGATACCGGAATTGGCATTGCCCCAGCTGAGCAGCAGACGATCTTTGAAGCCTTCGAGCAGGCGAGCGCCGCGTTCACTTCAGAGGGCACGGGTTTGGGGCTGACCATCAGCCGCCAGTTTGTAGAGCTGATGGACGGGGCGATCGCAGTCCATAGTGCGCTTGGCGAGGGAACAACCTTCGTGGTTACCGTTCCCGTGCGCCGGGCAGAAAGAACGTTCATCACCGAAACGACTAGCCCCTCAGTGATTGGCTTGGCGAACGGTCCGATAGACTGCAGAGTACTGATTGTGGACGATATTTCTGAAAGCCGCCGCGTCCTATCAGCGCTGCTGAGCAACATTGGTTTCCAGGTCAAGGAAGCGACCGATGGCCAGGATGCAGTGACCCTCTGGCGGCGTTGGCACCCTCATCTGATCCTGATGGATATTCGCATGCCGCGCCTCGATGGCCATCAGGCAACTCGCGTCATTCGAGCCCAAGAAACGGCAGAACATCCCGTCAAAATTATCGCTCTGACGGCCAGCGCCTTTAGTGAAGATGAACAGGCCGCGATCGCAGCGGGCTGCGATGGATTCCTCAGCAAACCCGTGAGAGAATCCGAGCTCCTAGAGGCGATCGCGGACCATCTACCCGTCACGTACCTTCGTCAAAATCCGGGTCCGGACGGTCCCCTTCTCCCCAATCTATCCGTCAATCTAATGGCTCAATTGCCACCCCACCATCTACGGGAGCTGCACCGAGCGGCTATTTTAGGGGATGACATTGCCATTGGGGCAGTTCTGGACCAGCTGCCCGAAACTAACCAGGCGATCGCAGCGGTCATAAGCGCCCATGCGAACCAGTTTGATTTTGGCCCAATTGTGGAATTCGCACAGGCGGCGCTGTCATCTTTTCCCACGGGTGGTAGCCAAAACGACGAGACTTGGATCTAGCCGCATCTCAATTATAAATATCATAAATATTTTGCAAGATTGTGCTAAAGCGAATCAAACTTCGGGTGTCAAATAGAGAGCCATACTATTATTAAAGTGCCGGGGTTTTAACAGTTCTTGCTGACCTGCGTCGCCCATCGGCGCGGTTTTTTGATGCAGACTTTTGATGACGTCAATTCAGACACCACAGCGACCCAGCTTGCCCGCCAATCCCCTCGCCACAATTCTGGTTGTTGATGACCGGTTGGATAACCTCCATGTTCTCAGCGAGATCCTGGAGTGGGGAGGGTACCATGTCCGAAAAGCGACAAGCGGCGCTATGGCAATTCGCAGCGCCGCTGAAGCCGCACCAGATCTAGTCCTATTGGACGTGAATATGCCGATGATGGATGGCTACACGGTCTGCCGGCGGCTACAGGCTGACCCCAGTCTCGAGCATCTGCCCATCATATTCATTAGCGCCCTGAGCGACGTCAAAAATCAGATTGAGGGGTTCGAGGCTGGCGGCGTAGACTACGTGACAAAGCCTTTTCAGGCTGACGAAGTTCTGGCTCGGGTCAAGCTGCAGCTCAATGTACAGACGCTTCGGCATAAGCTAGAAGTCCAGGCTGAGGTGCTGCAGCTGCAAAATGAGCAACTGCAGTCTGAAATAGACCAGCGGAAGCGGGCAGAAGAGACCTATCGCAGCCTGTTTGAGAACGCCAGCGAGGGAATCTTTCAAATTTCACCCCAGGGCCACTACATCGCAGTGAACCCAAAACTAGCCCGAATCTATGGCTACAGCTCGCCAACAGAAATGTTGGCAAGCGTGGTCGATGCCAATCAACAGTACGTCGACGGCAAGCATCGCGCTAAATTACTGCGTCACACAGGGCAGTATGGGGAGGTGATGGAAGTTGTTTCTCAGGTTTGGTGTAAAGACGGCGAGACTATTTGGATTTCAGAGAATATTCGCGCCGTCTTCGACTGCGATGGACAAGTTAGCCACTATGAAGGCACAGTGCAGGATGTCACAGACCGAGTTTTAGTTGAGAACTTGCTCAGTCAAGACCGGCAGCGTACGGCACGGCTAATTGCTGATCTATTACCGCCCCAGATCGCTAATCGGCTTAGACGCTCTTCCCGGCCTTTTGCAGATATCGTCGACCCAGCGGGCATCCTTTTTGCCGATTTGGTCAACTTCACAGAATTTTCCGCCATAGCGCCGGCTCAGCATACCGTTGCCCTGCTCAATCAAATTTTTTCAGCATTCGATGAACTGGTCGATCGGTACCGCCTCGAAAAGATCAAGACAATCGGGGATGCCTACATGGTTGCGGCAGGTGTTCCCGAGCCGCGCCCCGATTACCTAAAGGCGATCGCCCAACTGGCCCTTGATATGCAGACGACCATTCGCCGCTTCTACAAAACAGATGGCCGGCCTTTTCAGTTGCGCATTGGTATCCACTCCGGTGCTGTTGTAGCCGGGGTGATCGGAAAACGAAAGCTGACGTTTGATCTGTGGGGACACACCGTTAACCTCGCCAGCCGGATGGAAGAAACCAGTCCACCGGGGGGAATTCAGGTATCAAGCGAAGTCTGTCGTCAGCTTCGGGCCGACTTCATCTTTGAGTCCTGTGGCTCTGTGGCGATTCAAGGGGTTGGCCCCACCCAGACTTACCTCCTCTGCGGACGCCGTTCCCCAAAAAACACCACAACGCCTCCTGGACAGCAGGCCTAAGCTTTTACCCGCGCGGAAAACGCTTTAAGGTGAATACAAAGTGGTACAAACTTTGAAAACCATCCCATGGCTGAAGCATCGACGAACCAATCAGCGGCGACGCCGTTTACTGTAGAGCGCGCCCTAGATCGAATTGCCCCCACAATGGCCGCTTATCCAAAAGCCGCCATGTTTGCCTTGGCGGACGAGGGATACAAAAGCCTATTTGAGCAGCTCATCTCCTGCATCATTTCCATTCGGACCTACGACGAGGTTAGCCTGCCTGCTTCCCGACGGCTATTCTCCCAGGCCCGTACCCCCGTTTCCATGGCCGCCCTGTCTGTCGATGAAATCGCTACGCTAATTGAGCCTAGCACCTATGGAGAACGCAAGGCGGAGCAAATCAGCGCGATCGCTTGGCAAATCGTAGACCACCACGGCGGAGAACTCCCAGCTGACGTTGAGCTTCTGCGGAGCTTTAGTGGTGTAGGCCCCAAATGCGCTCACCTGGCCTTGGGTGTTGGATCGGGACAGCCCTACATTAGCGTCGATACCCATGTGCACCGCGTCGTCAACCGCTGGGGTCTGGTGCGCACAAGGACACCGGAGAAGACGCTAGCAGCCCTTGAAGGCCTGGTTTCGCGATCGCGCTGGGTTGACATTAACCGTATTCTGATGCCCTTCGGCAAATACGTTTGCAGGACCGCAGCGCCTCAGTGCTCAAGCTGCCCGGTTGAGGCCGGCTGCCAACAGGTTGACGTATTCAACCCCCAATAGCTCACCATTCCCCGCAAAACCAGCTCAATTCAGCAAAATTCACCGGTTTATCCGGAAGTCACTCTTTGGTTCAGAAATAGTAATCAGTAAATTGGATTTGTATTTGTAAATTCTATTACGGATGCGAGAGCGTTGACTAATGGTCCACGCCAGTCATTGCCGTCTAAGCTTATCTGGTAATTACTATGTCTTACTCAGCTGAATTGCTCAATTCTGCGTCGGATTCCTGTAGCCAGTACCGGCAGCGCCTCAAGCAATGGGCCGTCGTCCGTCAGCTGCCCAACATGCAGAGCGCCGTACTGACCCGCTTCCGCACGCGCTCTGACGCAGACGGCCACATGACCTTCTTGCGCCGCCAAGTTCCCCAAGGCCAGTTTCAAGTGATTTTCGATCCCCAATCTAATGAGCTTAATGCCTCTAATTAGCGCTGCAGGGGCCGAATTAGAAAAACCAGCCGTAGCTGTGTAGCCCCTTGCCCAAGAGATTGACGCCTAGGTAGCACACCCAGACCGCGGCAAACCCAGACACTGCTAGAATGGCTGGCCTGCGACCCTGCCAGTTGCGGGTGATGCGGGCGTGGAGATAGGCGGCAAACACCAGCCAGGTAATTAAGGCCCAAGTCTCTTTGGGGTCCCAGCTCCAGTAGGAGCCCCAGGCCTCATTCGCCCAAACGGCCCCGGAAACAATGCCGATGGTGAGCAGAGGAAACCCGAGGCCAATCATGCGGTAGCTGACGTTGTCTAGGGTGTCGGCTAGGGTGAGGCGCTGGGGAGAAAGCGGCGCAGCGGCGGGGCTGCTTTCCGCAGCCGCAGGCTTATCTAAAACAGCCGTACGCCCGCTCACAACTTGGGGCACTTGGCCCGCCGTTTCAACAGCGGGTTGGGACACCTGTATAGCAGGCTCGTCACCTTGGGCAACAGGCTCGCCGCCTCGGCGCAGCTCATATTTGACGTTGCGGTAGCTGCCCGTACCCACGGAACTGCCCCGCAGCGTTATGGCCTGTCCGCGCGTCACCACCAAAAAAGCGATCGCCAGCAGAGCCCCCACCATCAGCGCCGCGTAGCTGAGCAGCATGACGCTGACGTGCATCATCAGCCAGTTGGACTTGAGGGCGGGCACTAGGGGCTCGGAGTGCTGCATGGTGCTGGGCAGCGACAGGGTGGCAAACGCCGTAATGCCCATGGCAACGGGGGAAGTCACAGCCCCGACAAAGCGGCTGCGGCCCATCTGCTCGGCCACAAGCCCCATGGCCGTGATGCCCCAGGCCACAAAGAACAGCGACTCGTAGAGATTGCTCATCGGGAAGTAGCCCCCCTCTAGCCAGCGGGCCCCCAGCAGGGCGGCAATGCACAGGTTGGCGATCGCTAGCCCGCCCGTGGCCAAGCTGGAGAGGGCCGCGTTGGGGAAGGCGGCGCTAGCCCAGTAGAGCAGCATGGTCACAAACAGGACGAGGAAAGATGCGTTGTCAAGCCAGCCTTGAAGCGTTACTAGATCCATGGGTTCTTGTATGAGCAGTCTAGGTTAGGGCGATCGCCAATCTGTATTCAGCCTTTAGAAGACTGAGGGGGTAATGCCCTCTCATCCTAACGAGTGTTGATGGGGCAAGGGTAGATCTGCCGTAAATCCTTAATCTTTTGCCGCACTGGCCGCAGCGCTAACCCGACAGCGCTAACCCGACAGCGCATGATTCAATAGGAGAAATAACCTACGGCCTGCCTGAAGCTCCATCCCGATGACCACCGGACAAGAACCGCCCCAACTGCTGCAAAACCGCCTCTTCTACCAAGGGCGTAAGTTTAGCTACGAAGTCAATCGGCTGCGGCTGCCCAACGGCGTCGAAGGGGAGTGGGAGTGCGTTCGCCATCCTGGCGGCGCGGTTGCCGTGCCCATCACCGCCGAGGGGCAACTGGTGCTGGTGCGTCAGTATCGCTTCGCGGTCCAAGGGCGGCTGCTAGAGTTTCCAGCCGGAACCCTGGAGCCTGATGAACCCCCAGCCACCACCGTAAAGCGCGAGATCGAAGAGGAGACCGGATACCGCGCTCACCAGTGGCAGCCCATGGGGCAGTTTTTTCTCGCGCCGGGATACTCGAACGAAGTAATTTATGCGTTTCTGGCCCAGGATCTAGAAAAGCTGGCATCTCCCCCTGAGGGCGACGCCGATGAAGATATTGAAGTGGTGCTGATGACGCCAAAAGAGCTGGAGGACGCCATTCGCAGCGGCGTTCCGGTGGACGCCAAATCTATTGCCTGCCTGCTGCTGGCCCAGAAATTCCTCGAAGCCAGCCCGTAATTACCGCGCCCTGACCTTAATGTGACCAGTACTACCATGGCTGCTTCTACCCTCGACACCATCCCCGGCCCGCCTCCCGGTCCCGTTGCCCGCTGGCGCAGCATCCTGCGATTTGGGGAAAATTCAGTCAGCTACGCCCGATCGCTGTTCGAAACCTACGGTTCGGTGGTCTCGCTGCGGCGAGGGGGGCCTAACCTCTACGCCTCAGACCCAGACTGCCCCGGCACGGTGCTGGTCTATGGCCCTCAGAACGTCAAGCAGGTGGCCGCCGAAAACCATATCTTCCTCAAGCATCCCCTCTCTGGGCGCCTGTACCGGCGGCGCGACAGCGCTGGGCGTACCGACGCGTTGAATCACTTCGGGGTAGGCCTATTTGGGGTGAACGGCGATCGCCACCATCAGCACCGCCAGTTGATGATGCCCGCCTTCCATCGGCGGCAGATTGCCACCCACCGTGACGACATCGTGGCCCTTACCCAGGCGGCTCTAGACCGGCTTCAAGTGGGGCAGCACTACGACATAGCCACCGTGATGCGAAGTTTGACCCTGCAGGTGGCGGCTAAGGCGTTCTTTGGCGAAGACGTTTCCCCCGAAGGCGATGCCGATGAGTCCACCGGGCCGCTGATCCAAGCGATTTTGCGCACCATGGGCAACCCCGTAATGGCGCTGCTGCCCTACGACGTGCCGGGGCTGCCCTACCACCAATTCCTCTCCCGACTGGGGCAGCTCGACGACCGGCTGCGGCAGCTCATTGCCCAAAAGCGCGCCCAGGCCGACCCAGGATACGACGTGCTAGCCATGCTGCTGCAGGCCCGCTACGAGGACAGCGACAAGGGCCTGACCGAGACCGAGCTTATGGGCCACGCCAATGTCATTTTTGTGGCGGGCCACGAAACCAGCGCCAACGCCCTCACCTGGACGCTGTTTCTCCTCTCCCAGCACCCGGCGATCGCCGCTGACCTAGTGGACGAGCTGGCAGTGCTCAACGGCCCGCCGACCCTAGAACAGCTTGCCCAGTTACCCCTGCTGGACTGGGTGGTGAAAGAGAGCATGAGGGTCCTGTCCCCCGTCCCCTGGAATGGTCGCATCACCGCTGAGGATACTGAAATGGAAGGCCATCCTATCCCTGCCGGTACGGAAGTCTTCGTCAGCATCACCCAAACCCACCAGATGTCGGGGCTTTACCCCAATCCCCGCCGCTTTAACCCCGCCCGCTGGGGGGCGCTCTCCCCCTCGCCCTACGAATACATCCCCTTTAGCGCTGGCCCCCGGCTGTGCATTGGGGCCAGCTTTGCCATGATGGAAATCAAGCTGATACTGGCGATGCTGCTGCAGCGCTATCGTCTGCAGCTGTTGCCCCAAAGCACAATTGACCAGTCTGGCGTGATTGTGATGTCGCCTGTGCAGGGCATGCCGATGCGCGTTTACCCACAGGACAAAGATTTTGAGCCCGGCGGCGGCGTTCGCGGCAACATTCGAGAGCTGGTGTCGCTGCCAGATTGACATAAAAACACTCCCGCTTAACCCACCATGCCCAATCCCCAAGCAGCCCACATCAAAACCCAGCTCAACGGCATCAACGTTTACCTCATTGGCATGATGGGCGCCGGCAAGACGACGGTGGGCCGCCATTTGGCCCAACTGCTCCAATACCAGTTCTTTGACACTGACCAGGTCGTCGAGCAGGCGGCGGGGCAGTCCATTGCTCAAATCTTTGCCGATGCGGGAGAGGCCGACTTTCGCCAGATGGAGACCCAGGTTCTGAGCAAGCTGTGCGCTTACCAGCGACTCGTGGTGGCGACTGGGGGGGGAATTGTGCTGGCGCAGGAAAACTGGAGCTACCTGCACTACGGTGCGGTGGTTTGGCTAAACGCCTCAGTGGACACCCTCTATCGGCGCCTCAGCCGAGACACGTCTCGTCCGCTGCTGCAGCGCCCTAATCCTCGTCAGGTGCTGCAGGATTTGCTGGATGAGCGCCAGTCTCGCTATGCCCAAGCCGACCTCGTCTTAGAGACTGAGTATGGTGAGAAGCCCCAGGACGTGGCCCGCCGGCTTCTGGTTGAGCTTGACACCGTGATTAAACCCACCGCTGTCGATGGCCAGGTTCAAAACGGGATGGCTTGAGCTTTGAACCCCAGCATTCAAGCCCCAGCATTTAAGCCCCAGTATTTAAGGCCTGCACCCTCACCTTTTAGACGTTGGGCCTCGCGTTTCCAGGTGTTGACAGACACACGCCAAGCTTTAAACTCGGCGGCTGGCGCTTTGAGACTCGACATTGGGGCTTTGAGCCTGGCCTTTTAAGCTGCAGCACCTTGAAGGACAAATTCCCAACCTACAGCGTTGAAGCTCAAACACTGGTGCGGCGGGCTTTGGGAGCCGGTGGCGCGGCTCCTGGGCACTTTGCTTTTGCCCGTTTGCGAAGCATAGGCTTTACCCAAATGCCCTAGGTGAGGGTGGGCAGCACTTTGCCGAGCTGGTCGCCAAACTGGCGCAGCAAGTCGTTGCTGTCGGCATACTTCTGGTGGAAGTGGCCCATGTCAGAGAGCGCCTGTTTGAAGTCGAACAGGGTCTTAATTATCTTGGGGTTGAGGCTGCTGGGGCTAATTGGCGCGTCCTTGAAATAGGTCCAGATTAAGGGCCTGCCGCCGGCCTCGAAGTTTACCAGGGCGGTGAGAAATTCTTCCTCGGTGTATTCGCCGACCTTGGTGTGGGCGAGGAGGACAAAGAGGTCGCACTGGGCGATCGCTTTGTTGTATTCGTCCTGCGATCGCGTTTTGGACATGGCGTTGAGGAAGTCTTCCCAGATTACTAGCTCTAGGAAAATACCGTCTGGGACGGTCTGCTTGTTCTTACGGCTGATGAAGATCTCGAATTCTTGGCGATCGCCCTTTAACTCGTTGGAGGAGGCGAGGAAAATTTTGATGGTTTGCATGGCGGGTTGAGAGGTGGCTGAGGGGTCGGGTGGTGCGGGTTCGCCGTCCTTTTTGTCGGGCAGACCTTTGACAATGTCTTGGACCTCGAAACCTTCCAAGAGGCTGCTGAGTGAGACATCCTCACTACTCTTGACGCATTCAATTGTGGTCTTTTTGCGCTGCTCTTGCCGCTTCTTTAGATCTGCAAACGTGTAGAAATGTGGTTGGTTGCTGTCAGTACACTCTTTACAGTTACAGGGAATCATTTTGTCGTACTGCAGCCCGTGGTAAGTGCCGCTAATGTCGTCCAGCTGATCCACAACCACGGCGCGGAACTCGGCAATGCTGGGGCCAGAGAAGCGGAGGGAGATGCGGCGCAGATTTATATCTTCTTTGATTTCGGCCCAGGTGTTGCCCCGCTGGATCACCATGCCGTTGCGCCACACCCAATCGTGGTTGGGGATGTAGCGGTATAGGATGACGGCCAACTGCCAGAAGATGCCCTTGGGCATAAAGGCGTCGTAGCGGAGCTGCATGTGGCTGCTATGGGTTTCATCCCAAAGGTAGGTGGGGGTGTTTTGGGGCAGGAGTTGGGGAGCGACGAGGTTGCCGGTGCCTTCAATTTCGTACACCAGGCGGAAGTTTTTCATCAGCTCGATGAGCACATCGTGCATGTGGCGATACTGGGGGTCGCGCCAGAGGTCGGCGCAGTCTTTCCGGGTGAAGCGGCCTGCTTTGGCTTTAATGCCGTCGTCGTCGAAGATGCGGTAAACGGCGTTGGTGGCCCAGGTGGGCTTGAGGATGACCCGGTTGCGCAGTAGGGGATTCTCAGCAAAGTTGAGCAAGATGCCCAGGTCGTGGAAGTAGCTGAGCAGGGTGTCGATGTCTTCCGGTTTTGTGATCTTTTGCCCTTCGCAAATTCGATCAAAATCTTCGCGATTGATGTGGTTGCGGGGGTCCTCTTCTACAGCCTGACGCACGTCCACCCAGTGGGCGGGGACGGGCTCGCCGATGTGGGGGAGGTTTTGGGCCTGGTATTCGATGTCACCAATGAGTTTATTAATGCCGCTGAGGCGCTGCTGGACCTTCGCTTGGTCTGGCTCTTCCTGGGTTTTGAAGTTGACGGAGAGGATTTCTTTGATGCTGTCGGGGTAGCGCTTGCGCAGGTCGGTAAGGTTAAGGCTGCTTTGGACGTCGCCCTTTTCGTTGAGGACGATGAGGAGGGGGCTTTTGCCTGCAAACAGCTCGATGATGTTGAGCCAGTAGTTGAAGTCGGTGTCGTCTTTGCGGTTGTCGGCGACGAGGACGTAGAGGGAGCGCTTAGAGAGGAAGAAGCGGTGGGTGTAGTGGTAGATTTCTTGACCGCCAAAGTCCCAGATATTGAGGTGGAAGTCGCGGGATTCTGAGTCTTGTGGCTGGTGTTTGCGGCGGCAGGGAAAGCTGTGGGTTTGGATGCTGATGCCTCGGGTGCGATCGTCGATGTGTGGGAGGGGGCATTCTGCATCGTGGATTTTATGGGCGAGGGTGGTTTTGCCGGCTTCGCCTTCGCCGACGATGAGCATTTTGGCTTCGTAGAGGTGGTCTTGGCCTTGGGCGGCGAGCTGGTCGTAGTAGTTGAGGATGGCGGCGTTGCCTTGGCGGACGATTTCTAGGGGTGGTTCTTCGATGGGATTTTGGCTGAGGTTGATGCGGTTAGAAGCGAATGGATTCTCTGTCTCGATCTCTAATCGTCCTTCCGCTAACCATCGAGGAATTTCTGTGATGCTGTTGTTCCTTAAATCAAGCGAGGTGAGGCCGGTAAGCTGGCTGAGGAACGCCCCATCGCTGATGCTGTTGTACCTTAAATAAAGCGAGGTGAGGCCGGATAGCTGGCTGAGGAGAGACCCCTCGCGTCTCCAGTTGTTCAATAAATAAAGCTAGGTGAGGCAAGAAAGATAGC
>JBHJHJ010000075.1:0-2887 GCA_050330955.1 Elainellaceae cyanobacterium | reverse complement strand
ACCCACCAGGGCTCTCGCTTCAACTGCAGGGTCGACTGCTTTAGGTCACCAGGGTTCCAGGAGGCCTGAGCCAGCTTCCAGCCGCGAAACCAGGTGGGGTGGTTCATCCACACCGAGCGCTGAGTGGCGGTGTCGGTAGCGGGGTCAAACAAGGTCACCTTGCTGGTCCACATGGCAACCGACTCGCTGCCCTCATTGCGCTCCACTATGAAGTCATCCAGCTTCACGTAGAAGGGAAGCTGCAGCAGCTTGGGGCTAAAGGCGGCGTAATACTCACCGCTCGGGGTGTTGAGGGCCATGGGCTCGCCCCAGGGAAGCCAAAAGTCCTGCCCTTCTGCTGCAGCGTGCAGTGCGGGGAAGCCTTCGCTGGCCACGGTGTCCGATGCCACAGGCGTTACGGGCACCACTTGCCGCTGCACCTGGGCGTGGTCTAGGCGCTGAACCAGGGAAATTTGAAAGTCGGCCCAGCCGGGGGTGACCACATCGCCATTGTGCAGCTCGCCTGACTTAAAACCCTTAGAGGAGAGGGCTGCGTAGAAGAGCTGGTGATCTGGGGTGGCCACCACGCGAAAATAATCAGATGTGGTTGTTTCTGGTGCGGTGTAGGTCGCCTCTAAGGCGATCGCGTTTCCGGAGCGCACGGGGGGAAGCCCTGGCTTGGCGAAGATAAACCAGCGCTCCTGCACATCGCCCTGGGTGAGGTTAACTTGCACCGCTGGGTTGCGGAAGGCGTCGGAGGCTGATGTGGGTTTGCCCGCCGACAGGCGGAAGTCGGGCCAGACGTTAGTAATCTCGGCAGCGATGTCACCCTGTAGATTTAAAACTTGGCCCAGGGCAGCTTCCACATCAACGGCGCGATCGCCCAATTGCAGGGTGCCGTAGGCAGACTGAGAAGAGGGAGGCTTGAGCCACTGCGTCACCTCACCAGCGGATGTCGCCTGCACCAGCTCTAGGTGCGCTGGCCCAACGTCCATCTGGCCGTAGCCCATGGGGGCCGTCGCCAACCAGCGCTCTAGGGTCTGTCCCATGCGATCGCTGTGGAGCTGTAGCTTTACGGCCAGGTTCTCAACGTCGCCGCCCGCTGTAAAGCCCACGGTTTTGATGGCGCTGTCGCTGTAGCCCAGCAAAGCAAGCCCACCGAACTCAGGGGGATATACCGTGCCGTTGGGCTTCACAAAGATGTCGGTCTGCTGCTGCCCTTGCTCTGGAGAGACGACTTCTAGCAGGTCTCCCTCGACCCGAATCTGGTTGCCGGGGCCACTGTCGGTACGCACCAGCAGCATGCCTTCAGTGCTGAGGTGAATCACGGCGGCGGAGCCGGCAATAATAATAATCAGGCCCCAATGAGTAATGGCAAAGCCTACCTTGCGAGGACCGCGCCAGGGATAGCGGCTGAGGGTAGACACCCCTAGGTTGATGGCGAGCAAAAACATTAGCCCGCCGAACCAGGCGCTTTTGTAGATTTCTCTTTGGACGGTGGCGGAGCCTACGTTCGATTCGTAAAAGGTCGCCCCAATCAATATGGCGGCGATCGCCACGAGCAGGGGTACCGCCAAGCGAATTGAGCCTAAAAAGCGAACGAATTTGGACGGCATAGCTATCCACAAGTTAAATAGAGTTCTTGTTTTTCAACGTTGTAGGCCTTGGCATCTGATAAATTTGCAGTGCTTGATACATAATTGAAATCTATTATTCAGAATTCGGATTGTCTTAATGTCGTTTCCGCATTTTGTAGCAATTTTGCCTGAATGATTTGTAAGCTGCGAGGTGAGGGGCGAGAGTCTGGACTGCGCCAAATAAATATGTAGCCTGCCTCGCAGATTTCGTAAGTGCGTAGCCACAATTAAACGTCTGACAGCTACGCTTACTTACGGCGCTCTACATACCACTTGATGAGCGATTGAGTATCGCTATAGCTGACAGAAAACGCTGAATGCGTTAATTGCATTAATTCAATGCAATATTTGAACCAGCAAAGTCGAAAATGTACTTGATTTAACAAAACTCAGCAGATTCTCTGTCTATCTTCAGTTTTGTAGCGTGCGATATCAACGTTGCATCTACATAAATACATAATTTCTCAACAGTGCTCAAAAGCCTCTCTATGCAGGAGTTTGCTTGTAGTTACGGCTGTTGTTAAATCTTGATTGAGTAGCCAATTTGACACCTGCAGCGCGATCCTTCTCTTAAGTTCGGCTGTATGGTTACTGATGTTCATTGACTGAGCTTTCCCAGGGCTTTGCTACAAACCCATTCAATGGCGATCTCCTGGGTCAAGCATTGGTGCTCTATCCAATAAAGAGCTCTAACTATATCTGTTTTATTTTATTTCATCGGAAGGTAGTAAATGGTTTCAAACGTTGATAGTTCTGAGCAGAATTCTGCACTGAAGGTCGAGCTTTTAGAGCAAAGCTTTGAGAAGGTGAAGCCTCACGCCAACGATTTTGCGGCTCGCTTCTACGAAAATTTGTTTGCGGACTACCCTGCAGCTCAGCCCCTGTTCGCTCAAACCGACGTGTCAGAGCAGAGCAAAAAGCTACTTGCCTCCCTCGTCTTTGTGGTTGAAAATTTACGTCAGCCGGGCGAACTCACTGGTCCGCTCAAAGGCTTGGGGGCTCGTCACGTCAAGTATGGTGCTTTGCCTGAGCACTATCCGCTTGTGGGCAATACTTTGTTGAAAACGTTTGAGCAGTACCTTGGCAGTGACTGGACCCCGGAGACCAAGCAGGCTTGGGTAGAAGCCTATGGCGTCATTACCGAAGTGATGCTAGATGGGGCTGACTACAACGAAGCAGAAGTCCAGCTTGAGCCACCTGTAGATGGGGTTGATGAAGCAACTGGGCTGCGGGTTGCGCTCCTAGAGCAGAGCTTCGAGAAAGTGAAGCCT
>JBHJHJ010000074.1:0-12894 GCA_050330955.1 Elainellaceae cyanobacterium | reverse complement strand
TAGCATCCTGATGCCCTGTGTAATCGATACAAAACCGTTTGCACGGAATAAACTGAATAAGTGGACAGCGATCGTCCTGAGGAGAGCAAAGCTGATGATGGCATGTTTGTCGCATACTGGTATCAAGTCCTCAGCGAAGTGGCCAGCGCTACCGTTATTGTCCAAGACAATGCCTCCATCCATACCAGCAAGGCCGTCAGGCAACGTCTACCGATTTGGCTCAGGGTCTTGATTTCTCCCAACTGCCACCTTATTACTCCCAGATGAATCTGATTGAGACCGAATGGCATCAGCTCAAAGCCCATGAGATTCGAGGCGCGATGTTTGAAGATGCCTATATGTCAACGGCGGGGGGCACTTGATATATTTGCGGTGATGGCTCATGGTTTTATCGATTTGCCATCACCGCCGCTCGATGCCGTGGATGCGCATCAAATCCGACACTGTTTCGCAGTAGGGCGGAATATTAAACGTCTCCGGATTTACCGGATTGTCGTAGGTGAAATGGCGGTACTGGAGACAGAACCAGTCCCACTCCGCCATCTGAATGCGGAACAGCGGCACAATCACCTTGGCAAACGCCAACAGCGGTAGCTGAACCGCTGGCACCGGCAGGCGAAAATAGCGGCACATCTCCCGAATCGCACCGTTCACCGTAATCTGCGGGTTGCCCAGCACCATCTGCCGCATCGACCCCGGCGCGATGGGGTTGCGCACCAGATAGACAATCACCTGGGCAATATCGCGGGCGTGGATGTAGTGGAAGCTGCCGTCAATGCTAAAAAAGCGAATTAGCCCCGTCCAGCGGGTGACGTCTCGCAGCCCCGCCGACAGGTGCGACATGGGCTTTTGGGTATCCCCGCCGAACACCAGGGTAGGGAACACCACCGTCGTCTTAGCGGCGATCGCCAGCTTGCGCAGCTCCCGGTGGCACTCGTACTTGGTGCGGATGTAGTCCGTGCCGATGGTGCCCGCCTCTTCCAGCAGGTGGTTTTGCTGGTCTAGAATGCTTGCCGTCGAGAAATAGATCACTTGGCGACAGCGCTCCACATCCAGCAGCTTTAGCAGCGCCAGGGTTTGGGTAACGTTGACGGCCTGGGTCTCTTGGGGGTCGCCCCAGGCGGCGGCGGTGAGGATGGCGACGTCAATGGTGCTCAGCAGCTCTGCCTGCTGCTCGATGTGCAGCAGGTCCCCTTGGATAACGTGGACGCCCGGTCGATGGTCCACATTCACCTTCAGCTTAGCGGGGTTGCGCACCAGCAGAAACAAATCGTGCTCCGTCTGCCGTATCAGCGCCGCCACAATGTAGTGGCCAATGCATCCGCTGGCTCCGGTAATGAGAATCCGCGCCATAGCTTACGCGCCCTACCCTACTGCGCCCGACCTAGGCGTGAACCAGAAGCTGGTCGGCCTGCTTCGCTGTCTCAAAGAAGTAGCGCACGTTGTCTTCAGGGGTATTCTTATGAACGCCGTGGCCCAGGTTGAGGATGTGGCCCGTGGGTCCGGCCTTGCGGATGGTGTCGAGGATGCGATCGCGAATGAAGGCGTGGGAGCCATAGAGGACGCCGGGGTCTAAGTTGCCCTGCACCTTGAGATCTGGCCCCAGCCGCCGCCGCGCGTCCGCCATATCCACGGTCCAGTCCACGCTGATGATGTCGGCGCCGGAGCGGCCCATGCGCTCCATCAGTCCGCCGCTGCCGCTCACCAGCAGGATTAGGGGCGTGTCGGGGTGGGTTTGCTTCACCTGGCGAAACACCCGCTGCTGGTAGGGCAGGGCAAAGGTGTCGTAGTCCTGGGGGGAGAGCTGACCGGCCCAGGAGTCGAACATCTGCACGGCTTGAGCGCCACTGTCGATTTGGTAGCGCACGTAGGTGGCGATCGCGTCGGCCAGTTTCTCCAAGAAGCTGTGCAGCACGCTGGGCTCGGAGAAGGCCATGTTTTTGATCACCGAGTAGGTCTTGGAGCCTTTGCCCTCTACGGCGTAGGCCGCCAGAGTCCAGGGGGCGCCGACGAAGCCCAGCACCGCCGCCTCGTTCTTCACCTCGTCCCGCAGCGCCGTGAGAATCTCCCGCACAAACCCCAAAGACTCCTCGGGCTGGAGCGATCGCAGGGCGTCTACCTGGGCTTGAGTGCGAATGGCTTCGTGCATGATAGGCCCTTTGCCCTCGGCCACGTCCATTTCGATGCCAATGCCCGGCAGCGGCGTGACGATGTCGGAGAAAAAGATGACCCCGTCGGGGCGGAAGGCCCGCCAGGGCTGGAGGGAGATTTCGACGGCTACCTCGGGGATTTCGGAGCGATCGCGGAAGGAGGGATATTTTTCCCGCAGGTCGCGGTAGACCTTCATATAGCGCCCCGCCTGCCGCATCATCCACACGGGAGGCCGCTCTAGGGTTTCCCCACGGGCAGCGCGCAGCAGTAGCGGAGTTTGGGAGGATGCGCTCATGAATTGTGGCCTTTTATAAAGTCTTTAGAAAATCCATTTGTAAGCTTAGCACCGCTTGATCAGGCTTTTGATGACGGGGATCAATGTCGTTACAATTTGGTATCGAAGGCGGGTTGTAAGGGTAAAGCTTTGCGGTGCGGAATCCGGTCAAGTCGCGCCATAATGCATAGGTTGTTTCCCGCCTTGTAAGCCATGGACCAGTACTATGACCCCAAGCATCTGCCGCGATTTGCTGATATTGGTGCGGGCAATTCCGAGCTAGCAGAGAAATTTTTCGCCTATTACGGGGCGGTGTTTGAGGAGGGTGCTCTTTCGAAGCGGGAGAAGGCGCTGATTGCCCTGGCGGTTTCCCATGTGGTGCAGTGTCCGTACTGTATTGATGCTTACAGCAAGGCCTGTTTGCAGGAGGGGGCGGATTTGGAGCAGATGACGGAGGCGGTGCATGTGGCGGCGGCGATTCGGGGCGGGGCGGCGTTGGTGCATGGGGTGCAGATGTTGGACCATGTGAAGGAAATTGCCATGTGACGGGTTGTTCAACGCACCGTAGGGGCGAATGGCCATTCGCCCTTTCTTTCAAATAACAAGAAAATCTTCGCCGTTGGGATCGGCTGTCATTGGGTTGTGCAGGCCTGAATTGTTAGTTGGGATTGCCTGTCATTGGGTTGTGCAGGCCTAAATCGTCAGATTTTGGTCGAACCGCAAGAATTGGGGGCGCCTTGCCCCCAAACCCCCGCTGGGGGAGTGTTGCCTCCCCCAGGCCCCCTGCAAAAGTGATCTGTTCAGGTTCGATGATGGTTTGTGCCTATTGGTAGGGGTGTAGTAGGGATGTAGGTCGGGTTGGAGCGCTGCGCAACCCAACGATCGCAGTCTGATGGAAGGGCGATCGCACCCATTTCATACAGGGAATTCTCACGTCTCCTTCAGGTCAGGGCTGGGTTTAGTCGTTACACTCGTTAACACTGACCCTGCAGAATTTAGGAGCCCGCTATGGTGCGCTCAAAGCGTGAGGTAAACCGTCTCGAACAGTCCAATAGTGCCAATCGATCGCTTCAGTGGCGGCGATCGCCTCTAGCTGATCCGCAAGAGCAGATACGGGCGTTGAATCAGGTTGACCTGGCTCGTACGGCTCACGGTGGGGACTTTTCTACGGCGATTGACCATCACGGCTGGGAGGTTTTGCGTCCGGCTGCCCTGGAGATTTTTCAGATCAATGTCGGCAAGCTGTGCAACATGACCTGCCGCCACTGCCATGTGGACGCTGGGCCGGATCGGCGGGAAAATATGGACCGAGAGACGGTGGATGCCTGCTTGAGGGCATTGGAGGTGACGGGGGCCCATACCGTGGATTTGACCGGAGGGGCGCCGGAGCTGAACCCGCACTTTCGCTATTTGGTGGATGAATGCGTCAAGCGGGGTAAGCACGTCATCGATCGCTGCAATTTGACGGTGCTGCTGCTGCCCACCATGGCAGATTTGCCCCAGTGGTTTGCGGAGCGGGGGGTGGAAGTCGTGTGCTCCCTACCCCACTACCGCAAGTTCAATACCGACAGCCAGCGGGGAGAGGGCACCTTTGAGAAGTCCATCGAGGCCTTGAAGCGGCTAAACGCGGCGGGCTACGGCAGCGGCGACCCGAATAAGCGGCTGACGCTAGTGTCTAATCCGGTGGGGGCGTTTTTGGCCAGCAATCAGGCGAAGCTAGAGGAAGAGTGGAAGCGCGGGCTGCTGAAGAACCACGGCGTTCGCTTCGATCGCCTCATTGCGTTGAATAACATGCCGATTTCCCGGTTTTTGGAGTGGCTGCAGGAGTCGGGAAATTTGGAGAGCTATATGGAGCTGCTGGTGAATGCTTTCAATCCGGCGACGGTGGACGGGCTGATGTGCCGCAACACTCTCTCGGTGTCGTGGGACGGGCGGCTTTTCGACTGCGACTTTAACCAGATGCTGGATTTGGAAATTGATGTGGCGCCTGATGGGGCAAATGGGCCCAACATTCGTGACTTGAAGCTGGCGTGGCTAGAGCGATCGATTGTGACGGGGCGGCATTGCTTTGGCTGTACGGCGGGGGCGGGGAGCTCTTGCGGCGGGGCGATAGAAGTGTAGCGGCTAGAATAACGATTTCTCGTACCCAGTTGAATTCTTGCGCAACTCTGACGCCACGCTGCGGAAGTGCAGGTCAAGCTTCCGCCTTTGAGGTGTCGCTTAAAAGCGGTTTAAGATCGCTATATACTCAACTACAGCGTACGCTCCATCGCCTCCTATGCTACCGAAGGACAATTTACTCAAAGCGGTTGAAGATCGGGAGACGGCCATCCGCGTCATCGATCAGGCGGAGCAGGCCTTGCGCACTTGGGAAACTGTCCAAACCGGCTTCCTCTCGCCACCAGAGCTGATGGACGCCCAGGCCATGTTTCAGCAGCTCACCGAACTCCACAGCTTCCCCAGCGGTGGATACCCCCAGGCAGAACGACAGCGGCTGGCGATCGCCCGGGCTGAACTCCCCCTCGACCCCTCCCACGTCGAGCTGACGGCCATCAGCATCGCCGGAAATTTCCTGTTCGACACCGCCACCCATAGAGACTTTATGGGGGCGCTTCTGGGCACCGGCATCGTGCGAGACAAGGTGGGAGATATCATCGTGCTGGGGGATCGCGGCGCTCAGGCGGTGGTGGTACCGGAGCTGCTGGAATTTTTGCAGATGAGCTTAACCCAGGTGCGCACGGTGCCGGTGAAGGTGGCGCCAATTCCGCTTGAAGAGCTCAAAGTGCGGGAACCCCGCCGTAAGGAGATGACCACGGTGGAGGCCTCGTTGCGCTTAGATGCGATCGCCTCAGCGGGCTTTGGTATGTCTCGCAGCAAAATGGTGGACCTGATTAACGGCGGCAGCGTGCGGGTGAACTGGCGAGATGTCACCCAGCCCAGTCACCAGCTTAGCCAGGGGGATTTAGTCGCGATTCGCGGCAAGGGGCGACTGGAGATTGGGGAGATCGGGGTGACAAAGAAGGAGCGCTACCGGGTGAGCTTGACGCGGCTGGTTTAGATCAAGGCTTTATTGGTTTGACTGCAGCCCATCCAGGTGATTTTCAGATAGGAGAGAGTTAATTTAGGGATTGTGCATAATAGTGGTGCCGTTCCCCGTCAGGCCGTCATGTCTTCAAAGCCGCTCTTGCGCATCGGCGCCCACCCTATCTCCTGGGAGGAGGCCATTCGCTATCTTCAAAAGGGCCAAAAGCTAGATGCGCTGGTCGGCGAGATTGTCCGGCAGTATGTTTTGGAGCAGGCCTTAGCGGAACAGGCAACCGCCATCGACGCAGCGGCGGTAGCGCAGGCGATCGCCGACTTCCGCACGCAAAACCGATTGAGCGATCCAGTAGCCTTCCAACAGTGGCTCGCCAAGAACGGCATCACCGCCGAGCAGTTCCAGCGCCAGGTGAGGGCAGGGTTTGAGGTGAGGGCGCTGAAGGAGGCGATCGCTCTGCCAAAGCTTCAGCAATATTTCATCGAGCGCAAACTTTACCTAGACCGGGTGGTGCTCTCGCGCATCATCGTGGACGACAAAGACCTAATGGAAGAGCTGCGCCACCAGCTCTCCGGCGCAGCGGCCAGCTTTGAGGACCTGGCGCGGGAGTTCTCCATCACCGACGATCACATCGTCAACGGCATGGTGGGGCCGGTGAGCCGGGGCACCATGCCCGATGCGCTGAGAGCGCTGATGGATGAGGCCAAGCCGAGAGACATTGTTGGTCCCCTTTACATGGAAGATCGCTGGGGGCTGTTTCGCGTTGAGGCGGTGCTGCCCGCTTCCCTTGAGAATAATGCCCTGAAGCAGACATTGATTGATGAACTATTTGAGCAGTGGCTGGCCGAAAAAATAGAGGCTCTGCCCATCCAGCTCCAGGTTGACGCATGATTTCCGAAGAAAAACCCGTCCAGCTCGATTGGGAGCAGCCGCCGCTGCGATCGCTCACCTCAGACCAGCGCCATCGCGTCCAGCAGGGGGCGACCCGTCACACCTACCGCTTGGGTAAAGTGATTTGGCCCGCAGCACCGGGCCAGTATCTCATTATCTCAGGGCAGGTGCGGCTGGTCTCTGCCGATGAGGACGCCGTGCTCCTAGGTGCAGGGGACTGGTTCGGTGACCTGCTCAACCTAGAGGGCTGGAAGGCTCGGGTCGCCAGCCGCGAGGTCGCCCTGCTGCGGTGGGATGCGGATCTTTGGCGCTCCCTCTCCCAAGCGCCTTCTCCTAGTGCCAATGCTGCTAAATCTTCGCCACAGCAGTTTTGGGCCACCTTGCGCTCCCGCTACCAGCCTGCCGCCGAGCCCGAGCCCGACCTGGCTTATCCTTACGTGGGTCACATCAATGCGATCGCCGCCGGCCTCACCATGGTATGTCAGCAGCTTGACGTGCCCGTCCAGCTCGACTGGATGGTGCGTCAGGTGCGCGGCCAGCGATCCAGGGACCTGGTCAGCGGCGCGGAGAAAGCGGGGCTGCAGAGCCGGAGGCTAATCATTTCCACCTGGGCAGACCTGCGTCAGACGACGCTGCCTGCGCTCTTGTCCTGGGATAAAGACCCTTCGGCAGCAGCCCCAGACCAACATTGGGTTGTGCTGTATGAGGTGAAGGGCACCAGCCTCACCATCGCCGATCCCCACGACGCAGACCAAAGCGCCCGGCGACTCGCCCGAGAGGCAGTGGAATCCCACTGGGACGGCGAGCTGTGGCAGCTAGAGCCGGTGCAAACCCAGGAAAAATTTGGCCTGAGCTGGTTTTTGCCCGCGGTGATGCGCTACCGACGTCTGCTGGGGGAAGTGCTGTTGGCCTCCTTCACGCTACAGCTCTTGGGCTTGGCGACGCCGATCATTACTCAAGTGGTGATCGACAAGGTGATGGTGCAGGGCAGCATCCCAACCCTGGACGTGATGGCGATCGCCCTCTTGGCGGTGGCCGTGTTCGAGGCGTTGCTGGGCATCCTGCGCATGTTTATCTTTACCCACACCACCAATCGATTGGACCTGAGCCTGTCGGCCCAGCTGTTCCGCCATCTGCTGCGGCTGCCCCTCTCCTACTTTGAGGCGCGCCGGGTGGGGGATACGGTGGCGAGGGTGCAGGAGCTAGAGGATATTCGCCAGTTCCTCACCAGCACCGCGCTGACGGTGGTGCTCGACAGCATTTTCGCGGTGATTTACCTGATTGTGATGCTCTACTACAGCGTCACCCTCACCGGCGTGGCTCTGGCGGTGCTGCCTCTGTTCGCCGTGCTCACCCTGGCCGCTACGCCGATTCTGCGCCGCTGGCTGGATCAGACCTTCGACCGCAGCGCCGACAGCCAGTCCTTCTTGGTGGAAACGGTGACGGGCATCCAGACTGTGAAGGCCCACGCCGGAGAAAAAGACGCCCGCGATCGCTGGGAAGGCCTCTACGCCCGCTTTGTGCGCACCGGCTTTCGCGCCAACACCACCGCCAACATCAGCAACCACCTGGGGGATTTTCTCACCAGCTTCTCTAGTCTCTTGCTGCTGTGGGTGGGAGCGCGGCTGGTGATTAATCAGGACTTCACCATTGGTCAGCTGATTGCCTTTCAGATGTTCACCGCCCGAGTCACCGGGCCGCTGCTGCGTCTCGTTCAGCTGTGGCAAAATCTACAGGAGGTGCTGCTGGCGGTAGATCGCATTGGGGACATTCTCAATGTACCGCCGGAGGCGGAGCCGGGAACGGGGTTGGTGCTGCCTACCCTCAAAGGGGAGGTCGCCTTTGATAAGGTGTTCTTCCGCTATCAAGAGAACCAAGAGCCCATTCTGCGGGGCGTCTCCTTTAAGGCAGAGCCGGGCATGTTCGTGGGTATCGTGGGCCGCAGCGGCTCTGGAAAAAGCACCCTGTCTAAGCTGATGCAGCGGCTCTACACCCCAGAGGCGGGGCGCATTACTGTAGACGGCTTTGACGTTAAGAGCGCCGATTTGGCCTCCCTGCGGCCCCAAATTGCCGTGGTGCTGCAGGATGATTTTCTGTTCAATGGCTCCATCCTGGACAATATTACCCTTGGGAATTTAGACGTTTCGGCGGAAGCGGTGGTGGAAGCGGCACGGCTGGCGGTGGCCCACGACTTCATTTCAGACTTGCCCGACGGCTACGAGACCAACGTGGGAGAGCGGGGCGTGGCGCTCTCGGGCGGGCAGCGGCAGCGAATTACCCTAGCACGGCTGTTTCTCTCTCAGGCACCAATCCTGATTTTGGATGAGGCGACGAGCAACCTAGATGCTGAGACGGAGCAGCAGGTGCTAGAGAATCTGCGCCAGGTATCAAAAGGGCGCACGGTGTTTTTGATCGCCCATCGGTTCGCGCCGCTGAAGCGGGCAGACCTGATTTTAGCGATGGAAAAGGGGGTTGTGGTGGAGCGAGGCACCCACGAAACGCTGCTGGCGGAGAAGGGGCTGTATTATTCGCTGTATCAGCGACAGCAGGCGGCGGTGTAGAACAAAAATCCATTATCTCGTCGCGTTGCGCTCTGCAGCAGTATTCTCCAGATGCCCCTATAGTGTCATCCGATAACGGCCCGTTAGCAGATGCCTCTCGCCCGCATTACCCACCTGGCCAGTGAGTCAATGCTGAAAGACTAAAGACTCAGATTTGGCGATCGCGACGAATCAATTCGATGTATCGCCATCGTGCACAACGACTTGTGGCGATGGCGATACCAAGCCACTTTTGGCAGCGGGATAGGCTCACAGCGAGCGTATCTCTGATGGGCAAGCGTGGTCACTACCGAAAACAGCTTAAGCAGAGCAGGCGTTCGGTGGCAGGCCAGCGGCGTCTTACTCGTTGTCCTTGCCAACTTCAGCGGAGGCTTGCTCAGGCGTGAGCTGCTTTGACTTCAGATAAATGGTACGGCTGAAGTGGTCGGTGAGGGAGAGCGATCGCCCCAGATCCGCTTCAAGGGGCGATCGCCGCCGCTGGGATAGGCGTTGAGAAACGCTGCAAAGGGTACACATAATCACCCCTTGCGAACGATGTAGTAGTTGTTCTGAAAATCGTGGGCTAGCCGGCGGATTTCCACCTGGGCAAAGCCTGCTTGACCCAGCAGCTCGATAGCCTTCTCCTCACCCCACATCGCCCCCAGCCCCATGCCGCCCTGAGCTAGGGAGACGGTCATGCAGTGCATGCAGGAGATGGTGTACAGCAGCGGCCCCACCGGGTGGTCCATATTGCCCGCCACGTTGCTGCTGGCCCGGATATCCTGCATCAGGTAGACGCCGTCTGGGCGCAAGGCGCGGTGGATATTCTGCAGCACGACGTCGGGGTGGGCCTGGTCGTGGATGGCGTCAAAGGTGGTGATCAGGTCGTAGGCTGCGGAGGCCTGAAAGGCTGTGGCATCTTGAACGTCAAACTGCACGTTATCCAGACTGCGGTAGCGGCTTTCCTCACGGGCCGTGGCGATCGCGCTCTCCGAGATATCGATGCCGCGAAACTGGCTGTTAGGGAATAGCTTGGCTAGCTTGTTGAGGGCGCGACCGCTGCCGCAGCCCAGATCTAGCATCTGGATACCGCGTTCTAGGGCGTCTGTCAGACCGGGAATCAGCGGCAGAACATGCTCCGTCAAAGCTGACACCACGGTTTGACCGCTGTCCTCCGCCATCACGGGGTGGAATCGCTTGAACTGCTCATAGGGGACGCCGCCGCCGTTGTAGAAGCAGTCGATGATCTTGTCTTCAACGCTGCCCAGCAGGGGAATGTATTGGGCAAAGGCGGCCACGTTGTCCGGGCTGGCGTCCCGGGTCAGCACCGCCGCGTATTCCTGGGGCAGAACGTAGGTGTCGGCCTGGGGGTCGTAGGTGATGAATTGCCCGGTCACCATCGCCCCGAGCCACTCGCGCACGTAGCGTTCGTTGAGGCCAGCGGCTTCGGCAATTTGCGGACTGGTGGCGGGCGGCAGTTCGGCCATGACGTCGAATAGCTCGGTGCGGTGACCGATGGAGGTCATCAGGGCGATCGCACCATGGTTGAGGATGGTCAAGAGCCTTTCGGCAAAAGCGTCGGTGGTTTCAACGGGGGAGGGATTAGTTGTATGTGTGGTCATCGGTTTAGGTCTCCAAATGTAGGAAATAGGTGGGTAAGGGAGGCACAGGCCCATTTCGTGTGGGTCTGTTCTTCTGAAATTAGCCGCTGTGCCGTTCCGCGCTCGTTCTGCAAACGTTCCTTTCCGAGTAGTGGTGTGGGCGTTGCCCACGTACGCACGTGGCCAACGCTGTGAGCTGTCGTAAAGGCTATGGGTGATTTGAGAAACCTCATATAATTTTCTGAGGAACCTATGAGGCTGATTGGGGTTGCCCGCCGCGCTACGCAGGTGAAGCACTTCTGAGAACCCATGACGTTTCCTTAAGGCCATCCGCCGCGCTGCGGCAGGGTCTACGCTTCTAAAGAAACCAGAGGTTTCTTCCTGGGCTGATCTGTGGGTCAGACGCTCAGGATGAGGTTTGCGTCTCCCCACTGAAAGAACACCATGGACTTCGAGACCGCCCTCAACTTTGTCAACAGCACCATGGCTGCCAAGGTCGGCCGCGTCCTTAATGAGGCCGAGCTAGCGCTGCTTGAAGGCGCCTGGCACGGGCAGACTTACGAGGTAATTGCCGAAGAATCCAGCTACGCCGCCAGCGACCTTACCCGCGTTATCGGCCCCAAGCTTTGGAAAAGTCTCAGCGAGGCGCTGGGCCAAAAGGTGAGCAAAACCAGCTTCCGGGCGGCGATCGCCCATGCCCATACCCAGTCCGCCAATCGCCCTGCGCCCTCACCACTGCCAGCCCCTGTACCCCAGCGAGCCCAAATTGACTGGGGAGAGGCGCCCGATGTGGCCACGTTCTACGGACGGCAGCAGGAGCTGAATACCCTGCACCGCTGGGCCACTGGGGAAATGATAGGGGGGCGGCGCCAGCACTGCCGTTTGGGTAGCATCTTGGGCATGGGCGGCATGGGGAAAACCGCGCTGTCAGCCCGGTTCATCGAAACGCTGGTGGAGCAGCCCGACTGCCCTTTTACCCACGTGATTTGGCGATCGCTGCGCAATGCTCCCACCCTAAAAGAGCTGCTGGCAGAGCTGATTCCCTTTGTCTCCAATCAGCAGGAAACGGCGGCGACGGCGCGGCAGCTGATGCACTGGCTGCGGCAGTCTCGCTGCCTGATCGTTCTGGATAACCTAGAGACAATTTTGCAGGGGGGCAACCACGCGGGCTATTTTCGCCCCGACTACGCGGACTACGGCGAGGTGCTGCGCCAAGTCGCGGAGACGCGCCATCAGAGCGCGGTGCTGCTCACCAGCCGCGAGAAGCCTGCCATTGTAGGAGCACTAGAAGGGGTGCCGTCGGTGCAGACGCTGCAGCTCACCGGCTCACCGGAAGCGGCGAGAGAATTACTAGAAGACCGGGGCCTCACCGGAACGGCGGCGCAAAAGCGGTCTCTGGGGGAGCGCTACAACCACAGCCCCCTGGCCCTCAAGATTGTAGCCACCTCCATTGAAAGCGTCTTTGACGGAGACATTGGCCTGTTTTTGGCCGAGGACACCCTGGTATTCAACGGACTGCAGCGGCTGCTGGCGCAGCAGTTTGAGCGGCTGACGGCCCTAGAGCAGCAGGTGATGGGCTGGCTGGCCATCAACCGCGAGTGGACCTCGATTCCGTCCCTGGTGGAAGACATCAAACCCTCGGTGTCGCGATCGCAGCTGTTGGCGGCCCTAGAGTCTCTGCACTGGCGCAGCCTGATTGAAACCGTGTCCCTAGCCCAGGGCATCGGCTACACCCAGCAGCCGGTAGTCATGGAGTACGTCACCAGCCGCCTGATTCGGCAGATGGTGGAGGAACTGAGCACCAACCGCCTGGATGCTCTGCTGCGCTACCCACTGCTCAAAACCACGGTCAAAGACTACATTCGCCTCAGCCAGCGCCGCCTGATTCTACAGCCCGTAGCCACCCAGCTCACCAAAACCTTCGATACCCAGGCCACGCTTAAGCAGCGCCTGCGAGAGGTGTTGACCCAGCTTCGCCAGCAGACGACCTTCACTGGCTACGGCACGGGCAACCTGCTGAATCTCTCTTTGCACCTGAAGCTGGAAGTCGCTGACCTAGACTTTTCTGACAGGGTCATCCACCACGCCTATTTGCAGGGAATGAGCCTGCCGGGCGTCTCTTTTGCGGGGGCCACCTTTGTGGATGCGGCCTTCACCCAAACTTTTGGCAATATTCTGGCGATCGCCTTTAGTCCTGATGGGCAGCGGCTGGCGGCCTCTGACACCAGCGGACAGGTTTGGGTCTGGCGGGCTAGCGAGCTCAACCATCCCTATTTAAGGTTTCAAGCCCACGGGGATTGGGTTTGGATGCTCGCCTTTAGCCCTGACGGCGAGATTTTGGCCAGTGGCAGCGACGATAGCCGAGACACCCTGAAGCTCTGGAATGCTGAGACGGGGGAC
>JBHJHJ010000073.1:0-24838 GCA_050330955.1 Elainellaceae cyanobacterium | reverse complement strand
GATTATGGATTCGTCAAGAATTTTTGTTACCCTGTCCATCGATTAATTCTTCATCGTTTCTTCAATAAAGCTTGTTCCCCATACCCTCTCTTAACTCCTCAGCGTTTCGGCCCGAAAGCTTGTTCCCCAGACCTTCTCGGAACTCTTCAGCGTGACGGCCCGAAAGTGCAGCAGCCGGTGATGCGAATGCGGCGATCGCGACCATTGATGCTGCGATAGTGATCATGCGTTTCATGGAAGACCTCCAATTAGAATTGACTGCTGACAACCTGAACAAATGAAGTGTTGGGCTGTCGTCTACGGTTTCTATACTGCCGGCCAACCCTGAGTGGACTCTGACGGCAATCTGAGCAATCAATAAGAAGGTTCTGTGAAGCGATTCAGCCTGCGCCCCAACCTACCTCATTTTGGGGGCGATCGCGCTAGTTAATTTAACTGAAATCCTGCGCCTGAGCGGCCATTGGTCCTAAAAACCACGGAGGGTTTCCCAACCCGGCACGGGCTAGATTGCGAGAGGCTTTTACTGTAGTTTCCAAAGGAGTGCCCTGTGAAATCACCTTCTAAACCTCGGAACAGCCGCACTGGTGGTTCCACTGCCAACTTCTTTTACGATCGCCTCATCTCTAGCCTCAGCCCCGCTGCCCGCGCCGATCTCACCGACGAGCAAGAAATGAGCCTGCGAAAGGCCTGCCAGAGCCTCACCCCTAGAGACCACGCCCTAGATGTTCGCCTCTCCATCCCACTCCTTGGGATTCGAGGCGTTTATCTCGTCTTGCTAGGAGGCCGTGAAAAGCGCACGCCCCAACGGATTCAGCGCGAGCGCGCCCTGTTTTGGCAAATGGCTGTTATCAGCGCGCTTTGGATGATTGTCGGCACCTCAACGTTGAGTATGTACTGGGCCGTGTCTTACCTTGAATCCTCTCCTGAAGAAGAGGTCATGCCCTGGAGCGGTCGAGACGGCATTTTGCCCTAGCTGCCGCCGTTCCCCATCACGATTCCATCACCCCACAAGGCCCTCTGCTGGGCCAGACGAGCTGTGCCATAGGCGGCCTCACCGTGCGTCGCTTCTACCACCGATACGCCTAGATACCGGGAGCGGATTGTGCTCCAAGCTGAATTTTTAGCGCCGCCGCCCGCGCTGTAAACTCTTTTCAAAGGGGCTGCCCCCAGAGCCTGAAGTTTCTCATACCCCAGCGCTTCAATACGAGCCATGCCTTCTAAAAGACCCTGCAAAAACAGCGCAGGCGTCTGGGGGCGCGGTGTGAGGCGCGGCGGCAACTCGGGATCATTGATGGGAAAGCGCTCCCCCGGCTGCAG
This sequence comes from Elainellaceae cyanobacterium, assembly GCA_050330955.1. Lineage (GTDB taxonomy): Bacteria > Cyanobacteriota > Cyanobacteriia > CAKZMO01 > CAKZMO01 > JBCCAG01. The sequence continues at coordinate 23,521 of JBHJHJ010000073.1, read as the reverse complement.
CAGTGGATAGTAGTCGAGGCCGCTATCGGTCTCAGGGTGAATTTGCTGACTCAGCGCCGCGATCGCCTCAGCGTCAAAAAATTTTGCCAGCACCGCACCGCCGCTGTTGGAAGCGCCCCCCACCAGCCAGCGATCGCCCCACCGATGGCTGTAGATGCCCGAGGCGGACTGCTCCACCCGCTGCGGACTGAGCAGCTTTAGCACCAAAGTAGACCCCAAGGAAGTCGCCGCTTCACCCGGCTGCGCCGCACCGCTGGCCAGAAACGCCGCAATGCTGTCGGTGGTTCCTGCACAGACCAAACTGCTTTGGGGCATGCCGTAGCGTTCTGCAATTTCGGCCTGCACTGGGGCAATGGGCGTACCGGGGGGCACCACCCTTGGCAGCACTAGGGTGTGAGGCAGAGCCACCAGCCACTTTGGGTAGGTCAGCGCCTCGACGTCGTACCCCAGCTTGAGGCTGTTGTGGTAGTCGCTCACCCCAAGCTGTCCGTGCAGCAAAAAGCTAAGCCAGTCGGCCTGGTGCAAGAAGTAAACCGAACCTAGACCATCTAGCGGATCATGCCGCTGCCACCACAGCAGCTTGGCTAAGCTAGAGCTGGCGCTGCGCACTACGTGCTCCGCAGGGGCTATCTCATCAATGGTGTCCAACACATCTTTTCCCCGACCGTCGTTGTAGAGAATCGGCTCTCCGATGGAGTTTCCCTGGCGATCGCAGCGCAGCACGGTGCCCGAGGTGCCGTTGATGGCGATCGCCGTGAGCCGCAAGCAAACCGCTCGGGGCATCTGGTCCAGCAGGTTAAACAGAGCGCCACGCCACTGGGGAATCAGCTCACTCGCTTGGCACGCTTCAAAGTCACAGCGAGTTTCTGAGTATACCTGCCGGCGCGAGTCGATCGCGATCGCCCTCGCGCCCGACGTCCCAAAGTCAATGCCCAAGCTCAGCCCATCCATTGCTCAATCCCGTTTGAGACAGCTTATCTTCCGCTCAGCGTAAGCCCGCTTAAGGTCGCGCAAATTCTTGTACCCTAGTCATGGTAAGTTGACGGCGGCATTTAAGTAAGCACATCTATGGCAATTCTGGACTCACGAGGGCGGCTGTTCGGACGCATTGGCATCCTCGATGTGGGGGCTGTGCTGGTGGTTTTGCTCACCATTGCAGGCATCTTCTTTGTCCCTGGAGACTCAGGTTCGGTGGCGCAAATCGGGGCCACCACTCAGCCCGTTGAGGTAGACGTTATGGTGCGGGGGCTCACAGTAGCCGATCCTCAAGGCTTAGTGGAAAGCATTCGGGAAGAAGGTGAAACGGAAATCATTATCCGCAACCAGCCCTTTGGCCGCGTCGACGTTAAATCTGTGGAAGAGCTGCCCCGCACGGTGGCTGCCCCCCAGCCTGACGGGACGCTCAAGTCCATTCCCGACCCGCGCCCAGAGCTAGACTTTACGATCGATATGCTGGTGACCTTAGCCGACGAGGCCCAGGTGACGGATGATAGCGTGGTGTTCGGCAACAACAAGGTGAAGATAGGCAACGTGGTGGAGCTTGAGGGACAAACCTACCGGTTTAACACCACGGTGGTGGGGGTCAGAATTCTGGAATAATCCTGCAGAGGGGCGCGCAAAAAAGCCAGAACTTTGACGTAGTTTTGTATCAACAGCTACAGAAACGGTCGCGATCGTCTAAAATAGGAAATCTGGAGCTGCATTAATTAGAGCAGCTTCCACTCTCTTATTGCAGCATAAACTCCATAAGTGAAGGCGACCTTATCGATGAAAACGCAGTTCAGGCAGGCCGTTGAAGCCCTAGAACCAGAGCACCTGCAAGAGGCCGATGCCGGCGCTAATGTTCAAGCGCTGCAGCGCACGCTCAAAGCGCTATCCCTCTACACAGCCACCGTTGACGGTTGTTTTGGCCCCAAGACAGCCGCCGCGACTCGAAAACTACAGGCCCACTGTGGTTTAGAGGAAACGGGGCAGCTCGACATGCCCACATGGTATGCGCTGAGCTTCTGGGTTGATCCGTCGGTGTTCAGCAGCCCCCAGGGTCCCCGTTGGCCAATGTCGTGGAGTTGGCCCTTTCGAAGCCTGCGGCTGAGCCACAACCCTCGATGAGAAATTCTGATTGCTGAAAGTCTTAATTTCACAATCAGCAACATCCCCTCAGGGTCAAGCTAGTATATCAACACAGTAAGATCTTCTGCTCCAGGAGACATCGTGTGAGGATATCCCATGGCCGTTCAACTCCAGCAGGCAGCTAGCGTTGCCAAATATTTAATTACCCAAAGACTGCAGGGCCGCAAGCGCTTCCCTCTCGTTCTGATGCTAGAGCCGCTGTTTCGGTGCAACTTGGCTTGCCCGGGCTGCGGCAAGATTCAGCACCCCAAGGAAATTCTTAAGCAGCATCTCACTCCCGAAGAGTGTTTTGCGGCTGTGGAAGAGTGCGGCGTGCCAGTTGTCTCGATTCCCGGCGGTGAGCCCCTCCTGCACCCCCAGATTAAGGAGATTGTAGATGGCTTAGTGGCTCGGAAGAAGTACATTTATCTGTGCACCAACGCCATTCTGCTTGAGAAGAATCTCGACAAATTTACGCCGTCCCCGTATCTCACCTTCAGCGTTCACCTAGATGGCCTCGGGGAGCACCACGACCGGGCTGTCGATCGCGATGGAGTTTTTGAGACGGCTATCAGCGCCATTAGGGCGGCCAAAGCGCGCGGCTTTCGGGTCACCACCAACACCACCATTTTTGAAGGGGCAGACCCAAAAGACGTTCAGGCTTTCTTTGATTATCTGAACGATCTTGGGGTTGATGGCATGATGGTTTCTCCGGGCTATAGCTACGAGTGGGCGCCCGACCAAGAGCACTTTCTCAAGCGAGAGCAGACGAGGGCTTTGTTTCGGGAAATTCTAGCGCCAATGACACAGGGACAAAAAAAGTGGAACTTTAACCACAACCCGCTGTTTCTCGATTTTCTCGTTGGCGAGAAAGACTATGAATGCACGCCTTGGGGCAGCCCGAGCTACAGCGTCTTAGGCTGGCAAAAGCCCTGCTATCTCCTCAACGAAGGGCACTACGAGACCTTCCAAGAGCTGATGGACAACACAGAATGGGACCAATACGGCCACAAGAGCGGTAACCCCAAGTGTGCCGACTGCATGGTCCACTGCGGCTACGAGCCCACAGCAGCCCTAGACGCCATGAACCCCAAAAACATGATGCGATCGCTGGGGAGTTTAATGGGTTAGCCCGATCGGGTTAGGCAGCTGTCGTATAGATTGCCTATGCTGTGTACATCTGTCTAGAGTCTAGTTCATGGATTCGTCACTCCAAGCCAAGCCCAAGCGACGCTGCGTTCTCGTCTGTCAAAATCGCTCTTGCCTCAGGGCGGGCTCTGACCATGTGTTAGCAGCTTTTCGGGCACAGACGTCCCTCCCCGTAACCGCGATGGAAAGCGGCTGCGTCAGCCAGTGCAGCGTGGGGCCCAACGTGCGCGTCATGCCAGATGGCACTTCCTACTGCCGTGTGAAATCTGACGATGTCTCAATCATTGTTGCGGAGCATCTCGAGGGCGATCGCCCGGTTCAATCGCTGTTTCACCCCCGGATGCATGGCTATGCCCATCTGGGCCAGGTAGCGTCTCAAACTCAACACAGCCCGCAGCCCTGCGATACTAAAGGGGAGTGATGTCAGCCGTCTCGCCAACTGCGCGCCATTCCCGCCCTGTACTTTGGCCCCAGGTTTGGGGATTAGCGATGGTCCAGGGCGCAATCACCCTGAGCTGGGTAATTTACAACCTCTATCTGTCACAGCTGCTCACCCAGCAGGGCTTTCCCGCAGGATTGGCCGCCGCTTTGATCGTAATCGAGACAGGAGCGGCAGTCATATTGGAACCGCTCATGGGCAGCCTGTCTGATCAGACCCAGCGCTGGTTTGGCAGCCGCTTTCCCATGGTGGCTATTGGCGTTATTTTGGCTTCGCTTTGCTTTGTCAGCATTCCGCTTAGCCTAATCGCCGGAAACCCCATCAACGCAACCCGGTGGCTATTGCCCGTTGCCGCTGTGCTCTGGGCCTTCTCGATGACGGTGTTTCGGAGTCCGGTACTGTCGCTGCTGGGCCGCTATGCCATGGCGACCCAGCAACCTCAGGCGGCAAGCATTTTGACCCTGGTTGGCGGTGTGGCTGGGGCTTTAGCGCCGTTGGCGAGTGAGGCCATCTTGGCGGCGGGGCCGCTCGCGACCTTTCTCATCGGTTCGCTGATCATGTTGGGTTCGGCAGTGGTACTGCGGTCGACCAACCCCGATCAGTCTTCACAACGCACTCCTAAGGCTGAATCGCGCCGCCTGTCCCCTATGCCACTAGTGGCTACATTTGGCACTGGGGTCGGCGTTAACCTAGGGCTCCAAATACTGCTCGTCGCCTTCGCCGCTGCCCTCGACCGCCTTACCGCCAACCCAAACATAGTGATGGGTGCCGTGTTCATTGCCATTGCGGCGCTAGCCTTCCCCACAGGGACGTTGGCTCGTCGCCTAGGCATGTTTCAGGGGATAGCTGCTGGTTTAGGCGGTCTGGCTCTGCTGAGTTTGGGCTCAATTTTTATCGGGACGTTGGGCGTTGCGGTGCTGCTCGCGATCGCCATTGGCGGCAGCATCAGCCTCATGTCCAACTGCACCGTTCCGGTTGCCCTTGCTTCGGTCCCTCCTGAGCGTGCCGGTTTGGGAACAGGGCTCTATTTTGGCGGTGCAGCCCTATCTGCTAGCCTATTTAACGGCATGATTAGACCCGCTGAGTTCAGTAATTCGGGGTCAATGCTCTTGGCGGCAGCGGCATTTCTCTTTGCGATCGCCCTAATTCAGCCCATTCGCCAACATCAGCTCAGCCGCTAAACAGGCTCACTAGCCACCGCAGCAGGGCGGCATAAGCGACGACCACCAAAACCAGCACTAAACCGAGTATCACCAAGACTAGGAAAACCAGCCACCGTGACTGCTGCGTCGAGCGGGAGGATTGCCTATTGGGATCAAGCTTAGACTCCAGCAGCGCGACGTTGCGGGCGTTGGCTTTCCAGGCGAAGTCAAATAAATCGCCAATTACCGGGACGGCCCCGACAACCATCTCAAGAAGAATATTGAACGCCATGCGCCCAACGACGCTAGTGGGCATGCGCAGCCGTACCGCCTCCACAACCAGGTAGGCTGAGAGCACAGTACCCACCACATCTCCGCCAGCAGGCAGCAGACCCAAAATAGGGTCAAGCCCGATGCGATAGTCCGTGCCCGGAATTTGAATGGCGTTGTCGAGCAAATCGCTAACGGATCGAAGCCGGCCTAGCGCTGGATGGTCAGCGGTGGCGGGCAGCGGTGATGGAGGCCTAGAAGACATGGTTGTAATACACAACAACGACAGTAGTGTAGCCCGATGCGTTGACGAGGGAAAAGCCTGCCGTCACCCACTCAACATCACTAACGCACGAGCGGATTCCCGAGCCCGTCACCCAATCCTTCTTTTGGGCTGACAGCAGCTTAGCCCAGGTGATACCGTCTTATCTAAAGCTCGACGTAGCGCTATGGCATCCCATCCCCTCTCCACTGAAACTTACTGGGCCATCCTGAACGACAAACTCGACGATGATGCCGTCAACCGCATCGTCTGGCATCACCTCGGCTATCGCTACAGGGCCGAAACCCAGACCTGGGATACCGAACAGGCGCCCTCCGAATGGCGCGAGGCTTACCCCGAGCCACCCAGCTTCACCGATAGCCGTCCTGCCATCGTCAAGCTGACGCGCGCCATCCCCAAAGAATATAAGCAACTGCTGAAAACAGAGCTGGGCTTTACCGGCTACAAAATTGATGAGCTAGAGCCGCGAAAAACTCGCCGTGCCACCATGGTGAGCTGGCTGATGAGTCACGAGAAGATTAAGGCTCAGGGCACGGACAGTTAGACCTAACCATCACAGGGAGGACCGGCATCATGTGGCGCAACACCCTACAAAACAGAACGAATGCGATCGCCCTTTGGCAGCGGTATAAAGCCATCACTTTGGCCCTCCTCGTCGCTGCCCTCTGCATATTTGGGGCGCTCTCCAGCCCGGCCCAAGCGCCGCTCGGCCCAGTCGCCCGTGGCCGCGGTGGCGCCGTTGCCGCTGTGGACTCCCGCGCCACTCAGGTGGGGCTAAACGTGCTGCAGCAGGGGGGCAATGCCGTGGATGCGGCGATCGCCACAGCGGCGGCGCTGGGGGTGCTAGAGCCCTTCTCCTGCGGCATCGGCGGCGGCGGCTTCTTTGTGCTGCGTCAGGCAGACGGCACGGTGGTCACCCTAGACGGGCGGGAGGAGGCACCGGCCTCAGCCTCTCCCAAGATGTTTCGCGACCCCGATAACCCGGAGGAGAACCTCCCCTTCTTCCCCAACCGGATTTCTAACGGCGCGGCAGTGGGGGTGCCGGGAACGCCCCTGCTGTGGCACGAAGCCCTCTCCCGCTACGGCACCTTTTCCCTGGCCGAGGCCCTGCAGCCGGCGATCGCCCTAGCCGAGTCGGGGTTCGGCGTGGATGACACCTTTGCCGCCCAGGTCGCCCTTAACCAAGGGCGCTTCGCCGCCTTCATCTCTACCCGCGATCTCTACTTGCCCAACGGAGCGCCCCCCGCAGTAGGCGGCACCTTCCGCAACCCCGACCTGGCCCGCACCTACCGTCAGATCGCCCAAGACGGCGTCAACGCCGTCTACCGGGGCGACATCGGCAGAGCGATTGTCCAGACGGTGCAGCAGCCCCCCGTAGTCGATGCCCCACCTTTTCCCATCATCCCCGGCGGCATGACCCTAGCAGACCTCGACCGCTACCACGTTGTGGCTCGCCCCCCCGTTACCACTACCTATCGGGACCACCAGTTCTACGGCATGGGGCTGCCCAGCAGCGGCGGCATCACCACGTTTCAGGTGCTTAACCTGCTGGAGGGCGTGAACTTGGCGACTCTGGACCGCGCTCAGGCGTGGCACCAGGTGATTGAGGCCGAACGGCTGGCCTATGGCGATCGCGCCGCCTATTTGGGGGACCCAGAGTACGTGGACGCCCCCGTGGCCGGGCTGCTGGACCCCAGCTACGCCGAGGTGCGGCGCGACCTGATTAAGGACACCGCCGCCCCCGCCCCTGCTGCGCGCGGCAACCCCTACCCCTTTCAGCAGGATCCCAGCCCCAGCGTCATGCTAGAGCCGGTTGCCGCTGGGCCAGACGGCGAGGGGCTTTCCACCACCCACCTCACCGCTGCAGACGCTGCGGGCAACGTGGTCTCCTACACCCTCACCATCGAGTCTACCGGCGGTTCTGGCATGGTGGTCCCCGGCTACGGCTTCTTGCTCAACAACGAACTCACAGACTTTGACGCCGTCACCCCCCACCCCAACGCCCCAGAACCGGGCAAGCGCCCCCGCAGCAGCATGGCCCCCACCATCGCCGTGGCCCCAGACGGCACGGTGATGGCCTTTGGCTCTCCGGGCGGCTCCACCATCATCACTACGGTGCTGGGCATCGCTGTCAACGCCATCGACTTCGGGCTGCCCCTGGATGAGGCGATCGCTGCCCCCCGCCTCTCCCAGCGCAACGGCGAGACGACGCAGGTGGACGGCGGCTTTGAGCAGACGGATACGGGGCAGGGGCTGACAGCGCTGGGGCACCGGCTAGGGCCCGTGGCGGAAATTGGCGCGGCTACCGGAGTGGTGGTGTTTCCCGACGGGGATATGGCGGCGGCGGCTGAACCGCAGCGGCGTGGGGGCGGTGGGGCTGGGGTGTTAGTGCCACAGTAGGCTAAATATTATGAGCTAGGATCACCCATAGCATTAGATAGGCAATGTCCTATGGCGATCGCCTTCCCAGGGATGAATCCTTACCTCGAGAACCCCGACCTGTGGCCCGAGGTCCACTCCTGGCTGATTGTTGAGCTGGCGCGATCGCTCAACCCTAGACTCGTGCCTAAATACCGGGCTGCGGTGGAAAAGCGGGTTTATTTAGATTCCTTGGTAGTGGGCATTCCCGACTCGTCTATATTTCAGCGATCGCAGCTTGGCCCTTTAGAAGATATTCCCAGCGCCCCCTCGGGCAAGGCTTCAGCATCACTGCCGTCCACATCGACTGGCGTGCTCAGTCAGCCGGTAAAGGTCAAAGTTCCCGTGAGCGAAGAGACCACCGAGCGATACCTGGAAATCCGCGAGGTGGGGACCGGAGCCGTCGTCACGGTAGTGGAGGTGCTGTCGCCTAAAAACAAGCGGGCTGGGGAAGGGCGCAATCAATATCTGACCAGGCGCCAGCGCGTCCTCAATAGCGCCACCCATCTTGTCGAGATTGACCTGCTGCGGCGGGGCAAACCGATGCCAATGACAGGGGCGATCGCCTCCGACTACCGCGTGTTGATCAGTCGAGGGCCTTCGCGCCCTGACGCCGAACTCTACCCGTTCAATTTGCGCGACCCCATGCCCCAGTTCCTGCTGCCGCTAAAGCCGGCAGACCATGAGCCCGTGGTCAATCTCAACCAGATTCTGCAGCAGGTCTGTGAGCAGGCCGCGCTAGACTTAGCCATTGACTACGGTGCTCCCCCCGAACCATCCGTAAGCGATCGCGACTTTGAGTGGATGCAGCAGCTACAGCAAGCTTAGCTGCTCTACCACGAACCAGCCGCCCGCCCGGTTGTGCTGCCCTATGACTGCGGCATCCACGGTGGTGTTCGATAGGCTGCGGAGCTGAGCGTTGACCTGGGGAACTAGGGTGATGAGGGGAATGGGAGCTAAACCCCGGCGGGGCAGGATGTCGTACTTCTGGACGCGGCGCTTGCGTAGTTTCCCCACAATGCGCTTTGCCCGGGGCGACGGTGAGACGGGAGGCAGCCCCTCCGGGTCGAGCTGCGCCAGGGGGTCGTACCGTTCTGGATGGTCCAGCAGGTCGCGCTGCTGCTGAAGCCATTGGGGGTCTGGAGGGTGGCGGTCCAGGACGGGCACCACGGCGGCAGGGGCAAATTTATCCGTGAGCAGCGCTTCCTGTAGCGATCGCACCGCTAGCTCTCGTGGCTGGCACTGCTGCCGGCAGCATAGGGCCGCTGCCATCCCCGCCGCCTGGCCGATGCCCAGAACCACAGGCTGCAGCCGGGTCGCCCCGTTAGCAATGTGGGAGACCGAGATGTTTTTCTCGGCCACCAGCAGCCCGTCTACCGTCTGCGGCACCAAACATCGGTAGGGAATCGAAAAAGGCGTCCCCACCGTGCGACCGCCCCAGCGCATGGTTTTCTCGGCGAGGGGAAACTTGGCGCCCGCGTAGTGGTGGTCGTTGGGGTAGTTGCCCACGGCAACGCTCTCCACCTGACCCACTGAGTTCAAGGGCAGCGCCGCCGCCACCCGGTCCACCGCAGGCAAAATATCCGGCTCCCGCAGCGTCGTCAGCCCCTGCAGCCGCCGACTCTCGCGGTAGTAAGGCTGCAGGGCGTAGGCCCCGCCGCCCAAATCGTCTACGCGATCGCCTGTGGGGAAGCTACCCTCCGCCAGACCATAGCGCCGCCCGAGCTGGGCCTGAATGAAGTGAGCAAAGCCTTGGGCGTGCCACCGCGCCTCCTGCAGGCACTGCCGCCGCCCTTCGTTGGATTGAACCAGCCGCTCCAAGCCCACCGCATAGTCGTTTCCCTGCTGGGGCCAGTTGATCATGAAGCGCCGCAGCGGCAGCCGCCCGTAGTTAAGGAAAGATTTAGCGCCGTAGCCCTCCCAAGCCCCCGCGAAGCGGGCCGCGTCGTAGTTAGGCGGGGCCGCAATCTTGGGAGCCCGTCGGTAGCCGTAGTCGCGCATCACTACGACCCAGGTGGGGGACTGGACCGGATGCTGCTGGGTCAGGGCGGTGGGGCCTGCTGGGGCGCTGGGCTCCTGCCGCTGCGTTGGCCCCGCCTGTCCGTCGGGCAATGACCAATCCCAGCCCCAGCGGTGGGGCACGTCCCCCAGGGCCAGCAGATCCCCAAGCTCAGTGGCGTCGATGGTGATGTGAGCACTGACGGACAGCGCCTCCTGCTCAACGCTGCTAAACTCAACCCCCAAAACGCGATCGCCCTGCCGCTGCACCGCCTGGGGGCGATAGCCCTGAATCCAGTGGAGATTGGGGAGCGATCGCGCCCAGTCTGCAAAAATGCCCGCCCCCGTGGCAGGCAGGTAGGTGAAGCAGCTCACCCAGCCGTGGCTCAAAGCGGGCTGCCGCTGCGCCAGCGTCCGCAAAAATGCCCCCCAGATGCCGGTCTGCAGCGGCAGCAGCTCGTTGCCGTCGGGGGCGCTCACCCCCGACGCGGTAAGCATTCCCCCCAGCCAAGGCCCTTCGCTTACCAGCACGGTGTTTGCCCCAGCGCGGGCGGCCTGCAGGGCAGCGGCGGTGCCCCCCGTGCCGCCACCCACCACAAGGACATCGGTTTTTAGGTCTGGCATGTTACATCTCTCGCTGAAATTGGCCCAACCTTGATAACGCTATCCTGAAATCAGTTAGCCTAGTGCTATCGCCCAATAGTCCCGGTCCAATCTCTCCCCATGCAGCGTCCCTTGCCGCTCCGCCCGAACCACAGCTTGTTACCCCACCATTCCATCGAGGTTCAGCCAGGGTTAAGCGCCTGGCAAAGCCATAGCACTTACATCATCTTGGCGCTGCTGGGGGGACTTCTCGGCGTTTTGGGGCTGCTGTCTGGGGCACTAGTGGCGATCGCCCTCGTCAGCATTAGCGTGGCCGTCGGCATATACCTGCACCAAATCGACCGGCTCTACATCACCTGGCTCCCTTGGCGGCGCTGGTGGCGACCGGCAAACCGACCCCTGACCCTGGCGCTGCTAGGGGGAGCGGGCGCTTTAACCACAGGAATCACGCTGCAGCAGATGTGGCAGCGATCGCCCTGGCCGGGGCTGATGACCCTAGTACTTGCGCAGACCCTAGTGATGGCGATCGCCCTTTGGCACAGACCCGCCCCCCGGCAGGCCGCCCCGTCAGCCGCCCCCTTGAGTTCTGATCCTCCGGTTGAGCCCATCCTCATGGCCCTAGCGGCCCCCCATCCCATACACCAGCTCGCAGCCATCCGCCGCGCCCTGCAGTGGGCCGAGGCCAGCCGCGACGTGACTGCCCTTCAGGACATTGCAGACTGCTTCCAATTGATGCTGAACCAACGCCCCGACCCCGTTGTTCAACAGGCCCTGCAGCGGGGGCTTCGGCAGCTCAATCCCCAGCCGCTGACGGCCCAACCCGTAGCAACTCGCAACAGCTCTCCCAAAGCCAATGCCAAAACCGCGCTGACAGAGGCGACCGTCATCCCTCACGCCGTCCCCGTTGCGGCTGAATAGCGATGGATTCACTCGTCGGTCAGTCCCTCCAGTCCGGGAAATACACTCTAGACCAGCTTCTGGGAGAGGGTGGGTTTGGCGTCACCTTCAAGGCAACCCATCACTTTCTGGGTCAAACCGTCGTGGTCAAAACGGTGAACGCTTCCGTGCGGCGGCGCTCGGACTTCAAGCAGGTGCAGCAGCAGTTCTTAGAAGAAGCGCAGCGGCTGGCCCGCTGTGCCCACCCCAACATTGTGCGGGTGAGCGATTTTTTCGTTGAGGATGACATCCCCTACATGGTGATGGACTACATCCCTGGGCGCACCCTAGACGAGGTGGTGCTGCCCGACGCCCCGTTAGACGAAAGCACCGCCATTCACTACGTCCGTCAGATTGGTGCGGCGCTGACGGTGGTGCATCGTAATGCCCTACTGCACCGCGACGTCAAGCCGCAAAACATTATTTTGAGAGACGGCAGCGAAGATGTTATTCTAATCGACTTTGGCATCGCCCGCGAGTTTCAGCTTGGCCAGCAGCAGACCCACACCAGCGTCCTGTCTGAAGGGTATGCCCCGATTGAGCAATACCTTACCCAAGCCCCCCGCACCCCGGCCACCGACGTCTACGGCCTCGCCGCCACCCTCTACACCCTGCTGACGGCCTCGGTGCCCATCGCAGCAGTGCTGCGCGATCGCCAGACGCTGGCCGAACCCCAGGATCTGCAGCCCCGCATCAGCGCTGCGGTCAACCAGGCGGTGGTGCGAGGCATGGCGACGGAAGCGCGACTGCGCCCCGCGACGGTGGAGCGGTGGCTCGATCTTTTGCCCAAGTCAGCAGACCCCGGCGGACGCACGGGAAAAACCGTGGCAATCGCCCCCGGGCGCCCGTCCAGTCCGCCCTCAGGGCCAACGCCGCCGACTCGCCTCAACCCGCCCCCGCCCGCTCGCAAGAGACCCGCCCGCTCCCCTCAAGATACGGCCCCAACGGTGGCGATCGCGCCCCGCAGATCTACCCGCGCGCAAACCACAGTCCCCCCCACCGAAATCACGCCGCCCCCTGCCGAAACCAAGGCTGCCCGACCCCGTCGTCGCGGCAATTCTTGCCTGGGCTGTCTGCTCATCCCGCTGTTTGCGACGGCGGCCATGGCCGCGGCGGGGGTCGGAGCGCTGTGGTGGCGATCGCGGCAGCAGCCCGTAACTCGCTCTCCTGAACCCACGGTTGAGCTGCCAGCGGAAGACCCAGAACCGGAGGAAACGCTGCCAGAAGAAACGCTGCCGGAGGAGCCTGAAGCGACAGAAGATACCACCGACGGATCTGAGGGCGGTATTTCCATTGAGATTCCGCCGCTGAAGCTGCCGCGTCTGCCTCGCCCTGCCCCTGAGTCAAACCGCCCTGAGAGTCGTCCCGAAAATCCTCCGCAAAGGCCTCAGGAGCGACAAGATAGCGGCGCCAGCAGAGAACCAGCGTCCCGGTCTGAAACGCCCGCCCCATCACCATCGCGTACCCCATCCCGCAATCCCAGCGCCATTCGCGCGATTCCCGGCTACGGCATTGGCGCCTCCCGCCAGCAGATTGAAGCTGATTTGGGCCGCCCTGACCAAACGGGCGCGGGCAATCAGCCCAACACCACCTATGCCTACTACGACGCTGAGCCTGGGCGCGTCAGCCTCACCTACCTCTACAACCAGCAGGGGCAGGTGCAGCAGACCGAGGCTACCTTTGCCCCCAACGTGGACGACCTGGTGGTGAAGGTCACGGTCAACGGAATGAGCAACCTGGGCTTGACACCCGAGGTTGAGCAAGGCTTGACCCAAGTTCGCAGCGGCAGACGCGATCGCTTCACGTTTGATACCCGCAATGGGGTGGGGGTGATCCAGCGAGATGGGGATGGCTACACCACGGTCAGGATTGCTCAGTAGTGGTGGAGGTTTTTCTCACTAAGCTGGCCGTAAGCAGGTTATATCGCTTGGTAAGCAGAGAGGCGCGATCACTTCGGGGCATGGAACAACGGCTGAGAATAGATAACCTGTGCTGAATTTGCGATCGCTCCACACAGTAAAGCGGCACATCGATCCTCAAATGCGTCACACAAACTCTCAATTGCAGCTCCTTAACTTTTTGATGCGATGCTTGCGGAGCTTGCTCCATCGCCCAACACACAACTGCAACCGCCCAACACACCAATGTGGCACACCAATCCTTTAATGTGGCACAGCAACTCTTTTCTGCAGTCGCCCAACGCTCAATTGCGATCGCTTGCGGAAGCTTGCTCCATCGCTCAACATGCAAATATGGCATATCGATCCACACAGCAATGGGCGGGGTAACGCTCTCAGGGGCGAATGCCCTCAAAAATGACATTGTCGGCATGCTGCTTTGCCTTATGCCAGTCGGCCTCATTGCGCACCGTCCAGGCCACCACCGGCACCTGAAACAGCGCTGCCGTCAGCGCCACGGGCGGGTAGGGTAGCGCCCTCAGGTCATAGGCAATAAACTGCGGATCGCTGGCCCAGTTCATCATCAAGTTAGAGAGCAGCAGCTTCTTATACCACTCTAAATCTTCGCCCTCAAAGTCGCTGCTGAGCTGCCCCCGGGCGATCGCAGGGGCATTTTCCTTAAACCAGCCCAGGGCACTGGGGTTAAACGATTGAATGGCGTAATCCCCAGAATAGGTGGCCAGCACCCGCGCCAGTGCTTCCTCCAGAGGCCCCACGTCCCCCTCATTCTTAATCTCCACCAGTACCGGAACGCGCCCCGCGATCGCGGCCAGGACTTCTTCCAGCAGAGGCACAGGCTGGTCAGTTCCCAAAAGCCTGAGACGCTTCACGCTCTCGGCGGTCTGGTTAAAAATGCTGCCCGACTGCCCCGTCAGGCGCAGCAGGTCTTTGTCGTGGAAGACAGCCAGCCGACCGTCGGCAAGGCGCTGAATATCGAGCTCAATGGCGTAACCGTGGGCGATCGCCGCCTCAAACGCTGACAAAGAATTTTCTGGGACGCCGGGGCTGTGCAGCCCCCGGTGGGCGATAGGCTGCTGAGAAATCCAGCTTGGGCAATTGACCATATTGACCCTATGGCTTAAGCCTAACGGTGCAACCCAATCATACCGGAGCGATCGACGGCTATGCCCGATGCTCTTTCAAAAAGTAGGTTTCCACCTCGCCAATGCCCTGGACATGAATGACGCCTCGCGACTCAAGGATGAACTCGTCTTTGAGCTGATCATACAAGTGAGCAGGGACCTGAATTTTGCCAGGCACGCTCGTTTCCTCCATACGGCTCGCAAGATTGACGGTGTGTCCCCAAAGGTCATAGGCGAACTTTGATGTGCCGATTACACCTGCGGTAACTGAACCCGTATTGATGCCCATCCGGAGCTGGAAAGGTTTGCCATTGGGCTGAATAAAATGCTGAATTGTCGACTGCATATCGAGGGCAAGACGAGCCATTGCCTGCAGGTGATCCGATCGCGGCAGCGGCACCCCTGCCGCCACCATGTAGGCATCGCCAATGGTCTTAATCTTCTCCAACTTGTAGGTCTCGACCAGCTGATCGAAAGTGGAGAAGATTTGATTGAGCAGCTCCACCAGCTCTTTAGGCGATAGATAGGTTGAGACTTCAGTAAAGTTAACTAGGTCAGCAAACAAGACCGTAACCTGATCCGAATTGTCAGCAATGGTGTGGGTGCCCGCCTTCAGTCGCTCGACGATGCTTTGAGGCAGCACATTGATCAACAACAGCTCAGACTTGCGGTGCCGCCGCTTATTCTCCTGCTCGATCTGCCGCCGCTCTGTAATGTCCTGGACCGTGCCTTCGTAGAAGCAAAGCTCACCTGAGCTATCTTCGACGGCCCGAATTGTCTCATTGATCCAAACCGTGCTGCCGTCTTTGCGAAAGATCTCAGATTCCGCATTAGCCATCTCACCAAAGCGCCGTAAATAGGCCGCCAGCTCATAGCGACGCTTGGGGTGTACGTAGAGCTGATGGTCAATATCAGTAATGGTCTCCATGAACTCTTTGGGAGAGTCATAACCGCAAATCTGCGCCATCGCCGGATTAGCAGCAATGTAGTGACCATTGGGCGTCATCTGATAAATGCCTTCGCTGGCGTTTTCGAAAATGCTCCGATATTTTGCTTCGGCCTGCCTGAGCTCGGCGTTACGCGCCTGGAGTTCTTCGGCCTGGCTGTGCAGCAGCTGCTGCATGGTGTAGAGCTTAATCTGAGTGCCGACCCGAGCGAGCACCTCATCGGCGTGGAATGGTTTGGTGATGTAGTCGACGCCGCCAAGCTCAAACGCCTTGATCTTGTTGGAGATCTCGCCTAAGGCGCTCAAGAAAATGACTGGAATAGGTCTAGTTTTCGGATTTTCTTTGAGCTGCTGACAAACCATATACCCGTCCATTACGGGCATGCTAATGTCTAGCAAAACCAGGTCGGGGGGGGACAAGAACGCGGTTTGAATCGCAAGCTGACCGCTGACTGCCTTTCGAACCCGATATCCTTCTGACTCTAAGATTCTAGCGAGGACTTGAATATTATCAGGAACATCATCAACGATCAAAATCGTTCCTGAGGGTTGAGTAGGTGGAGCAGTGGACTCAGAGAACGCGTTCATGGCAGAGATTGCGGCCATTGTCATCGGGCTGGACTGGTGAAGTTATCAACTTGAATGCGTGTCACAAAGCCCTGATGATGGGTTGAACCCTCCTGAGCACCCATTCTATCGGGGTAAGCTTGAAAGCCAAATCAAACGCATTGATCTGGGCGATGTCTTCACATTCGTAACAGGTCTTTCAGCTTAGACACTGTCACCTTGTAAGACTCTCCCGGCTTTCCTATATCTGAGTACAAACCATTAGCGCTAGATTCCGGTTGAAATTAGCCAAATTTCTCAATAGTCCTCACCTTAAAGGCACTGTCGTCACGCTTCATTGGCAGGGCTGCAGTGCTCAACACGCTTTTGAGACCCTTGATGATCAGCGATCGCCGCTGTGGCCAGAATAATCGGCTCAAAATTGAAGCGGGTGACATAGCTTTGGAGCGCTGCGAGCAGCTTGGGCTGGTTGGGGGGAATTTCCTCAAGCAGAGCGCTAATGTGGTGGTCATCACAGTGGCAAGCGGCTTGGTGGAGCGCAGTGATCCATCGTTTGGGCATGGCGATTAGGGCGGTCTCGGGCAGCGGCGGTGGACCATCGACCCCGGGCGCTGCAGTCACCTCACCGCTGGCCCTGTAGACATAGGTGACACCGAGCCATGTCGAGAGCTGCTCTAGCAGGGTGGACTCGCGCACTGGTTTGCACAGAAAGCCATCGCATCCGGCTTCGGCAGCGGCTTCACGAACGCTGGTCATGGTGCTCGCGGTCAGGGCTAAAATCCTCGGGTAGACCGCATCCCTATCGGCCTGGCGCTCTCGTGCTTCCTGCTTAATCCGCAGAGTCGCCTCGTAGCCATCCATCACCGGCATCCGCAAATCCATCAGAATGAGGTGAGGACACCAATCGCGGTAGGCTGCGATCGCCGCTTGGCCATTTTCGGCACCCCTCAGGTCAAACCCCACATTTCTCAGCAGCTGCATGAGCAGTTGCCGGCTTTCGATTAAATCGTCCACAACCAGGATTCTCGGCGGAGCGTACCCTGGAGCGAGGTGAGCAATGGTGCGGCGGCTGATGGCTTCTGAGATATAGACCGCCTCCGCAGTGCTCACGGGAAGGGCAACCGTAAATGCGGTTCCCTGACCTAGCGTACTTTCAACCATAATTTGACCGGCCATAAGCTCTACAAACTGACGGCTGATGGTGAGGCCTAGGCCGGTTCCATGGGTCGTGCTCTGTCCATCAGGGGCCTGCTCAAAGGCATCAAAGATAGCGTCTTGGCGGTCTAAAGGAATACCAATACCTGTATCAACCACGTCGAAGGACAGCCACAGGCGGCCAGCTAGATCGCGGTCAGATAGGGCAGGGAGGATGCGGCGCCCGGATTGCGATACCGGCAAGTCTGGGCTATAGCCAATTACGGACACGGTGAACCAGATATGACCGCGATCGGTGAACTTGATGGCATTGCCTAGTAGATTGATCAGAATCTGGCGCAGCTTACTTTGGTCAGCAGTGACAAAGGACGGAACCCCTGTATCGATGTCTAGGTGTAGAGATAGCCCTTTTGCTTGAGCACGCTGGTTCAGCATGGACCGGATGACCTCAAGCATCTCGATCAGGTTAAAGCTTTCCTCAGTAAGCGTCATGCGGTTGGCCTCGATCTTCGACAGGTCGAGCACATTGTTAATCAGCGACATCAGGTGCTCGCTGCTGCGAAGGACCGTGTCTAAGGTATCCTGCAGTTGAGTGGGCATCTTGGAATCCCGGCGCATCACCTGTGCTAGGCCAACAATTATATTGAGGGGCGTGCGCAGCTCATGGTTCATGTTGGCCAAAAACTCGCTCTTGGCGCGGTTGGCGGCATCTGCGGTCTCTTTGGCCCTGAGCAGCTGTAGGGACTTTTCTTTTAGTTGAGAATACAGCTCGGCCTGTTTAACCGCCACGCCAAGCTGGGACGCAATTTGGACTAAAGTATTAACCTCAATGTCCTGCCACTGGCGAGCGCTAGAGTTGTTGTAGACTGACAGCAATCCCCAGAGGCAATCGCCACGGAAGATGGGCACGGTGATATAAGCCTGGGCCTGAATATGCTCTAGAAACTGGAAATGCTTGGACGCAAGATCTACGGTATGGATGTCGCTGATGCATGAGAAGCGGACGTCGTACTGAGGGTCCTCAGCGATGCCTTGCGCAGATGCCTCCGGGCTAAACCAAGCGTCAAGCGCAGCGTCTTCGGCACTGTATGGATCGGCCCACCGCTGGCCAACAGGGGACGCACTGGTCACTAAGGGCACGTCGTCCATAAATGCCCTGCCATCCTTGGACAGCTTCAATTTTTTGGATGTGGGCAGCAGTGCCGGCCACGCTGTATCGACTGACTCAGCCACAAAACCAGGCTGGAGTGGCTCACCTAGCCGGTAGATCAAGACGCGATCGCAGGCTAAAATCTGTCGGACTTCTCGAACAGTGGTGCTGAAAATCTGCTCAATTTTCAGCGTTCTGCGGATTTGCTCAATGATACGGGCGATCGCTTTTTCTCGCTCTAATCCCTGGCGAAGCTGGATTTCAGCACGCTTACGCTCGCTAATGTTGCGCACCATAACGAGAACTTCATGCTCGTCATAGGGCGTAATCCGGGCCTCCTCGTATTGAATATCACCGTCGATTTGCAGGGCATATTCATAGCTGTAAGTCCGCTTCGTCGCTAGGGCCGTTTGAATGTAGGCCATCCGCTCGTCGGCTTGAGCTGCGGGTAGCGTATCGTAAATTGATTTCCCTGCTTTTAGGGTTTGAGCGTTCCGCTGTACATTACCGCTGTGCTGAACATAGAGATAGGTCCCATCTCGATGGACTCGGATCAGCAAATCTGGGATTGCCTGCAGCAAAATTTGGTTAGCCCCTTCGCTGCGCTGTAGCGCCAAAGTTTGCTCTGCAACTTGATCCTTGAGCTGCTTATTATAGTTGGCAACAATCTGCTCAGCTTGGCGCCGCTCGGTAACGTCCTGAAAAACGCTAAGGGCGCTTGTCACTGTCCCCTGCTCGTTGCGAACCGGAATTGCCTGAATTTCGAGCGCAGAGACTTTGTCAGGGCGTCGCTGCTCGATGTCTGTAGCGCTGCAGCCGTGACCCCGAATCGCCTGCAACGCCGGTAAATCGTCTGCCGGATACAAAGTTCCGTCAAGCCGGTAAAGCTGACAGAGTTCAGGAAGATCAGCGATCGAAATATCAGAGGTTTTTTCCAGGGACAGCAGCGCCTGGCCTTTTTGATTCATGTAAGCAATGCGACCACTGTTGTTGTAGAGCGCCACGCCCATAGGCAGATTGTCTAGAATTTGCCACAGCCGAGTTTCGCTTTCCTCCCAAGCCACAAGGGAGGTCTTAAGTTGGGCAGACATTTGGTGCAGAGCGTCTGCAAGCTTGTCGAGCTCCCGTAGCCGAAAAGTAGGCCGTACCCAGGTTCTTCCCTGAATCAGGTCATGGGTGGCCGTAATCAGCGCATTGATGGGCTGCGTAATCCATCGAGCCGTTAGCAGGCCAACGAGACCAGAGAGAAGAGATGCAGTCCCCACAAGGCCGAGAAACGTCGCGATGGAGAGTCTTCCAGAAGCGGCCTGGATGGTTTGGGTGGTGGGCAGCGCCAAAAGCAATCGCCAGTCTGGTGCTAGGGAGACTGACGGCTGAATGGAAACGAAATAGCGATCGCCATCGGCCAGTGTGGAAGTACCCGGCGCTGCGAGCTGAGCAAGCTGGTCTGGAGAAGGCTGGCTGGCCTGAATAAGGCGAAAGGGCCGCTGCTGTGAAGTCTCGTCGTTCTGCGATAATGCAGTCCAGAGGATAGATGAGCTGCGTCCTTGAACAAAGAGCCAGGCTGCCGTCCCTGGATAGACTTCGTCTAAGGAAGTCTGCAGTGTCGCCAGGGGAACCTGGATTAAAACAGCGGTGTCTATATCTGTGAGTGGAGCAATGCTGAGTGTGGCCTGCGGCATCACAAGAACTGCGGGAGCGTGTTTCGGTCCCATTGCCTTGATCTGATCGATTATCGTAGCGTCGTACTGAGGTGAGGAGGACTGGAGAATACGACTCGACTGCATATCCACCAGGGCAATTGCGCTTTGCGAAGGGAGATGGTCAAGCTGCTGCTGTAAGTATTGCTGGCCCCCAGCACTGTTCCAGTCCAGCAGCCCCAGGTCGGTGGCAGAGGCTAGGTCAGCGGTGAGGGTTTGCTGGCGCGTGATGTAGGCGTCAACTTTCTCCTGCAGGCGATCGCGGCTCTCCTGCAGCAGTTGTTGCGTGGTGGCTAGGGCCGTCTGCTGAACTTGGGTATGGTACAGATAGCCGGACAGTCCAGCGGCGCTGAAAATCTGTAAAACGAACAAGCCAATCAGCACAAGCCGAATCGGTAGCGAGGAAAGCGGTAACATCCAGTTGAACAAGCGACGCTGCGCCATTGATTTTTCGAAAAACCTTGCGGTTCGGAACTCCGTAGAACTACCGTACTTTTACAGTTATATGCGATCGCTCGGGGACTTGTCGGACGTTTACCCTCAGCTTTACGGAAGATATAGGAACTGCCGGCTTGTCTTTAAAGCCGCATCTAGGTGGGAAGGCGCCACTACCAGCCTACTTTAGATCTATGGCGAGGGAGACGCAGTAGACAGAATAATTTCGACAGCCCGCTATATCTAATATCCTAGGAGCTCCAACCGCTGGAGGTGCTGAGCCAGCGGGGTGAGGGTATTCGCGGCAATTAAACCGCTGGCAGCGACAGCCGGTAGCCCAATCCCAGGAAATACAGAGTCACCGCACCGCAGCAGTCCAGGCATCTCGGTTTTCCCTGCAGGGAAAAGCCCATCTGCTGCTGAAATCGCCGGACCGTAGGTGCCCCGATAGCGCCTCAGGTAGCGCTCGTGGGTCAGTGGCGTCCCCACAAGCGCCACCTCGCAGCGATCGCGCACCCCGGGAATCACCCGCTCCACGGCTTGCCACAACACCTGGCTTCGCTCCTGTTTGAGCGCCGCGTATTCCGGGCCGCTGCGGTCCAGCCCTCGCCACACATCGTAGGGCTCGCTGCCCGGCGTGTAGGCGTGGAGAACGTGCTTTCCGGGCGGGGCCAAGGACGGGTCTAATACAGATGGGATAGAGATCAGCACCACGTTTTGCGGTGCGGTGACGCCCTTAGCCCAGTCATTCACCACAATGTAGTGGCAGGCCAAATTCGGCAGGTCCACTCCATTGAAGCCGGCGTGCAGATGCATAAAGCTGGGGCATGGGGGTAAATCTTTCGCTACGGAATCGGGCTCGCTGCCATTAGGCAAAAGCGATCGCGTATCCCAAGCCGACCCGCTGGCAATCACGGCGCGGCGGGCGCGAATCACCTCGCTTTTTCGGGTCACCACCCCAACCGCCCTCCCCCGCTCTACCAAAATCTGGCTGACGTGGGTGCTGAGCCGCAGCTCTCCCCCGTGACGCGTCAGACCGCGCACTAGGGCATTCACCAGGGCCTGGCTGCCGCCCAGCGGGTAGTCAAGCTGCACGTTTGGGCGATACCACTCGGCGAACATGAAGGCCATCTCAGCAGCGCTAGTGCCGCTGGCGGGGAGCCCCGAGAGCAAAAAGCTCAGCAGGTCGAGCCAGTTGCGAATGAAGGGGTCGCTGACGGTTTTGTCCATGACGCGGGCGAAGCTGCCCGAGAGCTGGGCCATCCGCCAGCCATGCTTCAGCAGCGCTGGGGCGAAGCGGCCTACAGTGAGGGCCGCGCCCCAGTCCCACCGGAGGGCAACGGGGGGCAGGGCTGTGGCCGCTTGACCCAGGGGATGGAGCTGTCGCTGGAGCGATCGCCACTCTGCCACCGCCGCTGGACCCCGCAGCTTTTCCAGCACTTGGCAAAACTGGTCGGCCCCCACCTGGGTATCGAAGTCGCCTTCGGGGAGGCAGCAGCCCCAGGTGTCATAAGTGGCGCAGGGCACCGTCTCGCCGATGAGGTCGAGGACGTGGCGCAGCGGGTTGGTGGAAGGCTGGGACAGCCCGGAGTGGAGGGAAGGACCGGAGTCGAAATGGTACCCCTGACGCTCGAAGCCGTGGGCCGCCCCGCCGGGAATGCTGTGGCTTTCGCACACCAGGACATCTAGGCCCTGGCGAGCCAGCACGGCAGCAGCGCTGAGGCCGCCGATGCCGCTGCCAATAACGACGATGTCGGTTTCGGCATGGGGTGTGGTCATCGCGTCAATGAATCGATTTCGCCGTCCCAGTAATCCACCGCTGAGGACTGCCGCCCAAAGAAGGAGAACATCCGGTTGTTTTTATCGCCGCCGGGGGCGCTGCCCGCAAAGACGCCAAACTTGCCTGAGTCGGGGTATTCCATCACGTCTGGAGCTTCCATGGTGCTAACGGCGAGGTAGCGCAGGTCAACGTCAGAGGTGTTGATAATCTGGTGGGCGCTGCCGCCGGGCGGGGCGCAGATCGCGTCGCCAACTTGTACGGGGTGGTGGCGATCGCCCTGTGCATCCCGCCAGCGCAGAGTCCCCGTCCCCTCTAAAATCAAGAACATCTCTTCGTTAACGTGGTGACGGTGCAGGGGCCAGCCAGCCTTCCCCGGCGGCAGCACCACGAGACGGTAGCCCAGCTTCTGCGATCCAATGCGGGCGCCAACGCTGCCGATGCGGGCGGCAAAGGAACCCTTGCCCCAATCGGTGAGGGGGACGTCGTCTAGGTTGATGACGGGGTGAGTCATGGCGGCTGAACAAAGCACTTCTCTTAGTCTACTGGCTATGCCAGCCGCGCGCCGTTGGGTACCTCGCCATCAGGCACCGCCAGCACCACGGCCCCGTCCTCCCGGTGGAAGCCGGTGACGAGGCATTCGGACATGAAAGGCCCAATTTGCTTGGGAGGAAAGTTGACGACGGCGATGACGCGCTTGCCCATGAGGCTGGCTTTGTCGTAGAGCGCGGTGATTTGGGCGCTGGATTTCTTGACGCCGATGTCGCCGCCGAAGTCTAGGGTCAGCTTGAAGGCGGGCTTTCTGGCTTCGGGGAAGTCTTGCACGTCGACGATGGTGCCGACCCGCAGCTCTACCTTTTGAAAGTCGCTCCAGTTAATCTCAGTCATGGTGAGTATTTTGAGCTATTGCAGTAGTTGTAACGCGATCGCTTCAACCTGCCAATGTATGAGTTATCCCCCTTAGGCAGTGTTCTACTCACGTTATAAAGTAGCCCGACAAAGCTGCCGAGTAGCTTACGGGTTCGTCAACGCACTAGAACAAAGCGCTTCAGTTTTCTAGACACAACCTGAGGACTTATTGGGGGTTACGTTTTTCGATCAGTTTCAGGGGGTGTGCGGCGTCGGTGCATAAACCCTGCAAGTAAACCGTATGAGTTTTTATATGACAAGGTCAAGATATTAATCGAAACCACCTTCAAGCCTTGGAAGGCGTTATGTGCTACATGTCTGCTTCTAAACCTGAAATCAACAGATTATGGGGGGTGATCTACAGCATTTCCCATGCTGGTGGAGTACGGGTGGTGGGGGGGGGGGGGGGAGGAGACCCAAAAAAAAAAAAAAAAAACGAAAAGAATAAGAAAAAAGAAAAAAAAAAAAAAATATATTTTAAATTTATAAAAAAAA
>JBHJHJ010000072.1:0-60959 GCA_050330955.1 Elainellaceae cyanobacterium | reverse complement strand
TGCGATCGCCCGAGGTGGGGCTGGCCATGGTGCGGGGCCGAGCCGGGGGCGACGGCGAGCCCTTTAACCTAGGGGAAATTACCCTCACCCGCTGCGTGGTACAGATGGATCACGACGGCGAGACCATTACAGGCTTTGGCTACGTTGCCGGACGCAGCACTCGCCACGCCGAGCTTGCGGCCCAGTGCGACGCCCTGCTGCAGCATCCCCACTGGCGTGACAGGATTCAAGAGCAGGTGATTGCTCCGTTGCAGAAAGCCTACGGCGATCGCCGCGAGGAAGAAACCCGTCAGGCGGACGCCACGCGGGTCGAGTTTTTCACCCTGCTCCGGGGAGAAAGCTGACCCATGCCCACAATGCTGCCCGCCTTTGCCGACCCGGTGCACGATGCCCAGCAGACCTTTCGCGCCCTGCTCGACGCCATGGCCCAGCCAGGGCGCTGCTGTTCCCTTCCTGAACTGACCCCACCCCCCGGCCTGACCAGCGCCTGCGCCGCCGCCTGCCTCACCCTACTCGACAACGAGGTCACCCTTTGGCTTGAGGATAGCCTGCAGAACAGCCGCCCCTGGCTGCAGTTCCACACCGGCTGCCCCCTAGCTCCCTCACCGCAGGCTGACTTTGCGCTGACGCGGGGTGAGGCGATCGACCTGTCGGCCTTCAACATTGGTACGGCTGAGTATCCTGAAGCCTCGGCGACGCTGCTGCTGCAGGTGACGAGCTTAACCGGCGGCCCAACCGTGGCGCTGCGCGGCCCCGGCATCCTTGATCAAAGGGCGATCGCGCCTCAGGTGCCGGCTGGGTTTTGGACTCAGTGGCGGGAGAACGCTGGCCACTATCCCATGGGCGTTGACGTCTTTTTGCTGGGCGAGACCCAGGTGATGGGGTTGCCCCGCACCGCAGAGGTTATCTTGACGCCATGACACGCAAAATGCTGCGCTTCATGCAGTAATCTTGGATGATTTATGCCGCTCGAAGCGATTTTAAGACGATCGGCGGCTCAACTCACTGATTGATGCCCTAAACTTTGAGCTGCGATCGCCCGCAAAGCTTATTTTATTGACCAATATCGAATTGCAGGCCAGACAATTGAGCTGCAGGCGCCGCAATTGAGATACCCTCCTTCAACATTGAGTTGTCGTCGCCGCAATCGAAATGCGATCGCCTGCAAAGCTTGTTTCATTATCCAATACGCAAATATCGCCCTCCAGGCGGCACCGCCGATGTATCAGACTGATGTATCAAGAACCTTGACGTCCAATCTCTTGGAAATCACTGTTCAAAATACCGGCGTTGAGAGTTCATCGACGGTATTCCCAAATTTGTTTGACACGTTTTACCGTGCTGAGGCCATTGCTCAAGGCGAAGGGCTAAGCTAGCCCTCGGTGAAAGAGGCAAGAGACCTAATGAGCGGTAAAGTCATTGTCAAAAGTCGAAATCAGGCTACTGCGTTCACAGGGGTGCCGCCCGGAATTAATGCCGATTAGCCCGCAATCAACATGGCGGGAACCTCAGCGGAATTGAGTAAATCCATTTGAGCATCCCAAAAGCGAACCCAGAGATCGCAGTAGCGCTGGCACAGTGCGGCGATTTCCTCATACTGATCTGGGGTAAGCGCCTGCATTAGGACGTACCACAAATCGTCTTCGTGGTCATCGTCGCTAGCTTCCGCATCTAGGTCATCGCTGGTGCCGTGACAGAGGTAGTATCCCGACGTTACAGTGACACCAACCGCTTTAGCATTCCGCCGCAGTGGGGCACTAAACAGCACAACCTCTTCTTCCGCAACCGCCAGCAGACTGGAGACCTGACTGAACTGGTCAAAGCTGCTTTCCAGATAGTTACGCACCTCAGCGGCAATGGAGGAGGGCACGTAGCTACAGCGGTCTTCAATCGAAATGTCGAGTTCATTGAGGACGTGCTCAAACAGTGGATAGTGGGCATAGGCGGGGTTGCCGCGGTAGTATCCCAGAGCATCGACACCCGGTTGGAAGCCGAATTCATCTAGGGTGTTGAGCGTTAGCAAAAACCGAGCGTGCATTTTGTTGCCCGGCGTCAACCTAGGTTCGAGCTGACGGCTCTGGTATTGAGCAACTAACAGCGCATCGGTAAAGATCTGAACAATGGCGTGACGATACTCTAGATGAACCTGTTTAAGCTGATCTCGGTCGAACCGTCCCTGATTTAGGGCATCGATCGCGGGATGGGACGACACGGGATGCTGCTTGACCCGACGCTTGAGATCTGCAATAAAGGCTCCATTCTGTTGCCAAAGATCGGCTGAAATAGAGGCCTGGATTGCATCTCTAGCAATTTGACGAGGGTTATCGAGGACTATCATATAGCTTGGTACCAAGTAACAGCGTTAGAGCAGAATTTGGTGCGCTTACGTTGTTGCGACGAGCCTTGTTCTGCTTACAGAGAATTCTACTAGGGCCGCCTATTATCCCTGTCGGTAAATATCTGTAATGTAGCGAAAAAGTTAGATACAAAAATCGCGAAGATTGGTCGTCCTGGGGTAACTCCCGGTATCGTTTACTTGTGGCCGCTTATGCCATATCACTACTCAGTGAAATCGCGAATACAGCATCCCCCGCACCGGATGTCCCTGCTGCAGATGCCGCACCACCACCGCTGGCACCTCATCCGGCCTTACCCCGCAGTACCACACCTCATCCGGCTGCACTAGCACCATCGGCCCATTGCCGCACTGCCCCAAACAGCCGCTCTCCACCACTTCCCCTGGCACCGGCTGATTACGAAACGCTGCCAGCACCTTCGCCGCCCCCTGCTTACGGCAGGTGCGGTTCTGGCACACCAGCACCCGGCGCTGGGCCTCAACCGAATCAGGCAATGCCGATCGCCTTTAGATCGAAGCCCTTGTTTGCCAGCCACGGTTTGTTAAACAGCCGCGACTGATATCGACCGCCGCCGTCGCACAGCACCGTCACAATGGTGTGGCCTGGCCCCATCTCCTTCGCTAGGGCGATCGCCGCCCCCACGTTAATGCCCACCGAGCCTCCCATAAATAGGCCCTCTTCGTAGAGCAGGTCGTACACAATCTTGAGCGCGTCGTCGTCATGCACCTGCACCGCGTCGTCGATGGGCACCCCTTCCATATTGGCGGTGACGCGACTGTTGCCGATGCCCTCGGTGATGGAGCTGCCTTCCGGCTTAATTTCCCCCGTCTTGATGTAGCTATACAGCCCGCTGCCCATGGGGTCAGCCACCACGCACTTCACCTCGGGGTTCTTTTCTTTCAAAAACATCGCTACCCCGGCGTAGGTGCCGCCCGTCCCCGTCGCCGCCGTCCACACATCCACCGTCCCGTCGGTCTGCGCCCAGATTTCTGGCCCAGTGGTCTCGTAGTGGGCCTGCCGGTTGGCCAAGTTGTCAAACTGGTTGGCCCAGATGGCGTTGTCCATCTCCTCTGCCAGCCGCCCCGACACTTTGACGTAGTTCTCCGGGTTACGATAGGGCACTGCCGGAACGGGGCGCACTTCGGCCCCCAGCATCCGCAGCATGTCCATCTTCTCTTGGGACTGGGTTTCAGGGATCACAATTAGGCACTTATAGCCCTTGGCGCGGCAGATGTGGGCTAGACCGATGCCGGTGTTGCCCGCCGTGCCTTCTACCACAGTGCCTCCGGGCTTCAGTAGCCCCTTCTCTTCAGCATCCTGAATGATAAACAGGGCAGCGCGGTCTTTAACGGAGCCACCGGGGTTAAGAAATTCGGCTTTGCCTATAATGTTGCATCCGGTTTCATCGCTGATGCGGTTGAGCCGAATTAGTGGCGTATTGCCTACGGTGCCGACAAATCCGTCTTTGATGTCCATGGTGCTACTTCCGTTACTGCGTTGGGGCAACCCCCTGCCTGAATTCTAAGGTGAATTGCGCGATCTCGTACGGGGCAGTGAGGATTGTCAAGGCCGATGGGGCGGATGCGAATGGTGCGATGGGTGGCCTCAAAATCTTGAACAATGTCTGACCAATAGGCGACCTCTGAAGCCGGAACCACTAGGGTCAGCGAGACCGGCGGCCAGCTCCAATAGAGGGCGCTCAGCAAAGCCACTTGAGCGATCGCAAGCTGTGTCCCGCCAGCCGCAGCCCTTGCAAAATCCGATGAATGGTCTTCAGCAAGCCCCGCCCTCTATCCCAAGGGTGCTATCGTCACAGCAGCCTGTGCTGGCGCGACCCTGAAGCGTAGCGCCAATATCGCCAGCCCATCAGCAGGGTGAGTAGGCCCGCAGACCCAGCGGCGATGCCCCCCAGCAGCGGACGGCTGCTGTGGCGGACAGCGATCGCCACCAGCGCCCACACCACAACCCCCGGATAGACCCAGTCCGCATAGCGCCACAGCACCAAGCCCCCCAAGGACGCAGCCACCAGCACCATCAGCACCGTCCACATCACCGGCGGGATACCCCAGCCGCGCCAGCCTGCGCTGTCGAGGGCGATAGCTACATTGAGCACAGTGGCGACAGAAATCCAGCCGAGATAGAGACTCACCGGACGCTGCGATCGCCATTTCTCTGCATCAGACGCCCGGCTATCGCTGCGGAGCCTTTGGTAAAACACCAGCAGGGCCAGCAAAATCGCCACCATTGCCACCAGCGAGGCGACGAATTGCCCCGTTAAAAATAGAAATACCCAGACCATCTGAGCCAGGCAGGCCGCCGCAAGCCAATAGGTGCTCTGGAGTCGGGGATTGTCTTGCTGGGCGGGACGCAGTTGATAGGCGGCGAGCACAAATAGCCCGACATAGATCAGGCCCCAAATCGCAAACGCGTAGCTCTCGGGGGTCATTAAAATGTCGCCAAACTGCTGATTCGAAATGTCGCCAATAGTTTGACCGTTGATTGGGGCGACATTCGCCCAAACGTTCACAAGAAAAGCAGCCAGAACGGCACCGGCTGTGACGATGGGGCGGAGACGGGGGCGAAAGGATGACCTGGGAGACATGGGTTGCGATCGCGTGGTGAAAATTAATCGCTTCGAATCCTGCTGAATTATACCGATAATCTGATGTCGATGGGGGTTCAGCATCGCGGCACGGTTGGGCCCATGGCGTTAGAATCTCAGTACTCTAGCCGCAAGATACCTGACGCACAAAACCGCCATGACCGTCGCCACCTCAAGCCCCAACTGGGACGCGATCGCCCGCGATTTATCTTCCCTCAACGTCATTCGAGACCCGGCCCAGCTCACCAAGCTGAGCCAAGACTACTACACCTTTAGCCCCATTCTCACGCCCCAGCTCCAAGACTGTCGGGGAGACTTGGCGGTGCGGCCCACATCCGAGGCCGAGGTGCTCCAGGTGGCCCGGGTCTGCGTTGCCCACCGGGTGCCGCTGACGGTGCGGGGCGCGGGGACGGGCAACTACGGCCAGTGCGTACCGCTCCAGGGGGGCGTCATTCTCGACTTGAGCGCCATGCAAACGGTCCACTGGGTGAAGCCGGGGCGAGCCTGTGTCGATCCAGGGGTCAAGCTCGCCGCCCTCGATAAGCAAACCCGCCCCAGCGGCTGGGAGATTCGCATGGCCCCCTCTACCTACCGCACCGCCACCATCGGCGGCTTTATCGGCGGCGGCAGCGGCGGCATTGGCTCAATCACCTACGGTCAACTGCGCGATCGCGGCAACCTACAGGCGGTGATAGTCGTAACCCTGGAAGACGATCCCCGGGTGATTGAGCTGCGGGGAGACGCGGTGCAGCAGGTGAACCACGCCTATGGCACCAACGGTATTATTACCCAGCTTGAAATTCCTCTAGCGCCGGCCTACCCCTGGCAAGATGTGATCGCCGTGTTTGACGATTTCATGACAGCGGCGCGCTTTGGCCAAGCTTTGGGGGACGCCGACGGAATTGTGAAAAAGCTGATTTGCGTCTGCGCCCACCCCGTGCCCCAGTACTTCGCGGCGCTGAAGCCCTTCCTGCCGGAGGGAAGCCACGCGGCCCTGCTCATGGTGTCGGAGGCAGACCACCAAGCCCTGCAGGATTTGGTGCAGGAGTTTGGGGGCCGCATCACCCACGAAAAACCTGCTCAAGATGCGGGTAAGGGGACGCTGCTGATGGAATACACCTGGAATCACACCACCCTCCACGCCCGTAACGTGGATGCGAATCTGACTTACCTGCAGACGCTGTTTATTGAAGGGGGCTTAGAGACCGTTGAGCACATGTATCACCACTTTGGCGACGAGGTGATGATGCACCTGGAATTTTTCCGCGTGGGCGGTAAGGTGATTCCGGCGGCGCTGCAGCTTGTGCGCTATCAGTGTCCGGAGCGACTGGCGGACATCATTGCCTATCACGAGGCCAAAGGCGCGTTTATTGCCAATCCTCACACCTATATTTTAGAGGACGGGGGCCGTAAAACGATTGACCCAGTGCAGCTCCGGTTTAAGCAGCAGGTCGACCCCTACGGGCTTTTGAACCCCGGTAAAATGAAGGCATGGACTGAGCGTGATACTTAGGTAACTGATATTTTTTAATAAATCGGCTATTATGGCGGCGGTATTAGTTTGATGGCGCAGCTATCACGCTGAGTAAGTCAACAAAAATTAGCTTCTACGGAATCGATTTAGCTTGGTTGGAGAAAATTGTGACTATTTACATTGGTAACCTGTCGTTTCAGGCCACGGAAGATGACTTGCGGAGCGTCTTTGTGGAGTATGGGACCGTCAAGCGCGTTAGCTTGCCCACAGACCGCGAGACCGGCAGACGACGGGGATTTGCTTTTGTCGATATGGAGAGCGATAGCGAAGAAGAAGCCGCTATCCAAGAGCTCGACGGCGCGGAATGGATGGGCCGGGAAATTCGGCTGAACAAGGCGAAGCCCCGCGAACAGCGTCGCCCGAGCTATTAAGGCATCTGCCTCGAACTGAAGACGGAGCCCAGCGCTCTTTGCCCAACGCTCAACGGCCAAATAGCGTAAGCTGGAGCTCAACGGGCGTCTGGGCCGCTTATTTATGCCGCGATCGCGTCTTCTGTTCCTCTGTCTGAGCCTGGTGCTGGCTTTAGCCGCACTGTTGTGGCTGACGGCTTCAATTCAGCAGCTCTATCTCAGCGCAGCGTCCCTATCGCCACTGCTGGCGCGTCTCCTGGTGGGTGCCCTGCTGCTGGCTTTGACTGCATTGGCGGGGCTGCTGGTTTATTATGCCGCTCGGTTCCTGCGGCGGCGATCGCCCCGACCTCGCCCGGCGGCGCCTCATTCTCCGGTGGAGGCCGCTGACCAAACCCTGAACGTTCTGCAGCAGCAAATTGACCAGGTGCAAGACGAAGTAGCGCGGCGAGCCTTGCAGCAGCGCTCCCAGCGGGTCGCGCAGCGGTTTGATGGCGGCGCGCTGAGAGTGGTGGTCTTCGGCACGGGGTCGACGGGCAAAACGTCTGTGCTCAATGCGATCGCAGGCCGCTCCGTGGGCGATACGGGGGCGGCCATGGGCACGACCCAGGCCGTTTGCACCTATCGGCTGCGATTTCGCAATGTCTTCCGTCAGGTTGCCCTAATTGATACCCCAGGTCTCTCGGAAGCGAGCCTTTGGGGCGACGAGCGCGGCGGGGCGGCGCGGCAGGTGGCGGCTGAAGCCGATTTGATTTTGATGGTGGTGGATAACGATTTGCAGCAGTCGGAGTATGAGCTGCTGCGATCGCTGCTGAGGGTTGGGAAGCGGCTGCTGCTGGTATTCAACAAAGTTGACCGCTACCCCAACGACGAGCAAGAGGCCATCCTGGCTCAGCTAAAGCAGCGCACGGCGGACGCTTTAGCGCCCCAGGACGTGGTGGCGATCGCCGCAGCCCCGGCGCCGGTTTGGGTGGAGGGGGAGCAGATGGCCCCACCGCCTCAGATTTTGCCCTTACTCAAGCGAATGGCGGCCATCCTGCGGCAGGAAGGGGACGACTTGATTGCTGACAATATTTTGCTGCAGTCGCGGCAGATCGGGGAAGCGGCTCGCGCCGCGATCGCTGAGCAGCGCCAGGCACAGGCGGGCGCCATCATCGAGCGCTACCAGTGGATTAGCGGTGGCGTAGTGGCGGTGATGCCGCTGCCCATGGTAGACCTGCTGGCCGCCGCTGCCGTCAACGCCCAAATGGTGATCGAGCTGGGGCGCGTATATGGCTGCGAGGTGTCAATTGAGGAAGCGAAAACACTGGCGCTTTCTCTGGCGAGAACTTTGGGCGGCGTAGGCATTGTCAAGGGCGCGACGGAGCTGCTCACGGTTACTCTACGGCTCAACCCAGGCACGATTTTGATTGGACAGGGGGTCCAGGGGGTGACCGCCGCTTACCTGACGCGGATTGCGGGTAAAAGCTTTGCCGAGTACTTTCGGCGGCAGCAGACTTGGGGAGACGGCGGCATGGTGGCAGCCGTGCAGGCGCAGTTTGGCCTGGAACGGCGGGAGGATTTTCTGAAGCGGTTTGTGGCGCAGGCAATCGCCCACATTGGGTCAACTCCGCTGCCAGATAAGCCCGCTCCGCCCCGCTGAAGTGGCCCATGCCCAAAGCCTCAAACTATCTTTACAATGTATAAAGACGTAGCAATCTCGAAGCTGTGAAATGGGAGGAGGGGCGGGCCAAGCCCGGTACGCGTTTAGCGTCTCGGTCTGACCCCCTCTAGCTCCCCCTTACTAAGGGGGAGAACCCAGCTTCCCCCCTTAGTAAGGGGGGATTGAGGGGGGTAAAGCCAGCCTGTAGAGCAGGTTTTCACGCTCGCTAAACAGATACCAAGCCCGCCCCTCCTCCAACAAGTTTCCTAGGATTGCTGTAGAAACCCCGGTGTGAGTTGAGGACACTATGACTGGACTAATATTCTTTATTGCCGCCTTTATTTTCGCCAGCCTGGTTGAATACTGGATGCACCGCCTGATGCACAAGTCGCCCCGCATCGGCCAGCGCCACCGCGATCATCATCGCCGCAACGAGGGGCAGGGCGTTCTTTGGGAGTTTCTAGACTACGTCAAAGGCGGGGCGATCGCCATGCTGCCGCCGTTCTTGATTTCTGTTGAAGCAGGCATTGGCTGGGTGGCGGGCGCCGTAGCCTTCGCGGCCTTTTCGGCCTATGCCCACCAGCTCCAGCACGAAAACCCCTCTAAGTGCTTTTGGATGAAGATGCCCGTACACTACGTCCACCACAAATACAACATGTGGTACTACAACTTTGGGCTGGCGGTGGACTGGTGGGACCACGTCTTTGGCACGTATAAAGCGGTAGATTGGGTGGATGAGCAGGAGCTGGCGCGGCCAGCGCTGGGGCAGTGGGCGCTGCGCTGGCGATAGCTTAATGCCCCGTCAAGCAGGGGTTCAGCGTCAGCTTACCCCCGCGTATTCTGCGCCCAAACCCGCGTCGGCAGTCCCCACACGTAGATGAACCCTTCCGCGGCCTTGTGGTCAAACTGGTCATCAGATCCGTAGGTGGCCAGATCCGGCGTATACAGCGACAGGTTAGACTGACGGCCCACGATGGTGGCGCTGCCCTTGAACAGCTTCACCCGCACCGTCCCGGTAACCCGCTTCTGCGTATTCTGAATGAACGCATCCAGCGCCGCCTTAAGGGGGCTATACCAGAGGCCGTTATAGACCAGTTGAGAATAGGTCTCCTCAATGCCTCGCTTGTAGTGGGTGACATCTGCCGTCAGGGTCAGGCTTTCTAGGTCACGGTGGGCGGCGATGAGGACCAATAGCGCCGGAGCTTCGTAGATTTCCCGCGACTTGATGCCCACCAAGCGATTTTCCACCATGTCGATGCGCCCGTAGCCGTGGCGTCCAGCGGCCTCGTTGAGCTGGGTAATTAGCGCAATGGACGGCAACGCCTCGCCGTTGAGGGACACTGGGATACCCTGCTCGAAGCCAATGTCTACAAATTCAGGTTCATCCGGGGTGTCGGCGATCGCCTTCGTCATGGCGTACACCTCATCCAGCGGCGCGTTCCAGGGGTCTTCCAAGGGACCGGCTTCCACCGATCGCCCCAGCAGGTTGCGGTCGATGCTGTAGGGAGAGGATTTCTTCACCGGGGAGGGAATGCCGTAGCGCTCGCCGTAGGCGATGGTTTCCTCCCGGCTCATGCCCCACTCCCGGGCGGGGGTGAGCACTGTCAGGTCGGGGTTGAGGGCGGCGATCGCCACGTCGAAGCGCACCTGATCGTTGCCCTTGCCGGTGCAGCCGTGGGCCACTGCATCCGCCCCATACTCTGCCGCTACCTCCACTAGCCGCTTGGCAATTAGGGGACGGGCCAAAGCTGTCGAAAGGGGGTAGCGATTTTCGTAGAGGGCGTTGGCCTGCACGGCGGGGAAGGCGTAGTCCTTAACGAACTCTTCCTGCAGATTGGCCACCAGCGACTCGCTCGCCCCCGAATCCAGCGCCTTTTGCTGTACGGGCCCCAGCTCATCTCCTTGACCTAGGTCAGCCGCTAGGGTAATTACTTCTTCAACACCCCACTCATGCATGAGGTAGGGAATACAAACGGACGTATCGACGCCACCGGAATAGGCTAAAACGGCTTTCTTTGCACGACTCATACTTCTTATCGACTCCTGTTGCACAACGGTTCTTCATTATCTAGGGAATTGACGCCCCGACGATATCGATCAGCTATGATTCGATGACAGCTGCGCTAAAAATGCAATATTTATCCCCCTAACGAATGGTGACAAGGGCCGATGAAGTTTGAAAGGGAATTTTTACTTGCAAGAAATACTGAGTAACATTGAGACAGGGGGGCAAATGCTCCAATGCATCAGGATATTTGCGTGATCTGCCTCACCGAATCCAGCGCTTGGAGCTAAAAGGTTAGTCATAAGCGACAAGGCCAGCGCAGTATGGGGTGTATCTAGTCGTTTATGGCGATTGTTTCAAAGCGTTAGGGCAACTATGCGTTTTACCCTACTGCATATGGCGCCTTGAGCATGCGGCGCCTTAAGCCGATTGTATGGGCGATCGCCTCCAACTTCTCATCACTACTAAGTCATTATCTACAACCGTGAGTAGACCAGCTGAGCTGCTTCGTCCCTGGGCCAAGTTTCATACGCCATCCCTGAGTCAGCAAATTCTGAATCGGTTTTTGGCGATCGCTGCTATTGTCTCCCTATTAACTGGGGGCATTGTGGCAACGACGGCTAGCCTGTTCCTCCAGCGACAGCTCCTGCTTCAGCAGCAAACTCAGGCTCAGAGCGCGGCCAACAGTCTTGATGAGTTTATCGATGGGGTCCATGCCCATCTCGACCACCTGAGTGCTTTTCCCAGCTTTATGGATCAGCCCCTAGAAGTCCAGCGGGGGTTGATCAGCGCGATGCTGGCTCAGAGTCACCATTTTGAAGCAGCAGCGGTGTTTGACGATGCTGAAAATCTGCTGATGGCTTACCACAAGCCCAATCAGGTCTCACAAGAAGACCTCCCCACCGACGAGAGCGAGCTTTGGCAATCAGAACAGGTCACCGACACCCCGGCTGCCCTGCGGCGTACGCTGACCCAGCAGGCATCCTTCTACGGCTTGGTGAAACTAGATAAAAATCAAGATCCCTATATGACGATGGCCGTTCCGCTGCATGAGGCAGACGGTCAGACGAAGGGAGCCTTGGTAGCCAAAGTTGACCTCTCCCATCTGTGGTCAACCGTGTCCAAGGCAGACCTACAGCGCTCAGGCTATCTCTACATTCTTGACGAGCACAACCGTCTCATTGCGAAGTCTGGGCAGATCCAGTCGGCAGGCTACTTTCCTGATTTATCAGAGCACACCGTAATTCAGGATGTCGGGCTGCAAAGCTTGGCGCCAGCAGATATTACCTCAGCGGCATTGAACCTGCAGATCTATATCGGGCTGCAGGAAAATAGGGTCATTGGCCTGGCGGTACCGCTGGAACATATTCCCTGGACTGCGGTGATTGAGCGGCCAATCTCCGATGCCTACGCTCCGCTCAAGACGTTGCTGCTGACTGTTGCTGGCTCAATGGTGCTGTCAGCCGGGGGGGCGATCGCCCTCAGCATGGTGTTTTCTCGCCAGATTATTCGCCCTATTCAAAACTTGACCCAGGTTGCAGCAGACTTGAGTCTAGGAAAATTCGAGAGTGCTAGCCAGGTTCTCTTGCCAGAAGCGGGGGAGCTGGCAGAGCTTGCGACCACGATTAAACGCATGGCGGCGCAAATGCAGGTGTCGTTTGAAGCGATTAGCGACAGCGAGGAAAAGCTGTCTCTACTGCTAGAGAACACTCCTGCGGGCGTATGCGTGTTCGATGGCTTGGGCCACGCCGTGCTGATTAATCAGACCGGGCGCAACATTTTAGGCATGGACGGCGGTGCAGGGCTGCAAGAGATTAGTAAGTGCTACAGCCTTTGCTATGCCAATACCAACCGCCCCTACAGACCTGAGGACTTTCCCGTTGCTCAAGCCCTTTGCGGTAAGTCAGTGTACATTAGTCAAGCCGACGTACACCGCGAAGATGGCCAGGTTATTCCCATCGAAATTCGGGCGCTTCCCGTTCTAGACAGCGATCATCGCGTTCGCTATGTCATCAGCGCCTATCAAGATATCACTGAGCGTTGCGCCATCTCACAGCTCCAGTCTCGCTATCAGCAGGATCTAGAGCAGCAGGTGGCCGAGCGCACAGAAGCCTTAGTCGAAAGTGAGACTCGGCAGCGGGCAATGTTGCAAGGCATCCCAGACCTAATCTTTTTGCTGAGTCACGACGGCGTCTATCTCGACAGTGTTCGCACTAACCGTGACATAGACCTAGCGCATGGTGTCGCGGTTAAGGGCCTCCCAATCGAAGAGACGGTTCCCGCTGAGGTCGCCCAGCGGCACAGGCAAGCCATTACCCGGACGCTTAGCACTGGGGCAGTACAGGCCTATGAGCAGGAGATTATGCACCCCGACGGGGTGCGCCACGAAGAAGTACGCATGGCCCCCTGCGGGGATGGCAAGGTGCTGCTAATTATCCGAGACATTAGCGATCGCAAGCGAACAGAGAAAGCGCTGCAGAAGAGTGAGGCGGCTTTCCGCGCCATGTTTGACCAGGCTGCAGTGGGCATCAACCAAGCAGACCTGGACACGGGGCGATTCATCATGGTCAATCAGGGATTCTGCGATATCTTAGGCTACAGCGAGGCAGAACTTAAGCAGAAAACCTACATTGACGTCACTTACTTCGGAGATGTTTCAGTAACCCCAGAAAACGTGCAGCGGCTCTATCGCCAGGAGGTGCAGTCGCTGTCGTTTGAGAAGCGCTACTTGAGCAAGTCGGGGGAGGCCGTGTGGACCCAAGTGTCGCTGTCGATAATTTGCGATGAACACGGGCAGCCCGTTTCCAGCCTTGCTGTGGTGAGAGACATCAGCGATCGCAAGCGGGCAGAGCTGGCGCTACAGCAAAGTGAAGCGACAAATCGCGCCATGCTGCAGGCCATCCCTGACCTGCTGCTTCGCTTAGACCGCGACGGCAATTTGCTAGAGCTGTTTGGCGGTCGGCAATCCCTCAGGAATGCCCTGTTGCCCCAAGAAACACAGCGCCACCATTTGCCGAAAGCGCTGGTCCAACAGCAGCAGCAGGCGATTCAGAAAGCGATCAAGACGAAAACCCTGCAGGTATACGACTATGCCGTCTCCACTAACGGCAGGGCGCGATACGAAGAGGCTCGCATCGTCCCAATGGAGGACGAGCAGGTGCTGGTGATGTTGAGGGACATTACCCCACAAAAGCATGCTGAGCTTGAGCTGGAAAACCAGCGGCGTTTTCTGCACCAGGTGATTGACACCGTTCCCAGCGCCATCTTCCTCAAAGATGAAACGGGGCGCTTTATTGTGGCCAACCGGGCGAGCGCCATGATGTACCTCACCTCTGTGGATGACCTGCTAGGGCGACGTGACAGCGACTTTAACTCGGATCCAGGCCAGCTTGAGCGGACTGAAGCTATCAATCAGCAGGTGATTACGTCACGGCGCACCATCGTCAACCCAGACGATACCCTGACCAACGCCCTAGGAGAAAAGCGCTACTACTACACCACGATCGCCCCTTTTATCAATCCAGAGGGACAGGTGAGGGGCATTATCGGCAACAGCATCGATATTACAGACCGCAAAGCTGCCGAAGTGGCCAGACGGCGCAGCGAGGCGGTCAACCAGGCCATCAAAGATGCGTTCCCCGATTTAATTATTTGCATGACCCGTCAGGGGGTTTGTCTAGACGTGAAGCTGGCTAAAAACGTGTCGATGCCGGTGCCTGCCCACGAAACCGCCGGAACCCACATCAATCGATACCTGCCTGAGGGCGTGGCCCAACTGCAGCTTGAGTGCGCCCAGCAGGTGTTAGAGAGTGGTCAAACCGAGGTCTACGATTTCTCTGTGATGATCGATAAGCGCCGCTACTGGCGAGAATCGCGGACGGTTCCTCTGGGTCCGGACGAAGTTTTAGTGGTAATTCGAGACATTACGGAACAGCGGCTGGCGCAGCAGACCCTCCAGCGTAGCCTAGAGCGGGAGCAGACCACGGTTGCCATTGTGGACCGCATGCGCCGCAGTCTGGCCCTAGACCAAATTCTTGAGGTGACGGTGCGGGAGCTCCGGCGAGTGCTGTGCTGCGATCGCGTAGTGATCTACCGCTTTAACCCAGACTGGAGCGGCAGGTTTGTGGCAGAGTCGGTGGATTCAATCTGGACGTCGCTGCTGGGGGAAGATGCAGCCAACATCCAGCAGAGCGTGGGCGAAGACCGCTGCATGATCAAAGGCATCGTCGATCTAAATAGCTCAAAGGTGATCACCGACAGCTACCTGCAGACCACTCAGGGCAGCGCCTATCAGACCCAACCGGGCTGCCTGCAGGTGAACGACATCTATACCCAAGACTTTGAGCCCTGCTACCTTGAGCTGCTGGAGCAGTTTCAAGCTCGGGCCTATTTGACCACACCAATCTTCCAGGGGGATACGCTCTGGGGGCTGCTCTCTGCTTACCAAAACGACGCCCCTCGGGACTGGCAAGCGTGGGAGGTGACCATCTTGACGCAGGTGGGGGCACAGCTTGCGATCGCCACGCAGCAGGCCCAGCTTGTGGCTCAGCTCCAGCAGGCCAAGGAGGACGCTGAAACCGCCAACCAAGCCAAAAGCACCTTCTTGGCCAACATGAGCCACGAGCTGCGGACCCCCATGAACGCTATCCTGGGCTTTGCTCAGGTGCTCGACCGGGACCCAGCGCTGCCCCCTGACCATCAGAACTATGTGCAAACTATTATCCGCAGCGGCGACCATTTGCTGCAGTTGATCAACAGCGTGCTGGACCTCTCCAAGATCGAAGCCGGCCATGTAAGCATCAATGTGAGCGAGTTTGATCTATTTGAGCTGCTGCGATCGCTGCAGTCTATGCTGATGCTCCGCGCCCAGAATAAGGGCTTAGCCTTTTTGGTGGAATCCTCCCCCAAGCTTCCCAGGTACGTCTGCTGTGACCAAAACAAGCTGCGGCAGATCTTAATTAACCTTTTAGGTAACGCGATCAAATTTACGCAGTATGGCTACGTTAAGCTGCGGGTGCTCATCGATGAGGCGTCAGTCACTGCCACACCGCCCGCTCAAGACCCTAGTCGAATCGGTCGAACGCACTGCTGCGCGACGCTCAGCTTTGATGTTCAAGACAGCGGCATCGGCATCTCTGCCGCTGATCAGATGGCGATGTTCGAGGCCTTTGAACAAGGAAAGATTGGTCAGAGTATTCCAGACGGCACCGGCCTAGGGTTGACCATCAGCCAAAAATTTATCGAGCTGATGCAGGGATGGCTGATGTGCTGCAGTACCCCGGGTGTGGGGACCACCTTCCGTGTCACGCTTCCGGTTTGGGTCACTCAGGCCTCGGCAGCGGCGGTGACTCAATCTCTAGACGCCGTAGACTACGTTAGCGGCATTGCCGACGACAACAGCTACCGACTTCTCGTGGTGGATGACCAGCCGGAGAACCGACAGTTTCTCACAGCGCTACTCTCTAGCGTCGGCTTTGAGGTCAGAGAAGCCTCCACCGGAGCAGAGGCGATCGCTCAGTGGCAAGCCTGGCAGCCGCAGCTTATTTTGATGGATTTACGAATGCCGGGGATGACTGGATATGAGGCAACCCGACAAATTCGCGCCGCCGAAGAAACCAACGGTAAAACGCCCCAGCCTAAAATTATCGCCTTGACCGCTAGCGCCTTCAGCGCCGATCGAGAGGAGGCGATCGCAGCTGGGTGCGACGAGTTTTTGGGTAAGCCCGTTTACAAAAAGGCGCTCCTGCAGATGATTGGGGCACTCCTCAACGTCAAATATCGCTACGACACCCCCTCCCAGCAAATTCAAAGCTTGGAAATTGGCAACTTGGGGGTGATGCCCACTGCCTGGCTGCTTCAGCTCCACCATGCAGCAACACTGTGCGATGACACCCTCATCAGCCAGCTCATTGAGGAAATTCCGCCAGAGCACGAAGCGCTAAAACAGGCGCTAGAGCAGTATAACCAACAGCTCCTGATGGACGTCATCCTGCAGGCCGCCGCCGCACACATAGATAATGTCGTGCCGTATTAGCGGCCATTGGGCAGGAAAGGCATTCCCTGTCCAATGGCCACGTCACTTAGCTATGCCACATCAGTGACAAAATCAGCTGCGGTGAGATCGTCCACGTCGGCCCCGGAGAGCAGCGCCAGTCTATCGCCGGAGATGCTGATGACCACGCTCGCGCCCCTTTGGACCAAAATTAGGTCATCGAACTCGAGGTCATCCGCCAGGCTAAATCGGTCTTGGCCATCGCTGTAGTCCGAAATCGTGTCGAAGCCGTTTCCAGTTTGCAAGGTAAACGTGTCTCGGCCAGCGCCCCCAATCAGGAAGTCAGCGCCTAAGCCGCCCACGAGGGTATCGCCGCCGGCACCGCCAAGGAGGCGATCGCGGCCAGCGCCACCGTTGAGCGTATCGTTACCGCGACCACCGTTAAGGGTATCGGGTCCGCGACCGCCGTTGAGGGTGTCCGCACCGAGGCCACCGTTGAGGGAGTCCGCACCTAGACCGCCATTCAAGACGTCTGCCCCCCGACCGCCGTTGAGGGTGTCCGCTTGGCTCCCGCCGCTAATCACATCGGCGCCGGTGCCGCCGTTGATCACGTCGCTGCCAGCGCCGCCGCTGAGGTCGTCATCGCCAGCGCGTCCCAAAATGACGTCGGCCCCAGCCCCGCCGCTGATGATGTCTGCATCAGCGGTACCCACCAGACGCTCGGCCAAGTTGGTCCCGACGGTGGCGTCATTGAGCTGGAAGATGGACGTGGTGCCGCTGACCTCGTTGGTCACCACCAGCAGCGGCTCTCCGTTGGGGCTATCTGCGGCAGAGATGAAGGTCAATCCCTCAGGACCCAGGTCGCCCACCGCCGCGAGCTGCTCGTCGGTGGGGTCTGGGTCACCCTCCTCATCTTCATCAAATACAACGCTGAAGTCGCGGTTGTTGATGTACTGCACAAACTCAGGGGAGGCTGGGTTGCTCAAGTCGTAGACCACCACGCCGCCAATGCGCTCTAAACCAACGAAACCATAGGTAACGCCGTCCACAACGCCTGTAGTAACGCCTTCAGGCTCAGGGCCGCTGTCGTCGCTGCGGCTGTCGAAGGTATTGGCGTCGTTGTCAGAGTTGAAGTTGGCAGGGAAAGTGGCTGCCGTCAGCTCCTCAAGCGCAGAGCCGCTTTCAAACACCCGGTTACCGTTAGCATCCAGAATGGCAAAAGAGCGGCCACCTAGGGCAAAGAGCTGGTCGAGATCGCCGTCGCCGTCGGTGTCGCCGTCGATGATTGAAACCTCGAGGCGACCCAGATTCTCGTCAAGCTGCAGCGTAGCCGCATCAGGGAACGCTGTGGGGTCGAGAGTCACGTCAGCGACGCGCTCAAAGTCCGTAATCTGGGTGATGGCGTCGCGACCGTCACCCTCATTAGCCACGATATAGAAGGTCTCGCCATCAATCTCGAAGGCGTCGATGGCATCCGCCTGAAGGAAACGCAGCACGGGCTGGTCAGCAATGTTAATGCCGCCGTCTTCGTTGCTGGGGTCGAAGGGGGAATCAGAAGTGCCTAGGCTGACTAGATTAGTGACCGTCGCGGTCGCGATATCCACAAAGGCCACAGCATTGTTCTCTTGGATGGTGATGGCTGCTGTGGTGCCGTCTGGGGAGATCGTGACAAACTCGGGCTCTAGATCCTGAGCTGCCGTGTTGCCGGGGAAGATGCGGATATTCTGGGCCCGCAGCGCATCTTCCTGGCCATTGAAGGCGGTAAATGTGGCGGTGGCGACGCTTGCTGCTCCCACACCACCAGAGATATCGATAACGCTAATGGTCCCTTCTGGATCGACTACCAAGTCATCGTTGTCGTCGCCAACGGGCTCTCCCTCGTTGGCCACCACCACAAAGTTACCGTCGGGGGTGAAGGCCAGAGAATCGGGCAGCACACCGACGGGGACAACCACAGGTGTGGGTACGGCGGCATTAATGTCAACGAAGACGACCGAACCCGGTAGAGCGTCGTCTTCATTTGCGACAGAAACCGCCGCAACCCCGTCGAGAACCGCTACGCTGGTGGGGCTACCTGAGATTCCAGCGGCCTCAAGCCCCAAACTGTCGACGAGGGTCGGGTCAGTCGGATCGGAGAGATCGAGGATATCAATAGAACCGGTGTCGCCGTTAATCTGCAGCAGCGAGTTTGACGCGGGATCAAATGCTGAAATTTCAGTGGCGCTTTCGTCAAATACGCCAGTTTCAAATCTGCCAATTAGGCTTAGCTCAATTGCCATAGAACGTTATTCCCAAAGTTTACCAGGACACACGCTGGCTACCCCCCACACCACATTGCAATACATCAGTTCACGATGAGGGAGACCCGATGGCTCCCATCGAAGAACAGCGCAGGCCTAGGGCAGCCCAACGAACAGACCACATGCCGCGATCGCCCTAAGCAAGGATGGAACTAGTCCACTTGCTGTGGGGATATACGGGCAGGGTGACCGACGGCAGTGTCCCACACCGAGGTGAAGGTTAGGTTAACGATACGGACTAGAGCGGCAACTTGGTACGATTTAATACGTTTGTTTTGGAATAGCCCAGGGGAAAAGATCAGGGATGGCCCAACAGCAAGTCCAGCACCAGCGCCGCCGTCCAGGCAAAGCTGTTTGCCCCCAGTCCCTTGCCGGTGTCGGCGTGAAAGTACTCATACAGCCCCCCCTGCTTAGGGAGAATGAGGGAGGCTTGACGCAGCTGTTCTGCCTCGATCGTATAGCTGTAGGTTTTGAGCCCTTGGTAAAGCAGCCAGTTAAGGTTGAGCCAGATGGGACCCCGCCAGTGCTGACCAGGATGGAAGCCTGGCGACTGCCGACTGCAGCTCGGGATACCACAGGTTCTCACCAGGGGGGAGTAGAACGCCGGTGAGAGCAGATGCTGCACCATCCGGTGGGCTTGGGGGAGACCAGGAACCTGGGCATAGAGGGGAGTGAAGCTACTGGCCATGCAGACGGGCTCGGGAGTCTGGGTAACCAAGTCGTAGTTCTGGTAATACCCCAGCTCCTCGTTCCATAGCTTTTGGTTCATGCTGATGGCCGTCTGCTCCGCCCAGCGGTCGAAGGGGGAAGGGTCAAA
This sequence comes from Elainellaceae cyanobacterium, assembly GCA_050330955.1. GTDB lineage: Bacteria > Cyanobacteriota > Cyanobacteriia > CAKZMO01 > CAKZMO01 > JBCCAG01. The sequence continues at coordinate 41,363 of JBHJHJ010000072.1, read as the reverse complement.
GTTCAGCAGTCGGGCGATCGCCGCCAGATCCCGGTTCGCCTTCACCAGCAGCGCATTGAACAAAACATCCTGCACCAAAAAGGGACACTCGGACCGAATCGCGGTCTCATCGTAGGCGTGGTTGCGGGCCTGGAGCAGTAGGGTGGCATAGCGACCGTAGCTCTCGTCGCTCAGGTCTTGGGTGCGGTGGACTTGCCTTAATTCGATTCGATGGTAAGCCGGAAGCTCATCAGCCTCGACCGCAACGCGCTGCAGGCTAGCGTCCCACAGGGGGGAGTTGTTTTGCCCAGACTCCCAAGGGTGCCGAATGTAGACCAAACCGTCGCCAGCGGGGTTGCGTTCGCGATAGAGGTAATGGTGCCAAGCCACCAGGCGGGGAAACAGCTCAATCAAAAACTGATAGGCCGACTGATGGTCTGTGGCGTAGCGGTAGAGGTGCCAAGCCGTAGTGGCGTGAATGGGGGGCTGAACGATGCCTGAGGTCTGCACTTGGGAAGGGGAATAGGGCGATCGCTCGGTTTGCCACACGTCAGGGCCGGGGAAGTAGCGGCTGCTGCCGCTGCGCCAGTGGTGAAACACAGTGTGGGGCAGCAGGCCGTTGCGCCACTGACCTTCAAACAGCGATCGCAGCTCCTGCATGGCTCGGGGCTGGTCGTAGTGGGCGTATCCCATAGCAATAAAGCCAGAATCCCAGCTCCACTGGTAGGGCGAGACCGCCGGGGCAGGCTTGGTGGCGCTGCCCAGCCAGTTGCGGTTGAGCACGGCCTTAGCGGCGCGGATCAGGGCTAGATCAGAAGAGGAAAGACTTTGATCAACAGCGTCGCGGGTGCCTTCCGACATTTGCAGGGAAATCATGGTTTTGTGGAATAGACAGCGAGGGTGTTTCTAGCCCGAAGAAAAAACTGTTTTTGCACTCGCCCCAGCAAGCACCTTAGTAAACGCTTTAGCTAGGGAAATAGACGGGTATGGCCCGCGCCCGCACCAGCTTTTTTGCTAGGTTTATGTCCCAGATCGTACTCCTGCCTTTAGAAAGGTTTGTATTTATCAAATTAACTTCACAGTATTTTTACGTACTGCCAGTGTCATGCTAAAATTCGCTGACTTTTAGGAACCAGTTTGATCAAATTTCTGTAAATAGCGCTTCCCAACCCTCAGGCCCAAACTCCTTTTGGAACTCAGTCACAGCCCAGGGCAGCGATCGCCCGTGGTGCTGAGCAAGGTGCAGTACGTAATCTCGGTAGGCCTGCTTATCCTCTAGGGTGGGGGTTTCTCCAAAGATGGCGTGGTGATACCACTCTGGGCGAGGCCAGCGGCTAAAGCGCTGGAAAAAGACTTTGCGTGTCCAGCTGGGGGACTGGCCCGATTCAAAGGTTTGGCGGCGCTGGAACCGGAAAAAGGCCAGCATCTTGTCCTCGTCCACCTGGGGCAGGTGGGCATCGCTCAGCAGCTCGACCATGTCGTCCGTACAAATTTGATGTACAGAGGGCCACTGGTAGCGGCAGTCGGGGCACTCGGTCAAATACGCGCGCATGATGCGGGCGCAGAGGGGGCACTGCTTAGTCGGCGGGGCACCGCTGCCTCTAGGGGCCAGGCTGGTGGGAAGGTGGTAGGCTTTGATGTCTTCCGGGAAGCCCAGGCGCGCCAGGTTGCCCGCCTGGTCCAAGATGGTGCCGTGGGTCTTGCCCGTTTGCGGGGAAATGCGCATCACCCGCCCAATCTGCTGAAAGTGCAGCGCCGTAGACTGGGTGGGCCGCAGCAGCAGCCCCACCTCCACGCTGGGCTCATCAAAGCCAATGCTGATCACGTTGCAGGAGGTGAGCACCAGCAGGTCCCCCCGCCGCAACGCCTCGTAGAGCCGCTGGCGGTCTTTGATTTTAGTGGTGCCCGCCACCAGGTCTGCCGAAACGCCGATGTCGCGAAAGGCCAGTGCCACGTGCTCAGCATGCTCAACATCCACGCAGAAGGCGATGGTGCGCTTATTGGGCGTCAGGCGCTGCCACTCTTCCACGATGCGGGTAATTAGCTCAGGGCGATCGCAGGCGTTTTTCAGGTCCCGCTCGTCAAAATCCCCCGCCATCATCCGCACCCCCCCTAGGTCAACTTGGCCCTCGGCAGGGACACCGTAGTATTTCATGGTGGAGAGGTAGCCCATGGCCTGGATGGCTGAGGGCACCGGGGAGGCCACCATGGCCTGAAAGTGGTCTCCCATTTGCCCTGCCCCCAACCGGTAGGGGGTGGCCGTCATGCCGATGTGGATGGCGCCGGGGTGGGTGCGATAGAGGACCTGTTGCCCCACTTGGCTAAAGGCAGTGGTGTGGGCCTCGTCGTAGAACACCATGCTGGCAGGCCAGCGCTGCCACCAGGGACGCTTAGCCATGGTCTGGACGCTGGCAATTTGCATGGGCGCGTCGGGGTCTTCGGGCCAGCCCGCCTTGATGAAGCCGCAGCGCAGGCCAAAGGCTTCCATTTTGCGGTAGGTCTGCTCAACGAGCACGTCTAGGTGGACGATGAACAGCAGCCAGCAGCCCTGGGCGGCGGCATCGGCGCAGATTTGGCCGCTGATGATGGTTTTGCCGGCCCCGGTGCCAGCGACGATGGCGATGCGGCGGTAGCCCTGGTTGATGGTTTGGTAAAGGTCGTCGATTAGCTCGGTTTGGTAAGGGCGGAGCTTGGGGGGAGAGGGGGCTTGAACCATAGCCGTGGTGGGTATGCGGCTTTTCAATTGAAGCAGATCATTCGTATTGGTTCAAGCGTTTGAGCGTAGCTTGCGTTGTAGGAAGACTCTGGCGATACTAATTTTGGGTATGCATTTTGTCCGGACGTGACAGTGCCATGTCCCTTGTGTATAGGCGCAACTACGAGTGCTGGTCGCGGCGGTTTAAATTACCGTCCGTAGGCGTTAATCGGCTCGCGGATAAAGCGAATGTAGAGGTGCTTAATGGTCGATCGCATTACCCGCGGCAGGCCAAAATCGATGGGGATGAGCCTATCGGGAAGCTTCCAGCCCTCAATCTTCAGCTCAGCAGGCGTCGCCAGGGGAAATGCGATCGCTTTTAGCTCAGGGCACAGCCCCAGCGATCGCGACGCCACAATCGTCGGCACCGCCTCTGGGGCCACCTGCAAAATCTCCACTAGCGCCCGGTCTAGGGCAAAGGGGTCCCGCGCCGCCGCCAGCACGCTAAGATCCCGAGGCACGCCGCCGCTGGGGCCATTGCCCTCGTGGCCTACAATGCCGTCCGCAATAGTCAGGTCAGGGGCGATCGCCCGCGCCGTCTCCACCAGCATGCGGGCAAACCGCTGCTTATCCTTTCCCGCCTCCAGGTGCCACCAGGCCTTCATCTTGCCGGGGACACAGCCAAACAGGTTCTTCACCCCCAGGGTTAGGGTGAGCTGGCTGTGGGACTTCACCTTAGGTAGATTAATCACCACATCCGCCCCCATGGCCTGCTTGCTCAGCCGCAGATGGCTAAACTCGTCGCTGCCCGTGTCGCAGCGCTGGCCAGTAAACTCCACTACTGGAATATCCAGACGCTCTAGCATCGGCAGGTAGCCGTTGGCCTTGGCTACGCCTAGCGCGCTGCCAAAGGCGGGGCTGTCCCCCAGGAAAGGTTTGCCCCCAGCCTCAAGCACCAGCTGCCCCACAGCGGCCACAACCTCGGGGCGTGTGACGCACTCGTGGGCAGGGCGCGCTCCGGTGAGCAGATTCGGCTTTAGCAGGACGCGATCGCCCGGCTTGACGAAAGCCGCTATGCCGCCTAGGGGTGCCAGTAAGGCAGTGAGATGGTTCTGGAGGTCTTCATCGTAGCGGGTAGCCCGCAGCAGGCTGACAGCAGTGGCGCTTGGCATAGGAAAATTACTTGTTCTCAATGCTTTTTCTTAGCTTATCCCAAGGCAATAGAATTTTAGCCGCTGAGATCGCTAGCGCTGGAAACCTGCAGTCGCTCTCAAGTCAACCATAGGTACGTAAGCTGGGCACTCGGCATTTCAGAGGTAAATCAGCACAACGTCTGCCAGACGTGAGCGCCAAGCGTCCATCCCCGTTAGAATTCGGTACCCGGCTTGCTAGCCCAGGGCTTCAGCACCACCCACAACCTCAAGAATCTCCTGGGTGATTGCCGCTTGGCGCGCCTTGTTGTACTCCAGAGACAGCGAGCTAATCAAATCGCTGGCGTTGTCGCTGGCGTTGTTCATCGCCGTCATCCGGGCCGCTAGCTCACTGGCCGCCGACTCCTGCAGTGCTCTCAGCAGTTGGTTGTTCAAATACAGCGGTAGCAGCGCATCTAGGATTTGAACCGGGTCTTGCTCAAAAATCATGTCCTGGGGCATCTGGGCGGGTGTCGGGGCCTGTAGCGCCTCTCGCTCAACGTTGAGCGCTCCGCCGCGAGTGGTCAGCCGGAAGATTTCGTCATCTTTTGGCTCTAATCCCTGCGGGTCGAGCGGCAGCAGAGTCTGTACCACAGGCTGAGAGCTGATGAGCGACACAAACTTGGTGTAGACCAGTTCCACCCGATCGACCGTGCCTGAGAGAAACAGCGACAGTAGCTCATCGGCCACCATCGAGGCCTCGTCCGCCGTAGGCACCTGCTCTAAGTTGACAAAAGTCTTGTTGATGGGCTGCTCGCGACGCTGGAAGTACTGCACCGCTTTGCGGCCCACTAACACATAGCGAAAATTGACGCCTTCAGCCGTAAGCTCTTTGGCGCGGTTTTCAGCCCGGCGAATGACGTTGGTGTTGTAGCCGCCGCAGAGGCCGCGATCGCCTGAGACCACCAAAATAGCTACCGATTCCACGTCCCGCTGCTGCAGCAGGGGCAGATCCACGTCTTCAAAACGCATTCGGGTCTGCAGACCGAAGAGCACCTGCGCGAGCCGGTCAGCAAAGGGGCGGGTCGCGGTTACCTGCTCCTGAGCACGACGCACCTTAGCCGCAGCCACGAGTCGCATCGCCTCAGTAATCTTCTTCGTATTCTTGACCGACTTGATGCGATCGCGAATTGCCTTAAGGTTTGCCATGGGTCTTGATTAAGGGTGAATGATTGGGCCAGGGCGATCGCCTTGAGGGTCGCGATCGCCCCAGCGGGTAGCTACATCGAAGCCTTGAAGACTTCCTTATACTCGCTCAGCACGTCCTTCATGGCGTTGATTACGGGGTCGGAGAACTTTTTCTTCTCTTTTTCCACAAGCTCGGGGTAATCTGTGCGGGTCGTCTTGAGGTATTCCCGCAGGCCATTGGCGAAGTCCGCTACCTTATCCACCGGCAGGTCATCGAGGTAGCCGTTAATGCCCGCATAGATGAGAATCGCCTGCTCAGCGACGGACAGCGGCGAGTATTGGGGCTGCTTCAGTAGCTCCCGCAGGCGCTGACCGCGAGCAATCTGATTTTGGGTGGCTTTGTCCAGGTCAGAGGCGAACTGGGCAAAGGCCTGCAGCTCATCGAATTGGGCCAGCTCCAGCTTCAGCTTACCGGCCACCTTCTTCATTAGCTTGGTCTGGGCCGCGGAACCTACCCGGGACACGGAAATACCCGCGTTCACCGCAGGCCGCAGGCCAGAATTAAACAGATCAGAGGACAGGAAGATCTGACCGTCGGTGATAGAAATTACGTTGGTGGGAATGTAGGCTGATACGTCACCCGCCTGGGTCTCAATGATCGGCAGAGCAGTCATGCTGCCCTCGCCCAGCTCTTCGTTGAGCTTAGCCGCCCGCTCCAGCAGACGGGAGTGAAGGAAGAAGACGTCTCCAGGATAGGCCTCGCGTCCGGGCGGACGGCGCAGCAGCAGAGACATCTGACGATAGGCCTGAGCCTGCTTAGTGAGGTCATCGTAGACCACTAAGGTCGCCTTACCCTTATACATGAAGTACTCAGCGATGGATGCGCCGGTGTAAGGTGCCAGGTATTGCAGGGCAGCGGGGTCACTGGCGTTGGCGGCAACCACAATGGTGTAGGACATCGCGCCGCGCTCTTCGAGGGCGTTTACCACCTGGGCCACCGTAGAGGCTTTTTGACCGATGGCAACGTAGACGCAGATCACATCTTCAGAAGCCTGATTGAGGATCGTGTCCACCGCAATGGAAGTTTTACCGGTTTGGCGATCGCCAATGATTAGCTCCCGCTGTCCCCGACCAATGGGAATCATGGAGTCGATAGCGGTGATGCCGGTCTGTAGGGGCTCGTACACCGATTTGCGGGCAATGATGCCAGGGGCAGCCGCGTCAATCAGGCGCGACTCGCTGGTCTCGATGGCGCCCTTGCCATCGATGGGACGACCGAGGGCGTCCACCACGCGGCCAACCATGGCCTCGCCTACGGGAACATCCGCAATGCGGCCCGTCGCGGTAACCGAGCTGCCTTCTTGGATCCCGCGGCCCGCACCCATCAGCACCACGCCGACGTTGTCCTCCTCTAGGTTGAGGGCGATACCCACGGTTCCATCTTCAAACTCAAGCAGCTCCGACGCCATAGCCTGCTCAAGGCCATAGACGCGGGCGATGCCATCACCGATTGAGAGCACTGTTCCCACGTTGGAAACCTTGACATCCTGGTCGTACTGCTCAATCTGCTGCTGAATAATGCTGCTAATTTCGTCCGGTTTAATGCTAACCATAGGTATTCCTCAACGTAGTTTTCGTCATTATCGTCCATCGAGCGATCGCGGCGATCTCTATTTCTAAGCGGTACTAAGCGGCGGAGCTCAGCTTAAAGCCGATGCGGCGAAGCTGACCGCGCAGGCTTGCATCAATCACCTGGGAGCCAACTTTAATAATTACCCCACCAATCAAGTCCGGATCCACAGTGGTCTCCAGCTCAACCTGGTTGGCGCTAGCAAACTCCATCACCTTTCGCCTAACGGCTTCTTTCTGCTCATCTGACAGCGGGATGGCCGAGGTCACTTCGGCGAGCACCGTGCCGCTGCGCTCGCGTACTAAGGATTGATACTCAGCGCAGATGTCGTCCAAGAACTGAATTCGCCCTTTATCCACGAGCAACATCAAAAAGTTGCGCGTGTACGAGTCGAGGTCTTCAGCCGCACGGCCAAGTACGCCTTTCTTTACCTCATCCTTGATTAGGGGGTTGCCCAAAAACGTCTTCAGCTCCTCTGATTCAGCCAAGAGCTGGCGCAGTCCACGAATATCTTCTGCGATCGCATCGACCTTTCCTTGGGAATCGGCGATGGACATGAGCGCTGACGCGTAGGGCGATGCAACTTCAGAGGTCACGGTAGCCATGACTTAGCCTCCCAACATTGTGATACTTTTGTCCACCAACCGCTGCTGGGTGGAGTCGTCCACCTCAGACCGCAGTCGCTCTTCAGTTCGCTGCAGCGCCATCTCGGTAACGCGCTGACGCAGCTCAGCCACCATGCGATCGCGCTGGGATGTGGTGTCTTGAACCGCAGCCGCCTTCAGGCGCTCCACGTCCTCGCCTGCTTTATCCAAAATAGCTTGGCGGGCGACCTCGGCTCGGTTTTCGGCTTCCTTAATCAGCCGGGTCGCCTCAGTTTGAGCCTGGGCAAGCTTCTGCTGCTCTTCAGCTAGGCTGGCCGCTGCGTCTTGCTTGCGCTGCTCGGCATCGCGAATCTCCGATTCAATGCGCGATCGCCGCTCCGCCAGAGCACTGCCCAGGAATCCGCGGCCAAAATACACGAGGACGCCAATAATAATGACTAGATTAATTAAATTAGTATCCAGCAGATCTAAGTTGAGAGCAAATCCGTGCTCTTCGGCCGCCTCAGACGCTTCAGCGCCGATGGCGCTTGCCTCCACAGCAAGGAGAAATAACGTTCCCATGTCGTTCACTTTCGATTTAGCACGTTTTCTACATCGTTCGGGTATACCGGCCTACCGCAACTTGCGGGGGCCTCAGCTAGACGCTCAAAAGTCGGTTTAGAATCTGCTGACTTAAACTATCCACTTGACCCTCTAGGGTGGCCATCGCGGACGTCCGCTGCGCTTCAAGTTCCGCCTGAGCCTGCTCACGCTGCGCCTGGGCCTCTTGCTGCGCCTCAGCAATCTTTTTAGACGCAATTTCCTGCGCCTCGGCCTGAGCGTTGGTCACAATCTCTTGAGTGCGACGTCGCGTTGAGGCAAGCTCGCTCTCATACTGCTCGGCCAAGTTTTTGGCTTTAGCGAGCCGCTCTTCAGCAGCGGTGATGCTGTCACGCACCAGCCCCTCGCGCTCATCAATCATCCGGCCCAGCGGCTTATAAAAGAGCGCGTTTAGCGCCGCAACCAGCAGCAAAAACTGAACTGCCATCAGCGGCAGAGTCGCGTCGAGGTCAAACAGGCCACCGGCTTCTTCAGCCGCCGCCTCAACCGCGAGTAAAATCGTCCAACAGGTCATAGCAATATCCCGACGGTTTTAGAAGGGAGCAAATAGGCAAAATTAAATATGGGCAGAAGTCAGTTGACTTCCGCCCAAGCGTGCAATCTACGCGAAGGGGTTAGCAAATAGAAGAACCAAAGCAACCACCAAACCATAGATGGTCAGCGCTTCCATGAAGGCCAAGCTAAGTAGCAGAGTACCGCGAATCTTACCCTCTGCCTCGGGCTGGCGAGCGATACCTTCTACAGCCTGGCCAGCCGCGTTACCTTGACCCAAGCCAGGGCCAATAGCTGCCAAACCAACAGCTAGAGCAGCAGCGATAACAGAAGCAGCAGCAGTAATTGAATCCATGATAATTCTCTCTTTTTGAGTAAACTAAGACTTTATCTTTCAGACAAACTAGCTTGGCAACCTACGCCAAACGTGAACCCAAGCACCACATAAGACTATCCGCAGACGAGATGAAAGGCCATCGAAATTGCTCCAAGGAGCCCTTTTTGCCCGCCTTTAGACCATTTTTATCTGGGCACAAGCAGCATTAACTACTCGTGCTCACCATGCTCTTCCATGGCCTCACCAATGTAGGCCGCCGCTAGAGTCGCAAAAATCAAAGCCTGAATTGCGCTCGTGAACAGTCCGAGGACCATTAGCGGTAGCGGAACAAACAGAGGCACAAGCAAAACCAGAACCGCAACGACTAACTCATCCGCCAGAATGTTTCCGAAAAGACGGAAGCTGAGGGACAAGGGCTTAGTAAAATCTTCCAGTATCTTGAACGGCAGCATGATTGGTGCCGGCTCAACATAGTTTGCGAAATACCCAAGACCCTTCTTGCTGAAGCCAGCGTAGAAGTAAGCCAGCGAGGTCAGTAGCGCAAGAGCAACCGTGGTGTTGATGTCACTAGTTGGCGCGGCCAACTCACCCTCTGGAAGCTCAAACAGCCGCCAAGGGACAAGCGCGCCAGACCAGTTTGACACAAAGATAAACAAGAACAATGTACCAACGAATGGCACCCACGGACGATATTCCTTTTCACCAATTTGAGTTTTAGCTAGGTCACGAATGAACTCTAGCGCGTACTCCATCAGGTTTTGAAGGCCGCTTGGAATTCGCTGAAGATTGCGGGAAGCTAGAAATGCCACCACAATTAACAGCACAATCACAAACCAGGAGGTCAGAAAGACCTGACCGTGAAGCTTTAAGTTGCCAACTTCCCAATATAGGTGCTTGCCGACTTCAAGTTCGGCAAAATGTAGGGTTGTTAGATTAAATTCGTTCAGCAGTCCCATGGGACAAATGCCCTCAAAAAATCAATTTAGAATCACGGCACGGAAGTTAGATGTCTAGAACGGAAGCCAGCCTTAAGACGATGAGTCTGAGACCAACACACCCCGAAGAACGTAGACGATAAGTGCCGCCTTATAGGTCAAAAAACCTAAGAAGATTGGCAAAATCTCTAGCTGATTAACGCGAGATGCGATTAGAATCACTCCCACGAGCAGCGCTAGCCGACTGTTACCCAGCCGCGCCCGCTGACGACCCAACTGTCCCACATGCTTGGCCAGCATGTTGAGATAAATTAGGCCGGTGCAGGCCCCAATGAAATAGTTGAGCGCTACGTTTAAGCCGTAGGCCAACCAAACGGAACCCACTGCCACCCCAGTTAATACCAGAGTGAGTATCAGCAGCTCACGGCGGAGCTGAAAATATTCCTGAATAGAGTCGTCAGGCTCTACCGAAAGCGATGCTGTCGAGTCTGCCGCTTCTGCTTCAGTCGACACATCTGCTATGGCAGATCCGTCAGCTTCAGGAGAGGTTAACTCTGGCTCGTTAGCTTGCTCGGGAATAGCCGCGATCGCTCTATCAGTCAAGGAAAATACCGGTGGCAGTTGAAGGGCTTGGCTGCGTTGAACCACACGAGATCATAACACGCAGCGTAATCCAAACCACATAAAAAATTAAGGTTTGCCGGACTGATGCGCCTCATCAGTTGCGCGGCGCCCTAGTCACGCGGCTCTAGAATCAGAAGCTGCCGCCGCTGCAAATCTCGAACCGTCTGTAGCGGAACATTGTACTTATGGCACAGTTCGCCTACAGTCGCTTGATCCGCCCGCGCAGCTCCATCTGAATCGGTATTTTGATGGCAGTCCGATAGAAACGCGAACTGATCCTCATCTAACTTGACGATGCGGTAATTGGCGTCGAATAGCGTACGACTAGGCCAGCCCTCCACGCAGGGGCTCAGCTCTGGCACCGCCCGCTGCAGGCGCTCGTCAGTCCACTCAACAGCATCTAAAGGCGGGCGGGCTAGGAAAAATTCGTAGTGGGTAATTTCAGGATCGAGCACTTCTACAAGGCGATAGCGCTGGCGATCGCTCAGGGCATCGGCACGTGCTAAGAGCTGGGGCGCTTTGTCCAGCAGCCGGCCTAAGTCCCAATAGTTGGGGTTAGAGAAGCCCACAAACGCTAGCCCCGACGCATCAATTAGCTCAAACAGGGTCTCAACGGTGTAATCCACCTCTTGGGGATGGACGTACATGTCGGCAAAGCACTCATCCCGATGGTTCTCTAGAGACCAGCGCTCCTGCTCTCGCCGCCGCAGCCGGTTTTCCTCTGGCAGTGAAGCAAACAGCTCCCGGCCCACCGCCACCCCGTCCGCATAGTCGCCGCGGCGATCGCCTTGTAAGAGGGCGATCGCCTCCTGCGTCAGCTGTATTTCCCAACGGCCTAGCGCCGCGTAGACAAACACATGCATAATTCCTCCCGGAAGCAGAGTCTTGGCTAAAGCCTGTATTCCGCCTACTGGGTCGGGCAGGTGGTGGAGCACCCCCACGCAATTGATCCAGTCAAACGACTGCCCCAGTTGATCAACGTCATACAAACTCATCTGCTGAAAGCTCACTCGATCGGCTCCCGACCGACGGCAGCGCTCCTGGGCGATATCAAGCGCCTTGCGGCTCAGGTCAATTCCGAGGACATCCGCCTCTGGATTCAGGTGCACCAGGTACTCTGTGCCGACGCCCGTACCGCAGCCCGCATCCAAGATCTGAATGTCTCGCCGGTTCGGCTTACGTCCGCTGCAAAAGCTATAGGCCGTTAGCCAGTTCCAGCGCCAGTTGTAGCCCGGTGGCGGCTCATCAAGAATCGGGTCAGGCGGGAAAGGATAGGTGTTGTATAGGGAAGCGACAGCAGCGCTCGTCGCCTGGCGATCTCCCGGAAAAGCTTGAGCGTCATCTGACATAGGCCTAAAAACTTAACAAAATGTATTGTATTTTCTCAGAATTGAGCGGCATCTCCTATCATATTTCCTATCGTGTTCTCAAAAATTATCGGGTTTTGCCAGGCTGCCGACTTCTACACACTTTTTAATAAACCAACGCAGCGATCCCAAAACGATTTAACCTGAATCTTAAGCTGATTAATCTACTGGGTATCCAAGCCAGGGCGAAGAAGGCCAGGGCAGGGGGAGATTGCCGTGGTCATCCGGCACAGCCCGTTTTGAATTTTGACATTGACAACTGCTAATAAATTATTAATGGGAGCTTTTGAAAGCTTATGAGTGTAACAGCAAGTGGTGGAAGCTCTGTTGCGCGTCCGCAGCTCTATCAGACCTTACCTCTGTCAACCGTTATTCAAGCCGAGCAGCAGGATCGATTTCTGGCAAAGGGTGAGCTTGTCGAATTGTCTAGCTTTTTCGACTCTGGGCTTAAGCGTCTGGAAATTGCCCAGATCTTGACCCAGAATTCTGAGCTGATTGTGTCGCGGGCTGCGAACCGAATTTTCGTCGGCGGCTCTCCGATGTCCTACTTGGAGAAGCCTCAAGAGCGAGAGGAGGTTGCCGTTGGCATGGGCGGCATCGCGCTAGATACCAAGGAGACCATGAAGCTGGGGACTGCGACTTACGTCGATAGCCGCGGCGGGCTGCTTGAGGGCATTCGCTCGCTCTTTAGCGCTTCGCCCAGCGGCCCCATCCCCACCGGGTTTCGCCCCATCAACGTCTCTCGCTATGGTCCCAGCAACATGCAGAAGTCACTGCGGGACTTGAGCTGGTTTTTGCGCTACGTCACCTACGCCACGGTTGCAGGTGATCCCAATATTCTGACGGTCAACGTCCGGGGCCTGCGGGAAGTGATTGAAAACGCCTGCTCTAGCCTGGCGACGCTTGTTGCTCTGCGGGAGATGAAGCAAGGTGCGCTAGGCTACTTCCGAAAGGACGGCGAAGCGGCAGAGATCGTGAACCGCTATTTCGACGTCTTAATCAATGAGTTTGAGGCTCCAGAACCTTCCGACAAGCTGCGGCAGCGCCCCACCAAAGACCTACAGGGACTACAGCTTCCCCAAAGCTACTACAACGCGGCGGAGCGGCGCCCCCGCTACGCCATGAAGCCCGGTCTTTCTACTTCCGAGAAGGAGCAGGTGATCAAGGCGGCCTACCGGCAGATCTTTGAGCGCGATATTCGCCGGGCCTATTCTCAAGACGTCTCTTACCTAGAGTCCCAGGTTAAAAACGGCGACATCTCCATGAAGGAGTTTGTCCGCCGCATGGCCAAGTCTTCCCTGTACCAGAAGCAGTTTTTTGAGCCCTACATCAACAGCCGGGCCCTAGAGCTGGCCTTTCGCCACATTTTGGGACGTGGCCCCAGCAGTCGGGAAGAGGTTCAGAAGTATTTCTCTATCGTGTCTGATGGTGGTTTGGCTGCGCTGGTAGATGCGCTAGTGGACTCTAAAGAGTACGCAGACTACTTTGGCGAAGAAACAGTGCCTTATCTCCGGGGTCTGGGTCAAGAAGCCCAGGAGTGCCGCAACTGGGGACCGCAGCAAGATCTGCTGCGCTATAGCGCTCCCTTCCGCAAGGTGCCGCAGTTCGTCACCACCTTCGCGTCCTACAGCCAGCCGCTACCCGACCAGCATCCCTACGGCTCCGGAAATGATCCGTTGGAGATTCAGTTCGGCGCCATCTTCCCGAAGGAAACGCGCAACCCCGACACCAGCCCCGCGCCGTTCAACAAAGATACTAAGCGCATCTTGATTCGCCGCGGTGCAGGCATTACTAACCAGAACAGTAACCCCAGTGCGCGGGGCGAGTTTCCCGGTTCCCTGGGTCCGAAGGTGTTCCGGCTCGACCAGCGGCCATTCTCGGGTCTGGGTGCTGAGCAAAATAACACCAACAGCGTTAAGTTCTCCGAAAGCTCCACCAAGGCGGTAATTCGAGCAGCCTATCTGCAGGTGTTTGGCCGCGAGCTGTACGAGGGACAGCGGCTGAAGGTGGCCGAGAACCGCCTAGAAAATGGCGAAATCACCCTGCGGGAATTTATTCGGCAGCTGGCTAAGTCGGAGGTCTTCCGCAAGATGTACTGGACCTCGCTGTATGTCACCAAGGCTGTAGAATACATCCACCGTCGCCTTCTTGGACGCCCGACCTATGGCCGTGAGGAAAACAACAGCTACTTCGACATCTGCGCTAAGCAGGGCTTCTACGCTCTTGTGGACGCCATTATCGACAGCAAGGAGTTTGTCGAAGCCTTTGGGGAAGATACGGTGCCCTACGAGCGCTATGTGACGCCCCAGGGCTTGGCGCTGCGATCGCTCCGCCCCGGCAGCATCAGCGACAAGTCAGCCAAGGCCATTAAGGAAGAGACGCCAAGATTCATCGAGCTGGGCAGCGTTAAAGACTCCCGCGCCGAGACTAACATTGCCTCTCGGATTCAGCAGGGCGTCAGCGCTCAGCGCCAGCAGACCAAGGTGTTCAAGCTCACCACCCTTGAGAATAAAGCGGCAGTCCAAACCCTCATTCAAGCGGCCTACCGCCAGGTGTTTGAGCGGGATCCCGCGCCCTACATCGCCCGGGATGAGTTCAGAGTACTGGAAAGTCGCCTGCGCAATGGCGAGATCAACGTCAAGGAGTTCATCGAGGGCTTGGGCAACTCCAGCCTATACCTGAAGGAATTCTTCACGGCCTACCCCAACACCAAGGTGATCGAGCTAGGTCTGAAGCATTTCTTGGGACGCGCCCCGCGGGACCAGGCTGAGATTCGGATGTATAACCAAATTCTGGCTCGTCAGGGCATCCGTAGCTTTGTGAGCGCGGTCGTCAACAGCATGGAGTATGCCCAGGTCTTTGGTGAGGACACGGTACCCTACCGGCGCTTTCCCACCCTGCCTGCAGCCAACTTCCCCAACACTGAGAAGCTCTATAACCAGTTGACTAAGCAGAGCGACGAAATCGTCGTGCCAAGCTTTGAGCCGGTACCTTCCAACTCCCGTAGCTAATCTCTAGGCTTAGCGTTCTGCTTAGACCGGCAGGACTGACGGCTTAGATAGGTCTTAGCCATAGCCGACACTGCTCTCCAGCGTCGGCTATGGCTGTTGGCAGTAGCAGACAAGTCAACTGTTAAGAAAATGAGTAAGACTGTTACAAAATATTGCGCCAAGCCGTGACAGGTATGCGCAATGCCTCAAAATTATTCCGGAGGTGGTCAGGCTTACTTGCCATCTCAACACCAGTATTAAAAACTCTGGTTAATTCAAACTTTTTGGAGGACTTCGTCGATGAGCATTGTCACGAAATCTATCGTGAACGCTGATGCTGAGGCTCGCTACCTTAGCCCCGGCGAACTGGATCGGATCAAGTCATTTGTGACTTCCGGTCAGCGCCGTCTGCGTGTTGCGCAGGCTCTAACCGAATCTCGTGAGCGGATTGTCAAGCAAGCAGGTGACGCGCTTTTCCAAAAGCGCCCTGACGTAGTTTCCCCCGGCGGCAATGCCTATGGTGAGGAAATGACGGCTACTTGCCTGCGCGACATGGATTACTATCTCCGCCTGATCACCTACGGCGTGGTCTCTGGTGATGTAACCCCCATTGAAGAAATTGGTATCGTTGGCGTTCGTGAGATGTACAAGTCTCTCGGAACTCCCATCGAAGCAGTAGCCCAGTCTATCGCTGAGATGAAGAACGTAGCAACTTCGATGATGTCTGGTGAGGACGCCGCTGAGGCTGGTTCTTACTTCGACTACGTTATCGGCGCAATGCAGTAGGATACAAGCGTTTTAATCTAAACGTTTGCTGTAAAAAATCTTGGTTTAGGGAAGCAAAATTATGCAAGACGCAATCACGTCTGTTATCAACTCTTCCGACGTTCAGGGCAAGTACCTGGACGGTTCGGCAATGGATAAGCTCAAGAGCTACTTCGAGACTGGTGAGCTGCGCGTTCGTGCGGCAACCACCATCAGCGCTAATGCTGCCGGCATCGTGAAGGAAGCCGTTGCTAAGTCTCTGCTATACTCCGACGTTACTCGTCCTGGTGGCAACATGTACACCACCCGTCGCTATGCTGCCTGCATTCGCGACCTCGACTACTACCTGCGGTATTCCACCTACGCAATGCTCGCTGGCGACCCCTCCATTCTCGACGAGCGGGTTCTCAACGGTCTGAAGGAGACCTACAACTCTCTGGGTGTACCCATCGGTTCTACCGTTCAGGCAATCCAGGCTATGAAAGAGGTCACTGCAAGCCTAGTCGGTCCTGATGCTGGTAAAGAGATGGGCGTCTATCTAGACTACATCTGCTCTGGCATGAGCTAATGTTGATGCTTTAAGTCGCTATGTAATCCATAGGTGGCTTTAAAGTGCCAAACTGAGGGCTGGGAACTGTAGGTCGATTCTAGACGGTCAAGGGCTTTAGCGCTGTGGCAGTTTAGGCGATCGCAAGCCCCAGTCCTCATGTCTTAAGAAGCATTCTTAAGAAGGGTCATACTTGACCTCTTCAAAGGTTATCTCCAAAGGTTAATTAGAGGTATCGCGCCATGCGCATGTTTAAAATCACTGCCTGCGTCCCTAGCCAAACGCGAATTCGCACGCAGCGCGAGTTACAGAACACCTATTTCACCAAGCTCGTCCCCTACTCGAACTGGTTTAAAGAGCAGCAGCGCATCCAAAAGATGGGCGGCAAGATCGTCAAGGTCCAGCTTGCGACCGGTAAGCCCGGCATGAATACTGGGCTTGCTTAGCGCTTGGTCTGGCATGAAAAGTGCTAGAAGATTCAGAGTAAATAGCGCCAACTAAAGGGGTCCTGCGGCCTCTTTTGCTGTTTTTGCCTGCTTAAAAATTGCGCTCTGCTGAATTTGCTACAGTTGCTCTAGCTCTTTCACACAGCATAGGCTCGATGCTCCGCTATTTGTTTCCACTGATTGATCCATCCGCGAATCGCTGGGCATTTGAGGCCAGGCTGCTGCGGTGGCTCACGCTGATCTGGCTCTTCGTAGGGCTAATTGTGCTGTTCTCCGCCTCCTATGTGGTTGCCGATGCGGAGCGGGGCGACGGCATGTATTACTTCAAAATGCAGCTTGCGTGGGTTTTCCTTGGGCTAACCCTATTCAACGCGCTGACCCATTTGCCGTTGCGCACCATTTTAGGTGTGACCCCCTTAGCCTTTGTCGGCGTTTTTCTTCTGATTGCAGCCACAATCATTCCCGGCGTTGGCGTCACAGTCAACGGCGCGACCCGCTGGCTGCTGATCGGTCCGGTTGGCATCCAGCCCTCAGAGTTGATTAAGCCCCTGCTCGTGCTTCAAAGCGCCCAAATTTTTGGATCTTGGCATAGGCTGCGCCTGGGAACGCGGCTGGGCTGGATTGGCTTTTTTATTCTGGTGACTGGCTGTATCTTGATGCAGCCTAATCTAAGTACTGCGGCGCTATGTGGCCTTGTGGTCTGGTGCATTGCCCTCGCCTCGGGGCTGCCGCTCAAGTACATCAGCGGCGCGGCCCTCAGCGGTTTTACCGTGGCCGTCCTCAGTATTGGCCTGCGGGAGTATCAGCTTCGGCGGATGATTTCATTTCTCAACCCCTGGGAGTCCCCCACTGGGGATGGTTATCAGCTCGTGCAAAGCCTACTCGCCATTGGCTCTGGGGGCCTCTGGGGTACGGGCTTAGGGTTTTCCTATCAGAAGCTGTTTTACCTGCCGATTCAGTATACCGACTTCATTTTCTCCGTATTTGCGGAAGAATTTGGCTTTATTGGGGCCCTGTTTCTGCTTCTGCTGCTGCTGTTGTACGCTACCGTTGGGCTGCGGATCGCCCTAAAAGCGACCTCACCCTTCCATCAGCTTGTGGCTATCGGCGCTGTTCTGCTGCTGATTGGTCAGTCCATTCTCAACATCGGTGTTGCGGTGGGGGTACTGCCTACCACTGGATTACCCTTTCCGCTAATGAGCTACGGCGGCAGCTCGATGGTGGGCAGCTTGGCCGTTGCCGGCCTGTTGGTGCGCACGGCTAGAGAGAGCTGCGGCGCTGAGGTGGTGGCGCTGTCGTAGCCGTATCCTACGCTCCGCAGGCCTAAGTTCGTTAAGATTGAAGCGTTGCGCGATCGCCTGCCCCTATGGATACCCTGCAGCTCTGGCTCTACAACATCGAGCAATTTGCGGACTCGACCGTGGTCAGCCAGCTCGATCATCTCAGTCTCCTCAGCCTCGGCATTATTTTTGCCGCCGGCCTGGTCACCAGCCTGACCCCCTGCATGCTCTCCATGCTGCCCATCACCATCGGCTATATTGGGGGCTACGAAGCTGACAACCGCTACCAGGCAGCTAAGCAGTCCCTGTGGTTTGCCCTAGGCCTGGCGACGACGCTAGCCGCTTTGGGAATTGTGGCGGCGATCGCAGGCCGGGTGTACGGTCAGGTGGGCATCGGTCTGCCGCTGGTGGTAAGCGTACTGGCGATCGCCATGGGGCTGAATCTGCTGGGGCTACTGCCGCTGAAGTTTCCCAGCTTGGGGGCCACTGACTGGATTACCAAGGAGATGCCTGGGGGCGTGCGGGCTTACCTCATCGGCCTTACGTTTGGCCTAGTGGCCTCCCCCTGCAGCACTCCTGTGTTGGCGACGCTGCTGGGCTGGGTCTCCTCCACGGGGGATCCGCTGCTGGGCAGCGGGCTGCTGCTGTCCTATACCGCGGGCTACGTGACGCCGCTGGTTCTAGCGGGCACGTTCACCGCTTCAATTAAGAAGCTGCTGGAGCTGCGGCAGTGGTCGAGCTGGATTACTCCGGCAAGCGGGGCGCTGCTGATTGGCTTTGGGGTGGTTTCGCTGCTGCTGCGATTGCCGACGTTTTAGGGCAGACGTTTTACGCAGGTGTAGGGACATGGCATGCCATGTCCCTACGGGGTCGTCAGGGTGTCTGTGGGTTATTTGTCAATTTGCGACCGGAACTATGGCCGAATCATCCTTACTATCACCTATAATGCGCTACCTGAAACAGCAGGTTTCCCTGCTGGCGGATTTGCGGCTGGCGATCGCCCTGCTGCTGGCGATCGCCGTCTTCAGTATTGTGGGCACCGTCATCGAGCAGGGGGAGACGGTGGCCTTTTACCAGGCTAACTACCCCGAAGATCCGGCGCTGTTTGGCTTTTTGACCTGGCGAGTGATTTTACAGTTTGGTCTCAACCATACCTACCAAACCTGGTGGTTCTTGACGCTGCTGATTCTATTTGGCGCTAGCCTCACCGCCTGCACCTTCACCCGCCAGGTTCCAGCGCTAAAGGCCGCCCGCCGCTGGAAGTTTTATCAAAAGTCACGGGAGTTTCAAAAGCTAGCCCTCAGCGCCCAGATGGCGGCCCCTGACATCGAAGGGAAGGGACTAGGCCAATTGGAGTCCCTACTGCAGCAGCGGCGCTATCGCACCTTTATTGAAGGCGATGGCCTCTACGCCCGTAAGGGGATTGCAGGCCGCATTGGCCCCATCGTGGTGCACGCCAGTATGCTGATTATTCTGGCCGGCGCGATTCTTGGGGCTATGACAGGCTTCTTCGCCCAAGAGATGGTCCCCAGCGGCAACACCTTTCAGGTGAAAAACGTATTCGAAGCGGGGCCCTGGGCCAAAAATCTGCTACCTACGGACTGGGCCGTGCGGGTCAACCGCTTTTGGATTGACTACACCCCAGAAGGGTCCGTGGACCAGTTCTACTCTGACTTGACGGTGGTGGATGCCGAAGGCCAGCCGCTGCAGCATAAAGTCATCCACGTCAACGAGCCCATGCGCTACCAAGGCCTTACGTTTTATCAGGCGGACTGGAGCATTGCAGGTGTGGAAGTGCGCGTCAACAAAAGCCCAACGCTGCAGCTTCCCATGGCACGGCTTGAAGCTGGCGGCGGTAAGATTTGGGGCACCTGGATCCCAACCAAGCCAGACCTGAGCGATGCAGTGGCGGTGGTGGCAAAGGATTTGAAGGGAACGCTGTTTCTCTACGGCCAGGATGGCGAGATTCTGGGCAGCATTCGCGAAGGCATGTCTGCTGAGGTAAACGATGTGACACTGCATTTAGACCGAGTGGTGGGCAGTACAGGGCTACAGATCAAAGCCGATCCGGGCATTCCTGTGGTCTACGCGGGCTTTGGGTTGCTGATGGTTGGGGTGATCATGAGCTATGTGTCCCACTCTCAAGTGTGGGCGCTGCGCCAAGGGGATGAGCTGTATGTGGGAGGCCGCACAAACCGGGCTCAGGTTACCTTCGAGCGGGAAATTATAGAAATATTCGATCAGCTTGCTGCGTCAGAGCAAGGGCCGGGTGTTGATGAAGGTGCCGAACCCGACTCTCAGCCTCGTGAACCCGTATTGCAATAGGACAACTGTCTCGGCTAGCTGATTAGGGGTATGCCTTTTGTAAGGACATGGCAGTGCCATGGTATCTGTTTAGCGAGCGTGAAAAACTGATCTACAGCCTGGTTTTACCCCCCCTCACTCCCCCCTTGCTAAGGGGGGAAGCTGGGTTCTCCCCCTTAGCAAGGGGGAGCTAGAGGGGGTTAGACCGAGACGCTAAACACATACGTGACATATCCCTACCTAACCGTGGGCATAACACTGGCATTGGCAGCGCCTTGGGGCTGAGACGATTGTAAAAACGCCACAATTCGACGAGCGGCAGTTTCTAGTTTCTCTGGCGGATGCACCAGCGCGAGACGAATGTAGCCCTCGCCGTAAGCTCCAAACCCAGCCCCTGGTGCCGCCGCTACCCCCGTGGCCTTCACCAGCTCAGTGCAAAAGCCCATGGAGTCTTGCTCCCAAGGGGAGGGCAGCTTGGCCCAAATATACATAGTAGCCTCTGGGGTCTCGACGCCCCAGCCCAAGGACTGCAGCGTCTGCACAAACGCATCTCGTCGCTGCCAGAAGGTGTCTGCCACCGCCTGCACCGAGTCTGCCGGTCCTTCAAGAGCGGCGATCGCCCCGTTCAAAATGCCCCGATACTGGTTGAAGTCCACCGCCGCCTTCACCTGCCGCAGGGCACGGATCAGTTCGGCGTTGCCAATGGCGTAGCCGACGCGAAAGCCCCCCATATTGTAGGACTTGGACATAGAGAAAAACTCGATGGAGACGGTTTTATCGGGGTCGGCTTGCAGCACCGAAGGCGCCACCGCATCGCCGAACACCACGTCGCCGTAGGGGAAGTCGTGCACCAGCACTAAATCGTGCTGCTGACAAAAGGCGACGGCGTCCTTAAAAAAGGACAGCGGGGCGATCGCCGTCGTGGGGTTATGGGGATAGCTGAGCACCATCATCCGCGCCTGGGCCAGCACCTCAGACGGAATATCTTCTAGAACCGGCAGAAAATTATTTTTCGCCAGCAGCGGCATAGTGTGGATGCGCCCATTCGCTAAGTAGACGCCCCCAGCGTGGGAGGGGTAGCCTGGGTCCATCAGCAGGGCCACATCCCCCGGATTGAGCACCGCCAGCGGCAGGTGGGCCGTGCCCTCCTGGGAACCGATCAGCGTCAGCACCTCTGTCTCAGGGTCCACCGCCACGCCGAACTTACGCCGATACCACTTCGCCACCGCCTGCCGGAAGGCCTGGGTACCGTGGTAGAGCAAGTATCCATGGGTGGTGGTATCGGTTAGGGACTGGGCGATCGCCTCCAGCACATGGGGGGATGCGGGCAGGTCAGAGGAGCCCAAAGACAGGTCAATCAAGTCTCGCCCCATGGCCCGCGCTTCGGCCTTGGCCTGGTCCATGTCGGCAAAAACGTTCCGCTGAAGCGGCTTCAGTCGCTCTGAAAGCTTCATAGGCCTCCTGTTGGGTGTTAGGCCGTGGCCGACAAATGTTTGTCCAAGAAGTTGGTCAGACCGACCTTCGGCACCGCCCCTTCCATCGCATCAACCTTTTCACCATCCTGAAACAAAATCAGCGCCGGCACGCCCTCCACGCCGCAGGCCTTTACCGCCTCAGGGCTGGCATCCACCTCCATCTTGGCAATTTTCAGCGCTCCGTAGCTGTCGCTGATGCTGCTCATCACCGGGCTCATTAGGCGGCAGGGGCCGCACCAAGTGGCCCAAAAATACACCAGCACAGGCTGCTGCTGACTGGCGTCTACCACCTCTTGTTGAAACTGGGGGTCGGTAATTTCAGTTACGGCCATCGTTCCCTCCTTGTCGCGTCTTGTCGTCGTGCCCTTACACCAGAGTATCGCGTTCTAAGGCCGCCACGGATAGTCGCTGAAGTCGGGGGGGCGCTTCTCTAAAAAGGCCTGCTTGCCCTCGCGGCCTTCTTCGGTCATGTAGTAGAGCAGAGTGGCGTTACCCGCCAGCTCCTGCAGCCCCGCCTGCCCATCGCAGTCGGCGTTGAAGGCAGACTTAAGGCAGCGAATGGCAATGGGGCTTTTCTGCAGAATTTCCTCAGCCCAGGCCACCCCTTCCGCTTCGAGCTGCTCCACGGGCACCACGGTGTTCACCAGCCCCATCTGCAGCGCGTCTTGCGCATCATACTGGCGGCACAAGAACCAAATCTCCCGCGCCTTTTTTTGTCCCACGCTGCGGGCCAGGTAGCTGGCCCCAAATCCCCCATCGAAAGAGCCCACTTTGGGGCCGGTTTGGCCAAAGACGGCGTTGTCTGCCGCAATGGTGAGGTCGCACACCACATGCAGCACATGGCCGCCGCCGATGGCGTAGCCCGCTACGAGGGCAATCACCACTTTAGGCATGGAGCGAATCAGCCGCTGCAGGTCCAGCACGTTGAGCCGGGGAACGCCCTGATCGTCGAGGTAGCCCGCCTCGCCCCGCACGCTTTGGTCACCGCCAGCGCAAAAGGCGTATTTGCCGTCGGTGTGGGGGCCTGCGCCAGTGAGGAGGACGACGCCGATGTGGGGATCTTCGCGGGCGTCGAGGAAGGCGCTATACATTTCGGAGACGGTCTTGGGACGGAAGGCGTTGCGCTTGTGGGGGCGGTTAATGGTTATTTTGGCGATGCCGCCGGCTTTGTGGTAATGGATGTCTTTGTAATCGTTGACGGAGTGCCATGTCACCATGGGTTGGGCCTAAATTCAGCTTCACTATTATCGCGAGTCAGCCTGGCGTTACGACCATGAAAATTGGCGAACATATCCAAAGCCGCCTGACCCTGGTCAGTTGGCAGCCAGAGCCCGCCATTATGATGCTAACGGCAGGGGCGACGATGATTGCGATCGCCCTATGGGTGAGCCCCTGTTTCGAATGGCGACGAGAAATAGAGACCACCGCCAGGTTCCGGGGTCCTAGAGATCCCGGAACCTGGCAGTATCTAACCTATGCGAGAATCGCCGTCGGATCTTCGAACGCGAAGGTGATATCAGTCACCGCACCGCTCCGAGCAAAGAAGATATCCATGCTAGCGACGTTCTCACCGCCCACGATCAGCTGCTGGAAGCTGTTGTCGCCCAGGTCAGGAATCTCGAGGGTGTCGAGTACGCTGCCGGCCTCGTCGTAAGTGGTAATCGAGCTACCCGCTTCGTCCATGTCGAGCAGGCCAACGGTGATATCGCCCACCAGATCGTCAAACGCCACGTTGATGGTGCCGCCCGCTGCATTGTCATCAGGGTCAGAGGAATCGCCGTCCTCAGAAATGATCAGCACATTGCCTAGCACGTCGCTGGCGAGGTCGGTGTCACCACCCGTTGGGTTGGCACTGTCAAAGATCATCAGGTCACCGTCTTCGCTGGCGAAGGTAACGTCAGCAAACTGGTCCGTGATCACGGTGCCCGCTTCAATCTCGTCGCCTTCGAAGTCAACGTTTGTCGGAGCGAACAGCAGCGCCAGTTGACCGCCCTCGGATAGGTTGTCGTCGGTCAGGGCGGATAGCTCGCCCTGCTCTAGGTTCACATCATCCTGGTCAGCCAGACCGTGGGCCTGCACATCAAACAGGAAGATGGTGCCCGCTTCCACGTCAAACAGAGAAGATACATCGACGATACCGGAAGTCTCCCACTCACCCGCGTTGAGAACCAGCTCTTCTCCATCTAGGCCAGTGATGACAATGTCGTTAGCCGTCGGAATGCCGTCGTCATCGCCGAACTCAAAGTCCTCATCCACGGCCGTAGTGGGGTCGGGAACGGAGGGGTCGAGGATCTGGCTGCGGTCAATAATGCCGACGGTGAGGACGTTAGCGCCCACAGCTGCCTCTTCAGCGGTAGCGGTGGGGTCTACCCGAAGAATGCTGGCCTCGTTGGTATTCACCGCACCCTGACCGAACAGCACTTCGTCACCGCTGAGGGTGTCTTCCTCGGCCTCGTCTTCCTGAACGTAGATAAAGCCGTCATCGGCCCAATCTAGGTTGTCAGGGCTGCGCAGGCTACGGTTGGGGTCTTCATCGCCGTCATAGAGGATGGTGACTTCAGCGGAGAGCTCAATGTCGTCGAGGGAAGCACCGTCGAAGAGGTTGGCGAAGTCGGTGTCAATTAGCAGCAGTTGACCGAAGGTGTCTGCACCGTTGCCGGTTTCCTCATCGACTGCAAAGGTGTCGACTCCGGTCAGAGCCTGGACCACCTGGGTGCCGTCGTTGGGGTTGGTGGCCACGTCCTCGGGGCGAGACACGCCTAGGGCATTGACTTCTTCGCTATTGGCCTGGGTGAACAGATTGGCCTGGGTAGGGAAGCCGTACTCGTCGAAGCCGGTGGAGCCGTCGTCAGAGGCTAAATCCAGATTCTGGGAGTTGTCGATTTCCACCCAAGTTCCAGAGAGGCTAGAGCCCGCACCGTTGAAATCCAGAGCGTTCAGAACGTCGTTGTCAGGGTCTGCGTCCTGGTTCTCACCGGGAACGAAGACGTACAGCTTGCCATCCTTGAGGCCGTTGCGGGCCAGGAAGTCATCGGGGTCACTGTCATCCTTCTGACCGACGTAGAGGTAAAGGGGTGCTACATCGTCAACCCCGTCACCGCTGAAGTCAAACGGGGACTGGTCATCAGCCAGCAGGAAGGCCACAAAGTCGGTGGAGCCAGTGTCGACAGGAGTCGTATTTTCCCAAGAGCCGCGACCCAGCGCCGGAACCTGATAGATGGTGCCGGTCGCGACATCCAGCGCCCAGTTCGCGCCGCCAACGTTGTTGAAGCCGCCGCCATCTTCTTCACCCGCGAAGTAGATGTTGTCTACGATGCCGAACCCTTCACCAAAGGTATCCGCTTCAACCAGACCACCAGAGCAGAAGCGAGAGAAGCCTAGAAGCTGATCGAAGGTGCCCTCTTCGCCCTGAGTCGTTGTGGGGTCAGGCTGAAAGGTATTGTCGGTGGCAACTTCGCCGAAGCCATTAATGATGGTGTTGTAGGCCAGTCCAGCGTCTTCGATTTCGAAGGTGCTGGTGTTGATGTCGAAGTAGGTAATGCGGCCACCCAGGAGGGTGAAATCGTCGCTAGTATCTTCGGTGCCCTGGGTAAGGGTGTACTCATTGCCCTCGAAGTGCAGCAGCTCAGAGTTGACAAAGGCGCGCACCGTATCGTCGTCGAGACGAATTGCCCCTGCGCCATCCAGGATTCCTGTGGGCTGAAAGTCGCCAGCGGTGGAGCTATTAAGGTCACCAGTGGTGCCGGGAATAGTTTCACCGATTGTCACCAGCGGAAGCACGGTGTATCCATTTTGCCCCGTCACTTGAGGCGCAAAGTCCGTCATAAAAGCCATAGTAGAGATTAGCCCTTTTGCCTAATTTGTTCTGCAGATTGAGATCACCAGAGCTTCATCGAGATTTGATAAAGCTCCGCCGCCCATAACCTTTCCATCTAAAGATTAAGAAAAAGGCGATTCAGGTTTATTGACACGTTAAGGGCCTAAGGATTTCGGATAAATTCACAGAAACTATATATTTTCTTCGTCTTTAACAAGACAACAAGCTTCAAAACACAACCGAAATCATGTTTTGAAGCTTATTTTATTCTCATCTCTTAAAGATTGGTAATGTGATTTAGCCTACAAAACTTTCTCTAAAAGTAAGATCTATTTATTTTGCCGTAAGCCTGTCCACAGCTTAAACTCAGGGAATTTTAATTTATCTAATGTTGTTTTGATTTACTGTATTTTGAATG
The DNA here is from genome assembly GCA_050330955.1 of Elainellaceae cyanobacterium. Taxonomy (GTDB): domain Bacteria; phylum Cyanobacteriota; class Cyanobacteriia; order CAKZMO01; family CAKZMO01; genus JBCCAG01. The sequence continues at coordinate 15,739 of JBHJHJ010000072.1, read as the reverse complement.
GGTTAAAAGATTCTCAAGCTATCAGGTTATGCGACATAAATTAATTCCAGTACGCTCTCAAGGCTGAGCGAGGCTAAAGCGCCAGTTTAGTTTTAGTGGTTAATGCTTTAGTCGTTATAAGTAGAGCGCCATAATTGAACTTAGCTGTCAGGGGGCGGTCCCTTTCTTTTAACTGTGGCTACGCACTTATGTATGGCAAGCCACTTATGCCTGGACCTATATTCTGGTGGCGTTAATTTTTGTTTAACCATTTTGATTCTCGATTTTGTGTATAGTCCCTAATGAAGCTATTCGCTCAAGGTTTCATTAGGTTTCCATGTCAGAAACACCCGCTTTAGAAGTGCCCCCCTCAGCGATACCTGCAGGGCAATCGCAATGCGATCGCTGGACAAAGGGGGCTCAGTCCGCTCGCGATCGCATCAACACCAGCTTTGTGGTTCCCGAGTGGACACCCTCGTTTCAGCTCCAGCCCGACGCCAAAATTTTCGCCATTGGCTCCTGCTTTGCCCGCAACATCGAGAAGGCCCTGATCGACAAGCAGGCTCAGGTGACCAGCGCTGACTCCGGCAGCGAGGTGATGGAGCTGCGCACCAACCTGCTCACCGGCCTGCTCAACAAATACAATCCCGTCTCAATTCACCAGGAGCTACAGTGGGCCAGCGGCCACAGCACCTTCCCCGACAGCGGTTTCATCGAACACGATGGCAAATACATCGATCCGTCCCTGCGGGATCAAGCCCGCAAAGGCGACTTAGACCTAATGCGATCGCGGCAGGCGGTCCTGCGACAGTACTTCGCCCAGGCCTTCAAAGCGGACCTGGTGATCATCACCCTGGGGCTAACTGAAACCTGGTTCGACCGAACGACCCAGCTCGCCCTAGCTGAGTGCCCGTCCCCTCGCCTGCGCAAGCAATATCCCCAGCGTTTCGCCTGCAAGGTTCTGAACTACCCAGAATGCGCGGCGCTGCTCAAGTCCACCCACACGCTACTGAAGCAGCACGGACAGCCCGACCTAAAAGTCGTGGTCACCGTCTCACCGGTGCCTATGGAGCGCACCTTCAGCGGACAGGATGTGATTGTGGCCAACATGATGTCCAAGTCAACGCTGCGATCGGCAGCCGGGGCGTTTGCTGCCGCGACAGAAGGGGTGGACTACTTCCCCAGCTACGAGGCTGCGGTGGTGTCTAATCCTAGGCTGGTCTGGATGCCAGACCGGCGCAATATTCAAGACTCAGCGGTGGCCCGCATTGTCGGGGAGTTCACCCACCGTTACGGACTTTAGCCTGCGATCTTTAGTATGGGATTTGGGGGTAACTGACGCTAATCCACCGGCAACCCTAGCCGCTGCTTCACGGCAAACCAGCCCTCCCGCAGCTTCCAGAATTTACTGGTCTTCATCGCCGCCACCTCACCGGCCAGCTCTCCCGCCCTTGCCTCTAGGGCCTGCACCTTCTTCTCCAAGGCCACAATTCGACGCTCTCGGGCCACCACCGCCCGGTGACTCTCCTCTAGCCTGGCGTATTTATCGGTAAACTCCTGCTGCAGAATCGCCATCCGCCGCGATCGCCACTCCGGCTGCTGGTAGACTGGCACCTGGTTTTGAATCTCAAACACCTCGGCGAACAGGGCGCGAATGTTGCTGGAGGCCCCGCCTTGGGCGTAGGAAGCAATGGTGCGGGGGTAGTGGCGCACCACCAGATCGGAATGGGCCAGCAGCCGCACGAACCAGTCGTAGTCCGCCGCAATTTTGTAGCGATCGTGGAAGGGGCCGAGGACGTCAAACAGCTTAGCGTTGAAGAAGCTGGCAGGCTGGATGAAGCAGTTGCCCAGGTAGACCAGCTCCGAGAGCATCTCCTCCGGAGGAGCGGGTTGATAAACGCTGGCGCTGCCAGATCGGTGGCGGGTTTCATGGTTGCCATAGACAAAATCGCTGTCGGGGTAGGCCTGGATAAAGGCCACCACGTCCGATACCACCTCAGGGTCAATCAAGTAGTCATCGGCGTTGGCAAAATAGAGCCAGTCCCCCGTCGCCAGGGCAATGCCCTTGTTCATGGCGTGGTAGAGGCCCTCGTCTGGCTCGCTAACCACATGGTTGATGCGATCGGCGTAGCGGCGGAGCAGCGCTGGGGTTCCGTCCGTAGAAGCGCCGTCCACCACGATATATTCCAGCGGCGCGTAAGTTTGGGCCAGCACCTGCTGAATCGTCCGCCCTAGGGTCGCTTCGGCGTTGTAGCAGACCGTGATCACTGAAACCTTCATGCCAGCCTACACCGGCCCCTGCATCACCTGCTTTAGGGTAGTCAACATGCCCAGGGTGATGGGGCCGCGATAATGTCCCCGGTCATTTGACATGCCCAGGAACAGCGGATAGCCCTGGGACGAAATTCGACTAAAGCGGGGGGAGGTGTTTACGTAGACCGTGGCGCTGGTGATGGCGGTGGTAAACCGGCGGCTCTCTGAATAGGAGTCGGTCACCAGACAGTCCGCATGACCGCTGCTGTAGCGGTTAATCCACTGGGCGGCCTGCTCTGCATTTTCCACCATCTTAAAGGTCACGGTTCGATTGAGGTGGGTCTGGGTCCACTCCTCATCATCCGCAGCTACCAAATCGGGAAATTTTGCCAGCATCACTGCGTCCCCCTTGAGCTTAAACCCCACCGTTGCCAGAGCATCAATCAGCTCACGGGTCTGGCGATCGTCACAGCGCTGGTCGATTAGAACCTTTTCGACAGCGTTGACGGGGTCGGGCTCGCTCTTATGGCTGTCGATCACTATATGACGCACCAGGTCAACGGCGCCAGAGCGCCCCCAATAGAGGTAGCAATTGCCAATGGTGGTCTTGAGCACAGGTACCGTGGCTTGGGCAACAACCTGGTTCACGAGGCTGCGGCGCCCGTAGGGAATCACGAGGTTGACCGCTCGATTGACCGTCACCAGCTCTCGCACCAGATCACCTTGATCTGACGGCAGAAGCTGCACGCTGCACTCCGGGAGCCCGACCTCATCTAAGGCCTCCTGCAGCACCTTGGCAATAGCGCAGTTGGAGTGGCTGGCCTCGCTGCCCCCTTTAAGAATGAGCGCATTCCCGGTCCTGAGGCTAAATCCGGCCATGATGCTGCTCAATTCAGGAAACGACTCGTAGATCAGCGCGACTATGCCCAAGGGCATCGACTGACCCACCACGAGCCCTTGGCTGGCGGCGTAGGGCGTTGCCGAAACCTGGTTGAGCGGATCGGGGCACTGGGCCAGCCGCTCTAGGATTTCAACTGCTGCCGTTAACCGCTCTGGGGTCAGCTTCAGCCAGTCTAAGATCAGGGCTGGAATCGCCATTTCCCGGCTTGCTTCAAGATCCAGGGTGTTGGCTTCTAAAATATCATCCCGGCGAGCCTTGACCAACTCCGCCATGAGTGCGATCGCCCGGCTGCGCAGATCTGCTGGCGCTGACCTGAGCAATGGGACAGCTTGGCGGGCGGTATGGAGTGCAGCGTCTATAGTGGTAGTCAAGAGGTTGTAGTCAAGGATTTAAGCTTCAGCGCCTGTAGGCAAACCAGAGGACAAAGGCTAGGGTTGCAAGTAATACTGTAACAACGCCCACGCGCAAACCCACTTCAGCATTTAGGGTGGCAATTAACAGAACAATCACTAGGCCCAGCAGAACCATCAGCGCCAGCGGCAGAAATTCTTGCCCTAGGGTCGCTTGAGCTAAGCTCCACTGATGCCCTGTCCAGCGCCAGACTCTCTTTTGAGCGTAGGTTGAGGAGAGCTGCTCTATGGTCTCGCCGCTCTCGTGGACCACAAAAATCTGCTGGCAGCGATCGCAGCCAAAGGCCTCAGTGAGGACAATCGGAATCAGCCGCCCCCGGCGCCGACAGGGACAAGGATAGTCTTGACTCAGGTTGATTTTGCTATGTCGATTGATCTGCACAGGCGTTGCCAGAACAGGTTAACTCGCGGGATGGCTGCAGCTTTCGGGCGTAGACGGACTCACTGCAAAACACATAGCCGCCACAACGCTTTGCCCGCTGATAGGACGGCGGAGATGCCCTTTCTGGGGAGCGCTCCCCTGAGGCGACATCGCTTAAGCACGGTTATCTACACGATAACCTTTGTAGGCGCTTGCAGCAGGCCGATTGCTAGATTTTCTTGGGCTTTACGGTCTGCCTTGCAGTAGCCTTGACGCCACATTTCAGTCTAGAAAAGTGCTGAAAGCCTGCCCAGAACGCAAGGCAGCACCTCTTTAAAGTGTCTTCAAAAAGCGGGTAACGCGATTCGAACGCGCGACATTCACCTTGGCAAGGTGACGCTCTACCACTGAGCTATACCCGCAAAATGGACTATTTAATATAGTGCCGAAGTTCGAGCGCTGTGTCAACCCACGGTGACAAAAAGGGACCTTACCCGTTCTGCGCCTGAGACTCGTGGGCCGCCGCCTGCAGCGCAGGAGAGGCAGACGCCGGCAGGCTCTCTCTGCTGTTCGGCTTTGGGGCTACTCCATTCACCTGGCGCATCAGGCTCGCCATTTCCATGGCCGACATGGCGTAGCTCCAGCCAAGATTTCCCTTGATACCCGCCCGCTCTAGGGCCTGCTGCATGGTGTCTGTGGTGAGCACGCCAAAGACGACGGGTATACCGGTTTGGACGCTGGCCGCAGCGACGCCCTTGGAGACTTCAGACGCAACGTAGTCGAAGTGGGGAGTCTGGCCGCGAATCACAGCGCCCAGGCAGATAATAGCGTCGTAGCGATAGGTCAGCGCAAGCTGCCGGGCAAGCAGCGGAATTTCGAAGCTGCCGGGTACCCACGCGTAGTCCACCTGCGTTCCCTGGGGATCAGGGTCAACGCCATGACGCTTGAGGCAGTCCTGACAGGCCCCTAAGAGCTTCTCCGTGATTAAATCGTTGAATCGACCGATTACAATGGCAAACCGCATGGAGCCGGCCTGCGAAAACGTTCCTTCAAATACAGCCATAGTCCCCGATTATCACCTTGCTCATCAAAGATAGTCCAGGCCTGCCGAGTTCAGCAAGCCGGACCAGCCCTTTGACCTAATTTTGCTTCGACCCCGTCAGCACGAGGCTAGGCTATCTAAACCACTAGGTAGTTGAGCCCACCCACAACAAGCACTAGCGCGACCCACGCGATTGAACCGAGAAGGATGAGTCGCTTCGATTGTTCCCAGTTTTGAGGCGTAGCATAGCCCACCGGAACGCCAATTACCATGACAAAGGAAAGCACAATCAGTGCGGTTAGCGCGAGTTGAAACAAGATCGTCAGCATTGTTAGTCTGGCTCCCAAAAATACGGCTTTTGGGCTCCCCGGCATCAACGCTCCCCGGCATCAACAAACCAGCGTAGCCCAATAGTGTTATCCTGCTTTGCTTACACTATCAGAAATTGGCGCCCCATAAACGGCTTGGCGCAGTCGCGTTGCCGCCTGATCGGCGCTCAAGCCAGTGACGTCGACGACGTGGATGGGGGCACAGCGCTGCTCAAGATCGTAGCGGTAGGTTTTGTCGTAGTAGGACAGCACTAGGGCGATCGCCGCCTCTAGGTTCCCTTGGTGGATGGCATCGATAGCCTGCTGGGTGCGCAGTCCCCCCAGCCGCTTGCGGATGCGCTCGGTGGCGGCCACCAGCGCATTCGGGTCTGCCTCGCCATATTCCTCCGCCAGCAGGGCCACCCGCTCGGCGGGGGAGCGGGTAATCTGCACCACGGGGGCCTGCATCATCTGCGTAAATAGCTCATCTGGCACCCGGCAGGCGCCGATGCGGCGGCTTTCGGCTTCAATCCACACCGGTCGCTGGGAATCGAACCCAGACCAGGCCTCGGCCACGCGGTTTTCGAACTGCTCATTGGTGGGCTGGGGCGGCAGGCAGAGATTGCCGTAGCTGCTGCCGCGATGGTGGGCCAGCCCTTCTAGGTTTAGCACCTGCTCCCCCTGCTGGGCCAGCGCGGTCAGCACTTGGGTTTTGCCGGTGCCCGTCATCCCCCCCAGGCTGAGGATCGATTTTTCGGTGGCGAGGGTCCGGCGCACCCAGCGGCGAAAGGCTTTGTAGCCGCCTTTAAGAACCGTGGGCGAGAGTCCGGAGGTCTCCAGCAGCCAGGCCACGCTGCCGCTGCGCATGCCCCCGCGCCAGCAGTGGACCCTCACCTGCCCCTCAGCACCCGATTCCCTGGCCCAGGTTTTGGCCTGCCGGGCCAGGGTAACGAGCTTCGGCCCCACCAGCTCTAGGCCCAGCTCCACCGCAGCGTCCCGGCCCTGGTGCTTGTAGCACGTGCCTACCTGGCCCCTCTCGTCATCACTAAACAAAGGCAGCGATCGCGCTTGGGGCAGGTGACCCTGGTCAAATTCGGCGGGGCTGCGCACGTCGAGGATGGGGCCAGGGCGCTGCAGAAACTCGTCAACGGAGAGCATAGGGCTGCGATCGGGGCAAATCTACCCCTCAATCCTAACGGGTTTACCCGTCGTCATTGACTCTGGAGGGTCAACGGCGCCGATGATGGCGCTGTGAGTATAGCCCAGCTCCTGCAGCGCCGTGAGGCAAGCCTTTGCTTGCGTTTGGGGCACTGCGGCCAGCAGCCCGCCGGAGGTTTGGGGGTCAAACAAAATGGGATAGCGCGGGTGCTGTCTTGCCTGGGATGCGTTCTGCAAACGGGACTCGGCCTGCTGATTTTGAGGGTGGAGGGAGCTAAGGATGCCCTGAGCGAGGGTGTCGTCGGTCCCCGGCAGCAGGGGCAGGTGGTTTAAACGGAGGGAGGCGCCAACCGGATTGCCTGCCTCTGCCGTAGCCGTCACCATTTCCAGCAGGTGACCCAACAGCCCAAACCCCGTGACGTCGGTGCAGGCGGTGGCCCCATGCTGCTGCAGGCAGTCGGCGGCGGCAGCGTTACTGTGCACCATGGCGGCGATCGCCCCTTCCAGCCAGCGGCCCTTGGTCTGGCGCTGCTGTGCTGCGGCAAACAGGGTGCCGGTGCCCAGGGCCTTGGTGAGAATAAGCGCCTGGCCTGGCCCTAGGCCAGATTTCTTCAGCAGCCGCTCGGGGGGCACCGTGCCATTGCAGGTGAGGCCGAGGGCCAATGTCTCGCCTTCGGTGGTGTGGCCGCCCAGCAGGGCAGCCCCCTCTTGCTGCAGCACGGCGTTAACGCCCGACAACAGGTGATAGAGCAGCTCCTCGTGCTTGGCGGAGGTAGCGTAGGGCAGGGTGGCGATCGCCAGCACGCTGTGGGGCGTCGCTCCCATGGCCCATAGGTCATTGAGGCAGTGGTGGGCGGTGATTTTCCCCAGGAGAAAAGGGTCGTCGATTAACGCGGGGAAGTAGTCTACGGTCTGCACCCAGAGCTGGTGGGCGGGGGGCTGAATGACGGCGGCATCGTCTGCGGCGCCCAGGCCCATCACCACGCCGGGGGGAATCGCTCCCGGGCGCTCTGCTTGAACTCGTTTTAGGGCAGCGCTGAGGGCGTCGCTGCCCACCTTGGCGCCGCAGCCGCTGCAGTGCATTGGGGCTGCGTCTTGGTTTACCCCCCCTAATCCCCCCTTACTAAGGGGGGAAACTAGAGTTCCTCCCCTTGATTTTCGCGTAGCGTATCCGTAGGACGCAGGGGAGTCGGAAGGGGCTCCAATCGATGAAGCCATTTCCCCAGCCTCACCGGGGGCAAACCGCGCCATAAACTTGCGGTCAATGTGGTCTTTCCAGCGCCACAGCAGCGAGAATGGGCCAAGGGCGATGGGGCCGCGAGAGGCGATCGCCCGCTCGTCCCCTGTCCCCACCAGAATTAAAAACTGCTTTTGCGGGGTAAAGGATTTGAGGGGTTCTCCTAAGAGCGATCGCCGCAGGTTTTCGTATAGGGGCTGGCCCTGCCGCACCGCGAAGACGCCGGCCTTGGGGCGGGGGTGGGCCACCATGGTGGCGATGTCACCCGCCGCAAACACGAGGGGGTGGGAGGTTTGCAGGCAGTCGTTTACCGCGATGAAGCCCCGGTCGTCGGTTTCAAGGCCTGAAGTGGCAATCCAGGGGGCAGGGGAAGCGCCTGTGACCCAAAACACCGCGTCGCAGGGGTGTTTATCGCGGTCTGTGACCACAAGCAGCGGACGCGCCGCTGCACTGGCTTCTGAACCAGAGCCCTCAGCCGTCATAGGCCTCACCGCAGTCACCGCTTGCCCCAGGTGCAGCTTCATGTGACGCTGCTGAAGCTGCCGCCGCACCCGGTGGCGCATCATTTGGGAGCGGTTGGGCAAAATTGTGTCCCCCCGCTGAAACAGGTGAACGCCGACGCGCTGTGCGCTCTGGGCTTGGCGGTGGAGACGCCGGAAGCGAGCTTCGATAGCCAGGGCCAGCTCGACGCCCCCTGCCCCGCCTCCTACCACGGCCAGGGTCGGCGCCTGGGACCGCTGCATTAGCCGTGCCACCAAATCGTCCCAGCGGGTCAAGAACTTTGAGATGGGCTTCACCGGAATAAGATGCTCTGCGCCATCGACGTTGGCCAAAGACGGCGTGCTGCCGATGTCGATGGAGAGTAGGTCAAAGGCGATGGGGGGATGCTGGGCACAGTGAACCCGCTGATTCTCTAAATCTAACCCTGTGGCTCGGTCTAAAATCAGCCGCGCCCCCGCCATGCGGCACAGCGGCCACAGATCGATGTGGCACTCGTCGAAGGTATAGAGACCCGCCACATACCCCGGCAGCATGCCCGAGTAGGGGGTGTGGGAAACGTCGGTAATCAGGGTCAGGCGCACCCCCGGCACAGGATTCATCGCAAACTTTTCGAGGGCGATCGCGTGGCTGTGACCGCCGCCAATTAAGACGAGATCCTGCGTGATGGGGTTTGGAGCTGGCTGCATGGCGGAAATAGCGACGCAATTCCCTTCAGTTTAGTCTTCTCAGCTTCGGGCCGGCGTGCTAAGCGCTTTGGGCCGACGTCGGGAATACTGACCCGCTTGCCAGAGAACCGGCTGCCGGTACTGCGGCAGGACTAGTGGGTTGGGCTTCAGCGGGAAGGGACGACGCAAAGAAAAATTGGTGACAGAGCAGGTCTATCTGCTCGCGGTAGATGATATCGAGCTGCTTTGCGAGCTGATCGCTGGTAAAGCCAGCGCCATTGTGCTGTATCAGACGGAGCTTATTTGAGTTCTCGGCGTGAAATTTCTCCGTGCGGCCCTCCATCAGCCCCGTCGCGCTTTGCCCAGGGCGAATAGAGGGAGAACTTTGACCGATGACCACCAGGCAATCAATCGCGTCAAGGCACTGCCGCTCAATATCACCTCGCCTGGCGTCTGCCTGGTCCACTGGGCAGTCAGCGCCGCGATAGGTGTGAATCAGCCGCAGCAGCTGATGCTGTTTGATTTGCGCCCCGATCCAGGCCGAAGCCCAGCAGTGGGTATGAATGATGGGGTAGAGGATGCCTTGGGATTCTTGGTAGCGCAAGAAGGCCTGGACAGCCGTATCTAGCGATTCGAGAACGCGGTCGATTTGGTCATCGAGGGTGATAGGCAGGAAAATCTCGCGGTAGCGTGGATGCTCGATCTCGCTGGGCTGAGACTGATGGGCAAAGATATCGACGTGCCAGCCCTGCTCCGCCAAATTCCAGGCCGCTTGGCTATAGGTGATTGGGGATGCTCCGCACTGCAGCGATGCCCCTTGAAAACTGCCCTCGCCGATGGCGATAGATGCGATGTGCCCTTTGCGCTGCTTCATGGGTAATCCGTCGTCTTTTTGGCATTTTCCCCCAAAAGAAACGATTTTGCCCGTGGATCGCTCCTGTTGGATTCCTATGAGACTAAATTACCAAGTTTTGCCGGTTTGTAGCGTCGCCCTGTAAACCACAGAGAATAGTGGCCCTACCGAGTGCCATTACCCATGGGAAAAACGCTTATCATAATTTAGGCCAATTTTGATTGTGACCCTTGCTCTCGCCATCAGCCTCTCTCATCCGCCTCTCACTGTAGCCCTATGCTGACCCCGACTCCACTAAAACGCGCCCTTCGTCAACTGCCCTGGTGGCTCATTGGCCTATCTGTGGCAGCGATTACGGCAGCGATCGCCATCGTCCCTGTCCGCTCAGGTCTGCTGGCCCATCCCCAGCCCGCCAGCGTCAGCTTCGCCCCTGTGGCAACCGTAGACTTCGACTGGCGATACCAGCGGGGCGGCGCCCAAAAAGAAACCGCAGCCGGACTTCGGCTGGCGTCGTCCTCCAGCTACATGCCCCGAGAAGAGGTGGTTCCAGCCGACCCCAGCAACTACGGTCCCCGCTACCAGACCGATATCCACGGTCAGCCCGCCCTGTACCCGTTGATTGTGGTGATTCATGAAACGGTGGGGTCCGCCAGCAGCGCCATCAACCTGTTCCAGGTTTACCACCCCCGTGACCAAGACCAGGTTAGCTACCACAGCCTCATTCGCCGGGACGGCACGATTGTACATCTGGTCCATCCCCAGATGCGGGCCTTCGGGGCGGGAAATTCTGTCTTCAATGGCCCCAATGGCCCAGAGGCCGTGCAGACCAATCCTGAGTTCCCTGCATCGGTGAATAATTTTGCTTACCATACCTCCCTGGAATCGCCAGCGGACGGACGGGGAAACCAGGCCCGCCACAGCGGCTACACCGACGCTCAGTACCGCTCTTTAGCCTGGCTGATTGCTCAGCTGCCGGTGACCCAAGAGCGCATCACGACCCACAAAGCCGTGGATCGCTCAGGCCGTAGATCAGATCCGCGTAGCTTCGATGGTCAGCGGCTACTCACGCTGCTGGGGTTAGGATGAGTATAGAACAGCAGTTTGTGTTGTTGTCACTTGCGCTATGATATGCAGCGCTGCAGGTCAATTGATTGATGTAGTACGTGTTTGCGCAACTCTGGCCCTCACCCCCGGCCCCTCTCCCAACGTTGAGAGAGGGGAGTCTGGTTCCCTTCCCTCAATATTGGGGAAGGGCTAAGGATGGGGGCTTGCATGACGCTAAGCAAATACTTAGTAAATCAATCATTGACTCAGTCAACGACCAAGACAACTCCTGTCTCCCCCAACTCAGTCAAGCCTTGAGCATCCCGTGAATACTTCCCCCCCAGCCTCTGAAGCAGCGATCGCCGCCAATACAGCCCACACAGCAATCAATGTGGAGACGCTGTTTCCATTTGAGCTCGACGCGTTTCAGAAGCAGGCGATCGCCGCCCTCGATGCGGGGAAATCGGTGGTGGTCTGTGCACCCACGGGCTCGGGAAAGACCCTGGTGGGGGAGTACGCCATCTACCGGGCCCTGGCGCGGCAGCGGCGCGTGTTCTACACTACGCCCCTCAAGGCGCTGTCGAACCAAAAGCTGCGGGACTTTCAGGAGAAGTTTGGGGCCGAAAACGTAGGGCTCCTGACGGGAGATCTGTCCGTTAACCGCAATGCTTCCATCATCGTCATGACCACGGAAGTGTTTCGCAACATGCTCTACGGCACCGCCATCGGCCAGGTGGGGCTGTCGCTGCACGCGGTGGAGGCCGTGGTGCTAGACGAGTGCCACTACATGAACGACCGACAGCGGGGTACGGTGTGGGAAGAGTCCATCATCTACGCGCCGCCAGAGATTCAGCTGGTGGGCCTCTCCGCCACCGTGGCCAACAGCGAGCAGCTCACGGACTGGATCGCCCAGGTCCACGGCCCCACTGAGCTGATCTATTCTGACTATCGTCCCGTTCCCCTGGAGTATTACCACTGCAACGGGAAAGGGCTGTTTCCCCTGCTGAACGAGAAGGGCACCGGCCTCAACCCCCGGCTGCGGCAGCGCCGTAAGCAGCGGGAAAAGCAAAAGCCCCCCGCCATCGCCTTTGTCATTGGTCAATTGATTCAGCGGCAGATGCTGCCCGCCATCTACTTCATTTTTAGTCGGCGGGGCTGCGATAAGGCGGTGGCCAGCATGGCGGAGCAGACCCTGGTGTCAGCGGAGGAAGCCGCCTCCCTAAAGCGGCAGATTGACGAATTTTTGGCGCGAAACCCCGACATCGGCCACAGCGAAACCGTGGACGCCCTCTACCGGGGAATCGCCGCCCACCACGCTGGTGTTTTGCCCGCCTGGAAGGGGCTGGTGGAGCAGCTCTTTCAGCAGGGGCTGATTAAGGTGGTGTTTGCCACCGAAACGTTGGCCGCGGGCATCAACATGCCCGCCCGCAGCACCGTAATCTCTAGCCTCTCCAAGCGGACGGACCGGGGGCACCGGCTGCTCAACGGTTCTGAATTTTTGCAAATGGCGGGGCGAGCCGGGCGGCGGGGCATGGATGAAGTGGGCTATGCCGTGACGGTGCAGACCCGGTTTGAAGGGCCAGGGGAAGCCTCGTACCTTGTCACTTCGGGGCCTGACCCGCTGGTGAGCCAGTTCAACCCCAGCTACGGTATGGTACTCAACCTGCTGCAGATTCACACCTTAGAAGAGGCCCGCGACCTGGTGGAGCGCAGCTTTGGCCAGTATTTGGCCACGCTTCACCTCGCACCCCAGCAGAAGGCGATCGCCAACCTAGAGAGCGACCTCAACCATCACCTGCAGCAGCTTTCCTTAGTGGAAGACTTTGACGTGCTGGCCGACTTCCAGAAGACGAAGGAGCGGCTTAAGGAGGAGCGCCGCCTGCTGAAAACCCTGCAGCAGCAGGCCAAAGAGGTGCGAGCGAAAGAAGTTTCTGTGGCTGCGGCCAGCGCCCCCGTGGGGACGGTGCTTGCCCTGCGGGGGGTGCACGTCAGCGGCCCGCCGGGGAGGACGCTGCCGGCAGTGCTGGCGATGCAGCTGCCCAGTCCGGGGCAGGCGCCTTACCTGCTGGTGCTCACCCAGGACAACCGCTGGTACGTGGTCACAGTCAAAGACGTGGTGGGGCTGCGCACCGACATGCCGTTGATGGATTCCGTCACCACCGTTGAGCCGCCAGCCGACCTGCTGGTGAAGCCCGGTAAGTTTGAGTCCGGGAACGAGGCCTCTCAGACTATCGCGGCCCAGATTCCTGAGCTGGGTGTGCCCCCGGTTCCGCCCGAAGTTGAGGCTCAAGCGGAGCAGGTGGCCGCCGTAGAAATGCAGTTGATCAACCATCCAGCTCAAAAGTGGGGCAACCCCGGCAAGCTAATCAAGCGACAGCAGCGCATTGCCAAGATTGAGGAAGAAATCAGCGATCGCCAGCAAAAGCTGGGGCAGCGGGTCCACCACTACTGGCAGGATTTTCTCAGCCTGATTTCGATTTTACGGCACTTTAACTGTTTAGATAAAGTCGAACCGACGCCCCTCGGGGAGGCAGCCGCCGCCATTCGCGGGGACAATGAGCTGTGGCTGGGGCTGGCGCTGATGTCGGGGGAGTTTGATGACCTGGCCCCCCACCATCTCGCCGCCGCCTGCGCCGCCTTGGTCACGGAGACCCTGAGGCCCGACACCTGGATTGGCTACCGCGCCTCCCCTGACACCGAATCTGCCCTCAACGGCCTGCGGGGGCTACGACGACAGATCTTTCAGGTGCAGCGCCGCCGCCAGGTTGCCCTGCCGGTGTGGTTGGAATATGAGATTGTTGGCCTGGTGGAGCAGTGGGTGCTAGAGACCGAATGGAACGAACTTTGCGCCAATACCAGCTTGGATGAGGGCGACATCGTGCGCATCCTGCGGCGCACCATGGACCTGCTGTCCCAGCTTCCTCACATGCCCCACCTGCCGCGATCGGTAAAGAAGAATGCGAGCTGGGCCATTAAGCTGATGAACCGGGCGCCAATTGAGGAGAGCAAAGGGGCGGGGAGCGCCGACCTAGACGCGGTGGAGGATGACGTAGAGGATGATGTGGTGGTGGACGACCTCGAGGACGAGGAGAGCGAGGACGAGGAAAGCGAGAAAGAGGAAGAGTAGCGCGCCGCCCGGTTCTTCAAGGGTTGGAACTATCTTGGGTCTATCGCGATCGCAACGGCTACTTGATGGGGCGCTGCTGCACCAGGTAGCTGAGTACCTGCCCGTGGGCTGGAGTAATGTGGATGCCCTGCTCCACGACGGTAATTAGCGGGGTCCACAGTCGCCACTCCCCGTACTGCAACACGTGCAGCCGATTGATGGCGTGGCGCACGCCTTCAGGGGAGCCGATAAGCAGGCGCCTGAGGTGTGAGTCTTCGACTGGCCCTGAAGGGCCAACGCAACCAGGAGCGGGAGAGGGTTCAATCAGGGTGGGGATGCTGGGCTCTGCTTCTATGGGGGAATTGAGCCGCAGCGATCGCTCTGCTGCGGACTGTTCTGCAGTGAGCTGTGCCGCTGCAAACTGGGCTGCCTCTTGTGCAAGAGGCAGCGAGGGATATTGAGGTAACATGAGGGACTCCGTTTTGAGTGGATTGGAGCAGGTCATTTGTGCTTTGGTGGCAAGGGAAACGCGGATTTTCGTCGTTGGCGCCAAGCAGTTCTGCGAAGCTGCTTGGGAGTTCTCTGAACCTGCTCAATAGTTCTGCAGACCTGCTCAGGAGTTCTCTGAACCTGCTCGATAGTTCTCTGAACCTGCTATTGAGTTCTATAGAGCTGCTCAGGAGTTCGGCAAAGCTGCTCGATAGTTCTCCAAACCTGCTCAGGAGTTCTGCGAAGCTGCTACGGAGTTCTGTAGAGCTGCTCAGGAGTTCTCTGAACCAGCTCAGGAGTTCGGCAAAGCTGCTGGGTAGTTCCTCTAAACCTACTCAGGAGTTCTGTAAAGCTGCTCGTCAGTTCAGCAAGAAGCTTAACGAGCTGGCCGTTTGCGCTAATCAGCTCAGAGAGCTGAGAACTTAATTATCCAGAGGGCTCCGTACTCCGCGTCCGCCCCAATTTAAGACATGGGTGTAGATCATTGTGGTCTTGACGTCTTTGTGGCCGAGTAGCTCCTGAACCGTACGGATATCGTATCCGTTGCTCCCATGTCTCTCGGGTGGCGTCTGCCGTGGAACAAGATAAATTCGCGAATGTAGTGGATATAGGATTTTTCTGTTTTGAGGCTGTAATGCTTTGTGCGAAGCACCTGTTTTACCTAGTCAAGCAAACGAGGGGGCTGTGATGACGACATGACTGACCACCGGATAACACCGCCATATGGAGTGTTATGCGACAAAAGCGACGGATAACACCCCAGAACTTATACTTATCCGGAAAGAGTGACAGATAACACCCTAGATTCTCAGGGTTAGACGTCAGATGCGACGGATAATCACGAGAAGTAGGGTGTTATCCGTCAGATCTGCCTGATAAAATCTGGGAAGTAGGGTGTTATCCGTCAGATATGACGTTGAAATGTTAGTTAGCTGGCTCCGCATACAGATGTTGCATTCGTAGACGAGGGAATTGAGTTGAGTCAAAAGACCGTTGAGTGGCTGCTGACTAACAGTGATGAGAACGATAGAGCCAAAACCCGCAGACCAGCGCCGGGCTCTGAGTTTGCCTGCGGTGACCTTAATCTAGCGAAACACTGGGTCGCGATCGCCGACAATCTCTACCGCTCGCCTCAGTTCAGGGCTTGGCAGTGCTAGTCCGTTAGCTTGGGTCTCAGCCATTTCGCTAGGCCGCATCATGAAAGATGATGCCGAGGCAATAGCGCCGCCCCGACGAAAGTGAGCTTATGCCATGTTTCATGGCAATTCGATGAACACCGCGCGGTCCCTGACCAGGCCGCTGGTTGCCCGCAAAGATTACCGCATCTCCCTGATCCAACTTGAGCACATGCGCGCGAGCTTGAGCCCGGCTCTTTTGTTCCGTCAGCACAAATTCGCCGCCAGTGAAGTCTTTTGTCGGTGCGCTTAATAAA
>JBHJHJ010000071.1:0-13689 GCA_050330955.1 Elainellaceae cyanobacterium | reverse complement strand
GCCTGCATGCGGGCCATGCTGTGGCACCGGCACATGGTCGCGCCCGTGAACCGGTTCGACGCCTACCTAGATACCCAAGAGTACCGGGCCAACTGCGACCGGGCCATTCGGGCCTACTTCAAGAAAAATCCGGCCATGCTGGGGCTCTATAAGCTCTTCCCTGAGATGTTCGTTGAAAAGGTGCGGGAGCTGTCCTACTACTCCAATTTGGGGCTATTTTGGGAGGTGATGGCGCCGGTATTTTTTGAAATGTCGGACATTTACGACGAGGGGGGCTTCAAGGGCGTGCCGGACGCCATGAACTTCCTCGTGAACGGCATCTTTGCGGTGGCGGGCCGACCGATTTACCACCACCTGTATGTCGACGGCGAATGCTACGAAATTATCCCCAAGTCCAAGGGGTTTACCTGGCTATATGAGGCGGCGCTGCCCTACGTCGAGGCTATCTTCTACCGCACCTCCCCCTTCCGGGGCACTAAATCCTACAACGCTCAGGCAGGGCAGGTTCCCGAGTCCCAGGCCGATTTCCACTACGGCATTCTCTACGCCGACGTCTTTCCCATCGGCACCGCAGGTGTTCCGCCGACGCTGCTGATGCAGGACATGCTGCACTTTTTGCCCCCCTATCTTAAGGACTATTATCAGCAGCACGCTCGCGGCAGCGACGACGCGCTGGTTCAAATCGGCGCCACCTTCCAGCGCTCCATGTACAACGTCACCTCGGCAGTGATTCATGCCCTGCGCCAGGCCTTGCTGTATCCGCTGGATGATGCCAACCCCAAGCACCTGATGGCCAACCGCAAGTTTTTCGAAGCGCAGATGGATCGCTTTTTGCGGCCTGAAGCTCGTCTGCGGGACATCCAGCATCAGGATTACCGATAACCCTACCCTCTACTGTTGAACCATGCCTGATATTGTCGAAATTGCCGTCAGTACTGAAGGGTTTTCAACCCTCGTTGCCGCCGTCCAGGCGGCTGACCTCGTGGATGTTCTCAAGGGAGAAGGACCGTTTACCGTCTTCGCCCCCACTGACGACGCCTTTGCAAAGCTGCCGCCGGGCACTGTGCAGACCCTGGTGGAAAACCCACCGCAGCTCGCCCGCATCCTCAAATATCACGTGGTTTCGGGCCGGTTGACCCAGCTTGATCTGCAGGGCCAAGAGCAGCTGACCTCGGTGGAGGGGGCACCTATCTCCCTCAACCTATCGGACGGTTTTGAGGTCAAGAACGCTACCGTGACGCTGCCGGATGTCGCAGCAGATAATGGCGTGATTCACGTGATCGATACCGTCATTCTCATGGGTTAAAAAAACTGCCGCTCTTTGACAAGCAAGAGCGGCAGAAATTGAGTGAGACGAAACCAGCAAACTTAGCCTTAGCCGAATTCACCCAAAACGTACTTTCGGGTGTCTTCCTGCTGTGGCTCATTAAAGATTTTCTGAGTCTCATCGTACTCCACGAGGTAGCCAACCTTCCCTCCCTTATCGGTCTCCTCCGCGTTGTAGAAGGCTGTCATGTCAGAGACGCGGGCGGCCTGCTGCATGTTGTGGGTGACGATAATGATAGTGTACTTTTCCTTTAGATCCGCCATCAGGTCTTCCACCTTGAGGGTGGAGATGGGGTCTAGGGCCGAGCAGGGCTCGTCCATCAGGATGACGTCGGGCTGAATGGCGATCGCCCGAGCGATGCACAATCGCTGCTGCTGACCCCCGGAGAGGGAGAGGCCGCTTTCCTTCAGCTTGTCCTTCACCTCGTCCCACACCGCAGCACCCCGCAGAGAGTCTTCCACCAGCTCATCCATGTCGCCCTGGTAGCCATTGATGCGGGCGCCAAAGGCGATGTTGTCATAAATAGACTTGGGGAACGGGTTGGGCTTTTGGAATACCATGCCAATGCGGCGGCGCAGCTCCACCGGGTCCACGCCCTTAGCGTAGATGTCGGTACCTTTGTAGGTAATCCGGCCGTCGACCCGAGCGCTAGGGATGAGATCGTTCATGCGGTTGAAGCAGCGCAGAATGGTGCTCTTACCGCATCCAGACGGGCCGATGAAGGCCACAATCTTTTTTTGAGGAATGTCGAGGAAGACATCTTTCACCGCGAGGTTAGAGCCGTAATAGACGTCGACGTCTTCGGCCTTAAACGCAAGCTGGGTAGCCTGCTCAGAAACAGAATCAACCATGGGTACCTTCCTTTTAGAAGTGGTGGGCAATAGATAGAGCAGTTAAGTTCGCCGCTGGAACTTGTTGCGCAGAATAATCGCGACGGAGTTCATCGTTATCAGCACAATCAGCAGCAGGACAATGCCGCTGGCCGCAATGTCGTGAAACTCTTTCTGAGGGCGTCCGACCCAGTTGTAGATTTGAATAGGCAGCACGGTAAAGGGACTCTGTGGCCCTTCCGGCAAGAAGGAGATGAACGTCAATGCACCAATAGTAATCAGCGCTGCCGTTTCACCAATAGCCCGCGACAGACCCAAGATGGCTCCCGTTAGGATACCGGCGATCGCGCCAGGCAGCACGTGAGTGCGCACCACCTGCCAGCGGGTGGCCCCTAGGGCAAAGCCTGCCAAGCGGGTGCTGTCTGGTACGGAGCGCAGAGCCTCTCGGGTGGCCACGATCACGATGGGCAGAATCAGCAGGGAGATGGTCAGTGCCCCGGTGAGGATGCTGCGTCCGCCTGTGATGGGCTCAAACCAGCGCACAAACACCTGCAGTCCCAGTAGACCGTAGATGATGGAGGGGACCCCGGCTAGGTTGTTGATGTTGATCTCGATCAGGCGGGTGAACCAGTTGTCGCTCGAAAACTCTTCCAAGTACAGTCCTGCACCAACGCCGAGGGGGAAGGCAAACAGCGCCACAAGACCCAGCAGCCAGACGCTTCCCGCCAGCGCCGACTTAATGCCGGCTTGCTCAGGCTTTCGGGAGGGAAAGCTCGTGATGAACTGCCAGTCGAACATGGCGAGACCATCCGTGAGCACATCGAACAGCAGCGCACACAGCACGACGATGGCAATGGCGATCGCGGCCCAGGTGAGAAAGGCAAAGACCTTATCGAAGAAGTAGCGCCTATCCAGGTTGGCATCAAAGTGCGACTTCCCGCCCTGGGCATCGAGAGATATGGGATTTTGCGTCGTCATTATTCGTACTTCTCCCGGAAACGGCGAACAAACCAGAAGCTAAACACGTTAAGGCACAGCGTAATCAGAAACAGCGTCATACCCACGGCGTAAATCGTCTTGTAGGCTAGGGAGCCCGCAGGGGTGTCACCCAGGCTCACCTGCACAATAAATGCCGTCATGGTCATCACAGGCACTAGTGGATTGAGGCCCAAGCGCGGGTTCTGACCCGCGGCTAGGGTCACTGTCATGGTCTCGCCGATGGCGCGAGAGACCGCCAGGATGATGGCCGAGACAATACCTGAGAGTGCCGCAGGTAGAACTACCGATAGCACCGTTTCCCGCTTGGTCGCCCCCAAGGCGTAGGCGCCATCCTTGAGGCTGCGGGGTACGGCAAAGATCGCGTCCTCACTGAGGGAAGCCACAATCGGGGTAATCATAATCCCCAAGACGAGGCCGGCACTGAGGGCGTTGAAGCCCTGCAGCTCCGGGATAAAGGGTAGAAATTGACGGAAGAAATCAAATATACCCTGCAGCAGCGGCGTCACAAACAGCAATGCAAAGTAACCAAAGACCACACTGGGCACACCGGCCAGAATTTCCAGTATCGGCTTAAGGATGCCGCGGGCTTTGGGGCTAGCATATTCGCTGAGGCAGGTTGCAATCAGCAGCCCCAAGGGCATGGCAACCAGAATCGCGATGCCCGCGGTCAGCACGGTTGCACTAATTAGGACAAAAATACCGAACTGGGCACTGCTGAACAGCGGCGTCCACTCGGTATCGGTCAAGAAGTCGAATATTGAGACTTCACCAAAGAAGCCGATGGTCTCGAAGATGAGCGTTAGGACGATGCCAATGGTCGTCATTACAGAGACAAACGCAAATACGCCAGTAATAAACTTGACGATTATTTGTGCTGTTTTTGAGGCTTGACGATTTGGCTTCCACATCTCCGAAATTTTAGGAGAGGAAAGGTCGACAGAAGACATGGGCTGAGATCCAATAGTTTCAGGTGTCGAAGTTAATCAATGGAGCATCCGCCGGAAGCTAGTATCCCTTAAAAGGACTATGCCAACGGATACATGCCGCAGGTCTAAAAAAGCTGTAAGGGCATAAGCGCCCCTACAGCAAAACATAGCAGAAGCCGAGGTTAATTCAGGCTTAAATTTGCCTAGTTATTTCTTAGAGCTTGTCAGATAGCTTCACGCCCACAGAGGAACCACCCTCGTAGATAGAACCGGTAGTAGTGTTCTCAAGGCGAGCGTTCGCCTTCTCAACAATCTCACCCGGCAGGGGAATGTAGCCCACTTCAGAAATCAGGTTCTCGTTGGACTGGTCGATCTGGTAATCCGCGAACGCCTTAACCTGAGGCTTGGTCTCGTAGGACTCAGTCTTCACGTAGAAGAAGATGGGGCGTGCCAGCGGATTGTAGGTCCCGTCAGCAATCACATCAGAACCAGCGTTGATGCACTCGCCATCGGCGTTCTCGATTGCCACAGACGTCAGGGTGTCCTGGTTCTCTTCGTAGTAGGCGTAGCCGAAGAAGCCCAGACCACCGGGGTCAGACTGCACACCCTGGACAATAACGTTGTCGTCCTCACTGGCGGTGTAGTCACCGCGGCTCTCGCCTTCTTCGCCAGTAACAGCGTCGGTGAAGTAGTCATAGGTGCCGGAGTCAGTACCAGGACCGTAGAGGCCTAGATCTTGATCGGGGTAAGACGGGTCAATCTGATTCCAGCTGGTGATGGTGCCCTCAGCATCGGGAGCCCACATCTGGCCTAGCTGGTCGGGTGTCAGACACTGGGCCCAGTCGTTCTCGTCGTTAACCACAACGGTGACGCCATCGAATGCAACAGGGACCTCGATGAACTCGATGCCAGCCTCAGCGCAGAGGTCCATCTCTTCCTGCTTGATGGGGCGGGATGCGTTGGAGATGTCGGTCTCACCCGCGCAGAATTTCTTGAAGCCGCCGCCGGAACCAGAGACACCGACGGTAACGCGAGTACCGGAGTTCTCAGCCATAAATTCCTCAGCCATGGCCTCGGAAATCGGGAAGACGGTACTGGAGCCGTCTACTAGGACGTCACCACTGAGCTCTTCGCCACCTTCAGCGGAAGCCTCAGTCGTCTCTCCTTCTGCACCACTATCAGCAGCAGGCTCTTCTGCACCGCTACAAGCAGCAAGAACAGCCACTAGGGAAAGGCTGAACGCTGCATACAAAGCTCTTTTGTAAAACGTCATGTGTTTACGCTCTCACTCAATTATGTGTGTGACACGTCTAAGAACTAATGCCTAAGAACTGTGTCGGATAGAGCATAAACGTCTAAAGTAAACAAAAGATTAAGAGCTTTGGAACTTTGCCCAACTTTGTGTCTTTAGATAGATTAGCGTAGACGCTATTGTCGTATCTATTACCTAATTTGAGTCATTGAGCCGATGAGTGATCTGGTCAAGCTATGCTGGGCGAAATGTCTTGCACAGCGCGGCGGCTTGAGCCAGCCGAATTGCCCTCAACGACAGGGACAGCCTAGTAGGCCCTATACATCTATATATTTATATTTGCTCCGATGGCCGATTTGATTTCACAGCTTGCCCAAGCCCTATCCCTTTCGACAGGGCAAGTCACCCAAGCGCTTCAACTGATGGGTGAAGGTGCTACCATCCCATTTATCGCCCGCTACCGTAAAGAGCGCACTGGGCAGATGGATGAAACTCAGCTCAGGGCACTTGCTGAGTCCTACGCCTATCAAACTGAGCTTCAAGAGCGCAGGCAGGCTATTCTTGCCGCCATCGAGAAGCAGGGGGAGCTCACCGATACGCTGCGAAAGGCGATCGCGGCCTGCAGCCAAAAGACCGAGCTAGAGGACCTCTACCTGCCCTACCGGCCCAAGCGCCGCACCCGGGCAACGGCGGCTCGGGAAAGGGGATTGGAGCCCCTGGCCGCTGACATTGACGCGCTCAACAATCGCCGCGCGCCGAGGCGCTCTTTAGAGAAGCTGGCCCAGACCTACCTCAATGATGAGGTGCCTACGGCCCAGGATGCGCTCCAAGGGACCGCCGATATTATTGCGGAGGGGGTGGCAGAGACCGCCAGCTATCGCGCTTGGTGCCGCCATTACTTCTCCAACAAAGGCGTGCTCAAATCGCGCATCGCAAAGGCCCCTGAAGGCAGCACTAAGTTCGAAATGTACCGCGACTATCAAACGCCCGTGCGTAGCGTGGCCCCCCATAATCTTCTGGCGCTGTATCGGGGTGCGGCGGAAGGGGTGCTGAACTTCCGACTGGATGTCGACCAAGATGCTGCTCTGGCCTATCTAGAGCGCCAGGAAATTTGCACCCAGGATCCTGACGTGCGGCAGTTCTATCAAGCGCTAATTCGCGACGCCTTCACGCGGTTGATGAAACCCTCTATCACTAGCGATGTCCTGGCCCAGAAAAAACAGGAAGCGGACGAGGCCTCAATTGAGACCTTTGCGGTCAATCTGCGCCACCTGCTGCTGGCCAGCCCTGCTGGGATGAAGCCCACTTTGGGTATTGATCCCGGCTTCCGCACGGGGTGCAAAGTCGCGGTGCTGGATGAGACCGGCCAGTTTTTAGAGTACCAGGCCATATTTCCCCACGGGTCGGCGGCGCAGAGACAGACGGCAGCACAAACCCTCACGCGGCTGATTAAGCAATACCAAATTGAGCTGGTAGCCATCGGGAACGGCACCGCCAGCCGAGAAACCGACGGGTTTGTCAGTGAGGTGTTAGCCCCGCTGCCCCACAAACCGATTAAGGTGATGGTCAATGAGGCTGGAGCCTCGATCTACTCGGCCAGCCCCGTGGCGATCGCCGAATTTCCAGATCTGGACGTCACGGTGCGAGGGGCTATTAGCATCGGGCGGCGGCTGCAAGATCCCCTGGCGGAGCTGGTGAAGATTGACCCTAAATCTATTGGGGTCGGTCAGTATCAACACGACGTGGACCAGAAGCGGCTGAAGCAGAAGCTAGCGGAGACCGTCACAAGCTGCGTCAACTACGTCGGCGTAGACCTGAATACGGCGTCTAAAGACCTGCTGACGTTTGTCTCTGGGCTCACCCCAGCCGTTGCCGGCAACATCCTGACCCACCGCAACCAGCACGGGGCGTTTCGCAATCGGCGACAGCTGATGAAGGTGGCCAAGCTAGGCCCAAAAGCTTTTGAGCAGGCGGCGGGGTTTTTGCGCATTCGGGATGGGGACAATCCCCTGGACCAAACGGCGGTACACCCCGAGCGCTATGGGGCAGTGAAGGCGATCGCCGCCGATATGAAGGTGCCGGTGGGTGAGCCCGCTCGACTGGCCGCCGCGCTCAAACAAGCTGATTTGACTCACTATATAAATGACAGCCTGGGACTGCCCACCCTGCAGGATATCGTGGCTGAACTGGAAAAACCGGGGCGCGACCCTCGCGAGCAGTTCACCTATGCCCAGTTCCGGGACGACATCAATGCGCTGTCTGATCTGGCTCCCGGTATGACGCTGGAGGGCGTGGTGACTAACGTGGCAAACTTCGGGGCGTTTGTCGACATCGGCGTCCATCAGGATGGGCTGGTTCACGTGTCTCAGCTTGCAGATCGCTTCGTTGCCGATCCGAAGACTATTGTCAGCGTTGGCCAGGTGGTTCAGGTGCGGGTACTGGAAGTGGACCAGGCCCGTAAGCGGGTGAGTTTATCGATGCGTCAAGACCCTGGGGCCATGGATCCAGGGGATAAGCCGCGCCCGTCACGGCCTTCCCAGACATCTTCAGGGCCATTACGCCGTCGCCAGTGAGGCCAGCGGGTCTGGGATTGCTTCGGACGGGGCATCGAACTGGCCGGAAGTCACGTATTCTAGGCGCAGCTTCAGCCAGGTAATGAATTGGGGATTGGTGGAAACGATCGCGGCGGCGGGCTGAGGGATGCGATCGCGCACTTCGGCCATTTCCGGCGCTTGCAGGAATGCGGGCTGATCGATGAGCCAAAAGTCAATGGCTTTTTCCTGCTCGTGGTAGTTGCGGATGCGCTCTTCAATCACCTCTTCCATAGGCTCTTCTTCAAGCAGAAACTTCCGGCTAGCGGCAACGTAGTAGTGGGTTGGCATGGCGTGGTGTTTAGTGTAGATGAGGGGTTAGCTAAGGGCATACTATGCCCTTAAGAGATGGCAGCAGAGGGAGCAATCAGCGCCTTCATCTCCCGCACGGCGCGCTCCATGCCCACCAGCACCGCACGGCTGACGATGGTGTGGCCAATGTTGAGCTCCTCCATGTCGGGCAGGCGAGCTACCGGAGCGACATTCCAATAGGTGAGGCCATGGCCAGCGTTAATGCGCAGCCCAGCATCCTGGGCGCAGCGGCATCCCTGCTCTAGCAGCGCCAGCTCCTTTTGCAGATGTTCACCCTTAGCCTCGGCGTAGGCTCCGGTGTGCAGTTCAATAAATTGACTTTGGGTTTGGGCCGAGGCTTCGATTTGCTTCGGATCGGGGTCTATAAACAGGCTGACGGGTATGGCTGCCGACTGAAGCTGGGTCACGATGTCCTTAAAGCGCGCGAGCTGTCCCGCCACGTTGAGCCCTCCCTCGGTGGTCACCTCCTCCCGCCGCTCTGGCACCAGGGTGACGTAGTCTGGCTTCACGTCGAGGGCGATCGCTACCATTTCGTCGGTGGCCGCCATCTCCAGATTGAGGTGGGTGCGCACCGTCTGCCGCAGCAGCCGGACGTCCCGGTCTTGAATATGGCGTCTGTCCTCCCGCAGGTGAACCGTGATGCCATCGGCGCCGGCTAGCTCTGCTAGAACTGCCGCTGCGACTGGATCGGGCTCAACGGTACGCCTAGCCTGACGAAGGGTTGCGGTGTGGTCGATGTTGACTCCGAGGGTGGGCATCTTGGGCGGAGAAATGGAGGAAGTGCAGGGGACTGTTGCCATAGAGTACTGCAATCCTCCCGATTTAGCCACGGTCCTGGCAAAGTTGGCCGAGAAGTCTAGGATTCTTAGATTTTGTAATTCTTATCTTTCCTGGGGTATTTTCCCCAGATACTCCGCAGGGTTTCCACACTATTTCCACAGGCCATTCCATTTTTTCCACAGGGTCTCAACGATGCTATTACCGCTGCACCCCCTTGCTGGGGATTTTGGCGGCAGGCCGCTTTTTTCTGAGAACCCCCCGTTTTTTGCAAAGTTACGTTAAGTAGAGCGGCCTGAAACCCCCAATTCTTCGTAAACCTGTGCTTTTTGTAAAAATTCCAGCTGAGTATTCCAGCATTGACAAACCCCACCCCCCCTAGCGCAGAATGATGCGACCGGCCCCGAAAGGCGCTGTCCTATTCCACAGCTGAGAGCGATCGCGCTAGCGATCGGCGTCAGTCAAGGCAGGACGGCAGCCTGGATTTTGGGTGACTGCGCGGCGCACCGGTTCGCGAATGCGCTGTAAGAGAGTCCCCTGTCCGGGGGTTATACTCCCGTTCCATCTAGTGAAAAGAGACCCTATGAACGCACTCGTTAGTATCCTGGCTGAAATTCCTGAAGAGCTCCACGAATCCCTCAAAAGCTATCTTGACCACCACCCCGACTGGGATCAAGATCGCGTTTTTTCTGCGGCGCTATCGCTGTTCCTTTTGCAGAATGGCAACACAACTGTAGAGACTTCAAGGCATTACCGACCCACTGCTCGGGTCTACCTCGATGCGCTGTTTAAGCACCCGGCTTAGCACCGCTGTCTTAATGGCCCCTTCCAGCAGACCCGCTACAGGTTCAATGTGTACATCATCTCTCAGCTTTAGCGGCGCTGCGGGCAGACTCAACAGGTGCATTCGTGGAAGGGGTCAGACCGTGACCAAACCAGGTTTCTCTCTAGATTTAAAATCTGAAGCGTGGCTTCGCTCGCTTAGGCTAGTATTGACTCTAAGCGCTTATACGCTTGATCAAGGGTTGCTTTCCTCGCTGGGTTAGGAGCTTGTCTCGTTGGCTCAGAAGACGTCACCAAATCTACGGGTTCGAGCAGCACGATTTCAGGACTTAGTCCCGCTGTCAAGCCTCCTCGCTGACAGTTTTCACTCCCGCGAGGGAATTATGGGTTGGGTTTACCCCGTGCTTGAATTCAGTATTCGAGAGGATTTACGCTACCGGCTACAGCGTTCCGCAAATCATTACGTTTGTCTTGTTGCCATACAGCATTTCGCCACTGCCGATTCAGTAGAGCCTAAAATTGTTGGGACAGTGGAGATGTCGGCTCGCAGTCTTCCAGCTTGGTGGCCTAGCGATCGCCTCACATACCTATCGAATCTAGCCGTCGATCGCCGCAGCCGCCGGCTGGGCGTTGCCCGCAAGCTCCTAGCAGCCTGCGAGCATATCAGCTTAGACTGGGGCGTCTCGACCCTTAGTCTCCACGTTATGGCGGACAATACGCCGGCAAGACAGCTCTATCATCAGGCTGGCTTCAGCCTCCAGCGTCAGGGAGGAATAGGAGGACTATTTCAATCCTCCAGCCGGCTTTTGTTGCACAAAGACCTGGTCTGAAGATAGGCTTTACTGAGTTAAGGATTATCTGTTTAGTCAGGTATTTCATAAACCTGCACTGATTGACCTAGCTGATTCGCGCCATTATCAGGGAATACTCTTAAAAATTAGGTCCAGGGTTGCATCACGGCACATACTCACTGCTACACCCTTGTCTATGAATAGCCAGCCAAAGCCAGATCAATCCCATGGCTCCATTCCCTCTTCTTCGCATAAGTTTCCCCGCTCAGGTGCGATAGAGCCGCTGGCAAGCGACACCCGTCTTCAACGCTCGACGCACTTGACCTCCCTGAGTCGCTGGCTCGACGAGGGCAGTAAGCTGCTGTTAGACAATGACAAGCAGATTGGCCCCATTCGGTTCAAGTATCTTTTGGCCGTCTTCTGGGCAATTGGAGCCGCCGCCCTCACCTTTGGCGCTTCTGAGGGGGTGCAATTCCTAGAGCGCCAGATGCAAGTGCTGCTGTTTCAGATGCGGGGGCCCATAGACCCACCAGAGGAAATCGTCATCGTTACAATCGATGAGTCGTCCCTGGAGCAGGGATCTTTTTATACCCTCGATCCAGAACGCTATCAATCGCTGGAGCCCCTGGTGACCTGGCCCTGGAAGCGGCGCGTCTATGCTGATTCGATTGAGAAGCTGATGGCGGCTGGGGCGGAGGCGGTGGCCCTCGACTTGATTTTTGATCAGCCCAGTCAAGATCGGGCTGATGACAGGGCGCTGCAGCAGGCGCTTGAGGCCTATGGCGATCGCGTTGTGCTGGCCTCCAGCTATGAAAAGAGCCTGCTTGATGACCAAGGCGACATTGCGCAGTTAATTGAGCCCTTGCCCCAGTTTCGCGTTGGAGATACTCCCGAAGGCTTGATCAATTTTCCCATTGAACCTGATGGTCGCATCCATAGACTCGCCAGCGTGTTTCCTATCCTGCTGGCGCAGCAAAACCCTGATCAGAGGGATTATTTTCTCGACCTAGGTCAGACCGTTCCCTCGTTCGATCAGGCTACGCTCAAGGCGGCTGGCCGCGCACTCCCAGAAGAGCCCTTTAGTCCGGCGGAGATCGTTGGAAAAAACATTTTTTTCTACGGCTCTGAGAAAACTTTTCCCCACATTCCGTTCTGGACGCTGGTGGATGCCGAGGCCTGGAACAACCATCTGCAAAATAAGACTTTTGAGGGCAAAATTGTCCTAATCGGCCCAACTTACACCCTCTCCCAAGATTTTCATGGGACTCCCTTTGGGACCTTGTCTGGGATTGAGGTTCATGCTAACGCGATCGCAACCCTACTTACGGGACAAACCATCAGCGCAATTCCCAGTTCCTATACAAATGGACTGATTGTGCTCGGGATAACGACGATAGTTGGGATTGGCATCAGCCGCGCAGGGTCTACTGCATATCGGGGCGCCGTTACCGCTGGCGCGATTGCAGGCTATGGGCTCTTGAGCTGCGTGCTTTTTGTCGGGCTGCGTACGATCGTCCCCACCGCACTGCCAATCTTGGCGATCGCGGCCTGTGGGCTTTCATATATTGCTGTGGCGATGATTCGCGAGAATTTTCACAAGGTCCAGCTCCATAGCGCCCTTAAGCAGTACGCGAGCTCTCCCATCATCAAGGAAATCATCAGTCAGCATGAGAGCTTGAAAGGGCTTTTGCTAGAGCGAGAGGAGGAGCTGCTGGGTCGAATTCTATCGGGCCGTTATCAGTTGATTGAGGTGCTGGGAGCAGGCGGATTTGGGGAGACTTACATTGCCATAGACGCACAGCGTCCCGGTAACCCGCTGTGCGTGGTCAAACAGCTGCGGCCAGTCAGTAACGATCCGAAGCTGTTCGCCCTTTCGCAGCGCTTGTTTACCCGAGAAGCTGAAACCTTGGAAAGATTAGGGCAGCATAACCAAATTCCTCAGCTTCTGGCTTATTTTGAGGAGGGCGAAGATTTTTATCTTGTTCAAGAGTTTATCGATGGCTATCCTCTGCGGCAGGAGCTTCCCGCTGGGCGCCCGCTCCCTGAGGTTAAAGTTGTGGAAATTTTGCGAGATCTGCTGGAAATTCTAGAATTTATCCACTTCCACGGCGTCATTCACAGAGATATTAAGCCCAGCAACATCATTCGCCGGAATTTAGATCAAAGGTTGGTGCTTATTGATTTTGGCGCTGTTAAGGAGATTCACACTCAGTTTGCTGACGATCAGAGTCAAGCCCACACTGTGGGTATCGGAACTAGAGGGTATATGCCCAGCGAGCAGTATGCTGGCACCCCCCGACCTAGTAGCGATATTTATGCCGTGGGCATTGTTGGAATTCAGGCTGCGACGGGATATCCCCCCGACAAGCTGATGGAAGATCCAAAAACAGGCGAGCTTCTCTGGCAAGAGCATGCCAACATTAGCTCAGAGCTGCAGGCTATTCTAACGGTTATGACCCGATACGGATTCCAGCAGCGCTACCAATCGGCAAGCGAAGCCCTCAAAGATCTATACGTGCTGCTGCAAAGGTATTCGCTAACGGTAGCCGGCATGCCAGGGCCTCAGTCTTTTGACCAGCAGCTGGATATGGCTTCTGAAGAAAGCTGGGCTGATTCAGATTCCATACTGGAAGAGTCGACGCTACCTTGGCCATCCTCCGCTGATACGGAATGAGGAAATAACACAGCGGGGACAGGCCTAGACCCGTCCCCGCTGTGTTGGCGATCGCCAGCGATCATCGCCTAGTTGTCGTTATCGCCCTAGTTATCATCGTCGCCAAAGCGATCGCGGTCACCCCTGAACGGATTGCCATCATCACCGAAGTCGTTTTCTGGTGGAACCTCGATGTCTGGATCTCTATCTGGGCCGCCCATAAAACCCGGTAGGTTTGGTCTCTCTGGCGGAACCTCGATATCTGGACTCTCGTCTGGGCCGCCTACAAAGCCAGGCAGGTTTGGTCTCTCTGGCGGAACCTCGATATCAGGGCCATCATCAGGACCGCCTGGGTCAGGGCCATCAGGAACACCTGGGTCAGGGCAAATAACACAACAACCTGAGTCAGCGCAAAAAACAGCAACGACTGGAACAAGTCAAACAGCAG
>JBHJHJ010000070.1:0-39945 GCA_050330955.1 Elainellaceae cyanobacterium | reverse complement strand
CCTAGCAAATGATCCACATCCACCGCCAGACGCCTGCCCAGGTGCAAAAGCTGCCTCAGATCCTCCAGCGCCGCCACCCGCCGCGCCACCGGCTGCTCCAGCAGCTCTGGCACAATGCTGTCCCGCACGCTGCGCAGAAATAGCTCCTGTGCCCGGTCCAGCGATAAACCCAAGTGGAGGCGATCGCCCACGTCAATCAGCCGCTGCAGCCAGTCCGCCTCCGCCGCCATGGTCTCGGTCTGGAAGTCTTTCAGCAGCTGCCACAGCGATCGCAGCACTAGCCGCTGCAAAATCTGCCTGCCCTCCGACAGCTTGAGCTGGCAGTGGAGCTGGTTCGCTTCGGCGGCGATCGCCTCCAGTTCAGCGATCGCGGCAGTGGCGGCGGGCAGGGCAGAGACGCCTTTGCTGGCCTCCTGCTCCAGGAGGCGAATGGTCAACATCGCCCGGTGGTTGAGGGCAATCTCAGCGGCCACCTGCAGCTCTTGGGGCACCTCTAGGCCGTCGCGGTGGAAGGCCGCCAGAATGCTGTAGTTGTCGCGATAGGTCTGGGTGTAGAGCTGGTCTAGCCGCTGCAGGGTTTCCTGGCTCAGCAGCCGCATGATGCGGTGGCGCTCTTCAGCAAACAAATCCTGCAGGCTGTAGCTCTGCTCCCCAAAGATGCGGTTCATCGCCACGATCAGCTGCGCTACGCTGGCCTGACCCAGGGTGTCAAACAGCGCGGTCTTGTCTCGTACGTAGGCCAGCCGCCCCTGAAACGGCGCGATGCAGCAGTGGAAATCCCAGCCGCCTAGGTGCAGCACCCCAAATACCAGGTGGGCCGTCTCCTGGGTGGTCTCAAAGGTGAGCTGCACATGCCCCACCGCCAGAGTCAGCGGGCCAATGCGCTGGTGTTGGTAGTCCACCCGATGGGCCGTGTAGCAGTAGAGGCGCTGGGTGGGGTCGTAGTGGTTGAACAGAGAGCTAATGGCGTAGTGGGCCGCCACCTGACCCAGGCTAATGCGGGAGGGATTCACCAGCTGGTGATAGATATCGCCGCCGTGCTGGAAGCAGTCCACGTTGCTGGGGGCAGCAGCGAGCCGCGCCACAAAGTCTGCTTCGAGCTGCACGCCGGCCACCTCACCCGCCAGCTCAATAGCGCGGGCCGCGTAACGCAAAATCTGCGTGCCTTCAGGGCGAGAGATTTCATCAAAGAACCAGCCGCAGCTCGTGTACATCAGCAGGGCGTGGCGCTGCATCTCCAGCAGCCGCAGAGCATCGACGCGATCGCCTTGGGTCAGCGGGCGGGATTGGTGCTGCGCGAAGAAAGTGTCTAGGGCGGCGGGGCTGCGATCGCGCAAGATGCTGACGTAGTGATCCCGAGCGGCCCAGGGGTCACGGAACAGCGCCGCCCCCGTCTCCTCGTAAATGGGCACAAGGCTATCCCGCAGCCAGTCCAGGCTATCCCGCAGCGGTCGCCGCCACTGCTGATTCCACAGGCCGCCCCCGCCGCAGCCGCAGTCGTCCTGCCAGCGGTCCACACCATGGGAGCAGCTCCAAGCCGTGACGGGCTTCAGCTCCACCTCCCAGGTTGGCGGGTGGAGGCTGAGGTAGTGGGCAAAGTTGGTCACGGTCCAGCCCTGGGCAGAAAACTCGTGGGTGACGGCGTAGGCCAAGGCCTTCTCTGCACCGCCCTTGTGATGGCCAAAGGTTTCGCCATCGGTGGCCACCGAAATCAGCTGGGCCTCCCGGTGGTCGCCGCGCACGGCCTGCCCAATGCGGCCTGCAAAGTGCTGAGAGCTGCTGAGCACCTCGTTGAAGCCCATGTCGCGGGAGATGGGGCCGTCGTAAAAGAAGATATCGACGTAGGGCTGCTCGCCGCTGGCGCCGTCTCCATTCGCGCGGGGCACGTAGCAGCGGTAGGGCTGCACGGGGTCGATCTGGCCGCCGCCCACTTCCACCCACTCGGGATCGGGGTGCTCGGCAGACGGCAGCGGGCGGCACCGCTGGGCCTGGGACGGGGCCAAAATAATGAAGCGAATGCCTTCCTCTACTAAGGCGAATAGGGTGGCGTAGTCCACCGCCGTCTCCGCCAGCCACATGCCCTCGGGATCGCGGCCAAAGCGCGACTTAAAGTCGGCCTTCCCCCAGCGAATCTGGGTGCGCTTGTCCCGCTCGTTGGCCAGGGGCAAAATGATGTGGTTATAGACTTGGGCGATCGCATTCCCGTGGCCACCCAGGCGATCGCTGCTTCTGCGGTCGGCCTCAATAATGCGCTGATAGACTTCGACGTCGTAGCGCTCTAGCCAGCTCATCAGGGTGGGGCCGATGTTGAAGCTGAGGTACTCGAAGGTGTTGACGATTTCCATCACCTTGCCCTCGTGGTTGAGGATGCGGGCAAAGGCGTTGGGGCGGTAGCACTCGTAGTGGATGCGCTCGTTCCAGTCATGGAAGGGAGAGGCGCTGGGCTGCCGCTCGATGGCGTCGAGGTAGGGGTTCTCTCGGGGGGGCTGGTAGAAGTGGCCGTGGACCGTGACGTAGACGCCGTGGCTCGTCGCCGCTTCGGCGCTCTGATGCGCATGATCCCCAAAGTTCGGATTACTGTGATCCCCAGGGCGGTCAGATTGGAGGGACTGCTCCAGTCGATTGGCCTGAGTTTGGGCGGTCTCAGAAGAAGCAAGGTCAGACTGAGTCGTCAGATCTAGATTGCTAGATGTCATTAGTGGTGGTCCGAATAGAGATACGTCAGCATCAGTTCTACCGCCCGCACACCAGAGGTTTTGGCTTACCCCGGTCTTGTGCGTGGTTGGCGTGAGGAGCTTTATGTCGCCTGTGCCTGAGGAAGAGCGTTTGCTAAACCCAAAGTGGTGCGGGGGCCTCTAGGCCATTACTGTCCTAAACCTTTCTAGGAGAACGCAGCGGGTCCTCGTCAACTCGTTTAGGAGGAGGAGAGCCTAGATTTGGGTGAGTAGGATGGATGAGAGCAGTCAGGTCTGCTGACAAGGTGCGATCGCCTTGATACGGCGACTGAATACCCTGCCGCTCGATTCTACAGGCTCAATCAGCGCAATACCGGCAGGAGCTAGCGTGCAGAAGCTTCACTGTCAGCGCATTTAGGCCACTACGAACTGAAATAAGCCTTTTTAAGAAAAAGTTTAGATTTCCGCTAGTATCCCCTGGCTCGATTGGGGTAAGCGTCACCGCGCTTTTGAAGCGATCGCCCCGGCGCATTCGCTGGAAAAAAAAAGGACGCCAGATGGCGCCCTGTCAAAACAAACGTCAGGCTACGGAACTAGTAGTTACACGTCGTAGTAGAGCGCAAACTCGTAAGGGTGGGGCCGCAGACGCATGGGGTTTACCTCGGTGTCGAGCTTGTAGGTGATCCAGTTCTCGATGAAGTCCTTGGTGAACACGCCGCCCGTGGTCAGGAAGTCGTTGTCCGCCTCTAGCGCCTCTAGGGCATCTTCCAAAGACCCTGGGGTAGAGGGGATCTTGGCCAGCTCTTCGGGGGTGAGATCGTAGATATCCACGTCCAGGGGATCGCCGGGATCGATCTGGTTCTTGATGCCGTCGATGCCCGCGCAGAGCATAGCCGCAAAGGCGAGGTAGGGGTTGGCGGTGGCGTCGGGGCAGCGGAACTCTAGGCGCTTGGCCTTGGGGCTGTCGCCGGAGAGGGGAATGCGCACCGAAGCGGAGCGGTTGCCCTGGGAGTAGGCCAGGTTCACCGGAGCCTCAAACCCAGGCACTAGGCGCTTATAGGAGTTGGTAGAGGGGTTGGAGAACGCCAGGATTGCGGGGGCGTGCTTGAGAATGCCGCCGATGTAGTGCAGCGCCATCTGGCTCAGACCTGCGTAGCAGTCGCCAGCAAACAGAGGCTCACCGTTGTTCCAGATGGACTGGTGGGTGTGCATGCCGGAGCCATTGTCGTTGAACAGAGGCTTGGGCATGAAGGTGACGGTTTTACCGTACTTCTTACCGACGTTCTTGATGCAGTACTTGTAGGTCATCAGGTAGTCTGCCGCGCGAATCAGGTCCGCAAAGCGGAAGCCCAGCTCGCACTGACCGCCGGAGGCCACTTCGTGGTGGTGCTTCTCGATGGGGACGCCGCAGGCGGCCATGGTCAGCAGCATCTCGCTGCGGATGTCCTGCAGGGTGTCGGTGGGGGAGACGGGGAAGTAGCCCTGCTTATAGCCGGGCTTGTAGCCCTTGTTGCCGCCCGGCTCTGCCGCACCGGAGTTCCAGCGGCCCTCAACGCTGTCGACGTAGTAAAAGCCCTTGTTCTCGGTTTGGTCGAAGCGCACGTCTTCAAACACGAAGAACTCAGCCTCAGGGCCAAAGTAGGCGGTGTCGCCAAGGCCGCTGGACTGGAGATAGTCGATGGCTTTGTAGGCGATCGCCCGGGGGCAGCGCT
Organism: Elainellaceae cyanobacterium; assembly: GCA_050330955.1. Taxonomy (GTDB): domain Bacteria; phylum Cyanobacteriota; class Cyanobacteriia; order CAKZMO01; family CAKZMO01; genus JBCCAG01. The sequence continues at coordinate 35,558 of JBHJHJ010000070.1, read as the reverse complement.
CATACAGCTCGCCAGTACGGGGCTCTTTGATGGTGCAGATGAGGCTGAGGGTCGGCTCGGCCATGAAGGGATCGATCCAAGCGGTGTCGGGATCGGGCACCATCATCATGTCTGATTCGTTGATCGCTTTCCAGCCCCGGATGCTGGAGCCGTCGAAGGCGACACCGGCATCAAAGCTATCTTCATCAATCTGATTTTGGAAGACAGTCAGGTGCTGCCAGGTCCCCGGCAGGTCGATGAATTTCAGATCGATCATCTGAATATTTTCATCTTGAATTTTCTTTAAGATTTCAGACGCGGTGGTCATGCATTACTCCTTGAGTACTAGATTAAAGCTTTGACTAATCGTTCGACTAATCAATGGACTGGTAGGCGTTAATTCCAAGTCAGGTGGGCAGCAGGCAGCAGCACACAGTGAGGTTAGTCAACGGGGGTTGGTCAGCGAGCTTGGTCCTCAGATACGGCGGTCTCAGCGCAGATGCCGCAACAGGCACGTCACACGAGAACACGTCACTAGCCATTTGACCGCACCTTAGCAGGCAGAAGACACTGCCCAGCAGCACAGACAGCTGGCGCACGGGGTAAGCAAAGCGCCAGCAGCGTAGCTACTCAATTCCTTTTTTTGCCTGGGGACCATCCTAGAAATACGCCTCGCCAGGTTTTGTATACTCTGATACATAAAATGCGATTTTCCGCGTTTTTTTTGACTTCGATTTTTGGCTTCGATAAATAACGATGTAAAAACCTAGATAAAGTCGGCGATCGCGGTATCTGGACCTACGGTATCTGGGCAATGGCGCCATTGCTCATGAACGCGGACCATATCGTTTGTATTGCTTTAGGTACATAGAGCTCTGCCACAATCTGCCAACAGACGTACAAAACTTAACTTTAAAACTGCAGCTAGAGCAGCTAGAGTCAGGGTTGTGAGCCATGGATTAGATATGGGTCTTGGTAGGTCCAGGTCTGAATTTGATAAGCCACAGCTTTAAAGTGTTTTGAATTCAATGCTTTGGATCGCGCATCGCTTTATGCTAGTAACCTGTTGAGGTGCTACGGCAAAGGCCACCGAGACAAAGATTTTAGATCCATTTGGGAGAATCGCTGGGAGTTTTATGGTATGCGAGACGCAGTAACCGATTTGATCCGAGATTACGATGTAGCAGGACGATATTTAGACAGCAGCGCTATCGGTGAGCTGAAAGAATATTTCGCTTCAGGCACTGCGCGTGTCCAAGCTGCAGCGGTAATCAACGCCAACGCCGCCTCCGTGGTTAAGCAGGCCGGGCTTGCTCTGTTTGAGGCAGTTCCAGAACTAATCCGCCCCGGCGGGAACGCCTACACCACTCGGCGCTATGCCGCCTGCCTGCGTGATATGGACTACTACTTGCGCTACGCCAGCTACGCGCTGGTTGCTGGCAACACAACCGTATTAGACGAGCGCGTTCTCCAGGGACTTCGCGAGACTTACAATTCCTTGGGGGTACCCATTGGTCCGACCGTCGTGGGTATTCAAATCTTGAAGGATATCGTTAAGCAGCTCGTGGCTGAGAGCGAGTTTAATGGGGCAGCAGACATCGTAGCTGAGCCTTTTGACTACATGACACAGGAGCTCAGCGAGCGGGATATCTAGACCTACCAATTAGGTTCGTTCTTGAAGCACCATAGTTCCAGAACACCACAGTTCTGGGATACCCATCGGCCAAGGGGACATAGTTTTCATCTATGTCCCCTTTAGCTTGCTCAGATGTCCGATTCGAAACAATACGATACACTTGTAGAGAGATGTGAGCAGGTCACGCGCTTACCTCGTAATCGTGACGATTATGCTGATCTGCGAAGCATGTAACCTATTACACCGTCATTCGTTTGTGGCGGCTGGCGTAATGAATTCTCCATCCGTTGCCGTGCGCGAACTTCCTCTCTTCCCGCTGCCTGAGGTCGTCCTTTTCCCTGGGCGTCCGCTGCCGCTACACATCTTCGAGTTCCGCTACCGCATCATGATGAACACCATCCTGCAGAGCGATCGCCGCTTTGGGGTGGTGATGTACGACCCCACCAGCGGGGGCATTGCTTCGGTGGGCTGCTGCGCGGAGCTAGTGCACTGCGAGCGACTCCCCGACGACCGGATGAAGGTGGTCACCATAGGGCAGCAGCGCTTTCGCGTCCTGGAATATGTTCGCGAAAAGCCCTACTACGTTGGACTTGTGGAGTGGATCGAGGACAAGCCCACTAGCCAAGATTTGCGCGGCCTTTCCACCGAAGTCAGCCAGCTCCTCCAGGACGTAGTGCACCTGTCGGCTAAGCTGACGGGGCAAGCCATTAACCTGCCAGACGATATTCCCGAAGCGCCGCTAGACTTGTCCTACTGGGTGGCCCATACCCTCTACGGGGTTGCCCCCGAACAGCAAATGCTGCTCGAAATGCAGGACACCGTTGAGCGGCTGGAGCGAGAAGCGGAGATTTTGACCACCACGCGCAGTCACCTCGCCGCGCGCACCGCGCTCAAAGACGCGCTGCCTTAAGTGGCTCAGGGGTCACGCGATCGCAGCTATACCTCGGAAGCGAGCCAGATCGAGTAGCTGCCGAACAGTTTCAAGGTCTCGGTAACCTCGCCCAGAGCTTGAAGCGCGTCTTGCACCGCCTCTTCATCAGCATTAGCCTCTACGTCCAGAAAAAACAAGTACTCCCCCAGCGATCGCTTTGTCGGGCGGGACTCAATGCGGCTGAGGTTAATGGTTCGCTCTGCAAAAATGTTGAGGGCTTTTACCAGGGCTCCCGGTTGGTTAGCCGATAGGCTGAAGGCCAGAGAGGTATGACTACAGGGTTTGGTCCGGGGATAAATTCGCCTCGGTTGACTCACCACCCAAAACCGGGTGCAGTTGTCGGGATAATCGTTGATCTGCTCGATGGCGATTGGCATTTGGTAGAGCTCAGCAGCCCGCCTAGAGGCGATCGCCCCCGCCGCCGGATGCTCATCGAGCCGCTGAATCGCTTCGGCGGTAGAGTTCGTCGGCACCTGAGGCACATGGGGAAGTCGCGCCTCTATCTGCTGTTGACACTGCGCTAGGGCCTGGGGATGGGAATAAATCACCTCGATGTCGCCTGCGCTCACCCGCGAGAGCAGCGAATGGGAAATGGGCAAGACCCACGCCTGGCGGACCCGGAGCAGGTCAACTTTCCACAGGGTATCCAAGGTGACTGTAACGCTACCCTCGGTGGAGTTTTCAACGGGGATAATAGCCAGCTCCGCCTCGCCGGACGCGGCGGCCTGAAGGGTCTGGGCAATGCTGGGGTATGGTTTGAGGACTAAGCTTCCAAGCCCCTGCTGATACCACCACTGGGCACAAAGCGAGGCTGCCGCCTCAGCGTAGGTGCCTTGGGGTCCGAGGTGCGCAAGGGTAATCGCCATAATATACTCTATTAAGACAAGGCTAGTCTATTCGAGAGCCGTTACCATTAGCAACGTGGACTCTTTGCACCAGCCCCGAATATCTACGTATTCACCCATGCCGCGCTTTGCCACCTCACAATCCGTTGAAATAGAACTGCCAGGCTCCCTACCACAGCTGGCAGCCTACCTCGATCAGCCCAGCCGCATCGTCTATGCGCTATTCGACGCTAGGCGCGTGCAAAAACTTGAAGACGATATTTTTCGGCTGCAGATGCAGACGCTTCAATTTTTCATGCTTAAGGTACAGCCCACAGTCGATCTTCGGGTTTGGACCGATTCGCAGCACGTCCTGCACATTGAGGCGATCGACTGCCAGCTCACTGGAATAGATGCCATCAACCATCAGTTCGCGCTCACGCTCACCGGCCATCTGCGCCCTGCTGCCGGTTCACCTGATGGGGCAGATCCCCTCACAACGCCCTCCAGCGTTGCCGCTCAGCTGGAAGGGGTCGCTGATTTGGCGATAAAGGTCGAATTACCCGCGACCTTTGCCCTAATCTCCAACGGCCTGATTAAACGGGCTGGGAATAAGCTATTGGGCGGTGTTTTGGGGACTATCAAGCAGCGCCTAGTAAATTGCCTGAGTGACGATTATGTTCAGTGGGCAGCGTCCCAGGTCAATCAAGTTACTGTCCCTTAATATAGCCATCGCCACACAGCTTTGCTTTGTGCGCGATGGCGCACCACTTGGCTCCAGGATTCTTCAGCTCAGCACCAAAACTGTTCGAAGCAAAGTGGCCAACGCTATATACAGCCCTTGAGGATGGCTCTACACAGAGCTCCTGGGGGATCACTTCATCGGTCGTGAGACCCCAGGAGACTGTCCAGGCTCTGTCCCGAGCTAGCTTACGGCAGAGTGGGGCGAAATAGCTGACTCATACTCAGCCGGGCTCTCGAAGATTTCAAACGCTTTATCCATTCCTGCAATCTCCAGCGTCATCCGCGCCTGGGGATTGAGTGAGCTCAGCGCAAGGCGCGTGTCGGCTTCCCGTGCCATTTTGAGGGCCGTGGCTAGGGCTCCTAGGCCACTGCTGTTGATGAAACCCACGTTCTGAAAGTCGATCAAAAGATGGCTAATGCCAGCTTGCACATTCTCTTGGACCCAGTCGCGGATCTCAAACGCGTTGACCTCAGTCACAAATTTTTCGGGTTGATAGGTTTTCAGCATAGGAGAGAAAATGGTACTTAAGTCTGTACAGGTATTAGAAACGGATTAAACGCAGTAGTGCCGAGAACTTTACCTCAGCGGCGACTGGTGGGTGCATTCCAAGTTGAGATAGTAAATCCCGTGAATGCAAACAGCCATATATGCCTCATGAAAAGGGCAATCCGCCGAAGGAAGTCCTTCGCCGATTGGTGTTTTAGAACCGAGATGCGGTCGCTCAAAATCACATATGTACATGTAAACACAGGAATTTGTTTACTTTTATAAGTTTCTATCAAGAGTTAGACCACCCGTGTGTTGAGATAAAAAACCTTCCACTTCCGGCGCATAGGGGATAGCCGCTTGAGCGCCAGTGCGCGTTACGGCGATCGCAGCGGCAGCGGCAGCGTAGCGAATAGCGCGATACCAGTCTTCCCTGGAGTGCGGCAGCCCTTGCTGGTGGCTGAGGGCAACGGCTAGCGCCCCGTTGAAGACATCGCCAGCAGCCACCGTGTCCACAGCTTTTACCGAAAACGCGGGCACTACCGCGATCGCGTCAGACTGCTCCTCTGAAGGCACCTCTGATGGTAGGTAGAATGCCCCCCGCTCCCCCAGGGTTATCACTACGGTAGAGCCCCCCCGCTGCCGCAGTCGGTGCGCGGCCTCTGAAGCATCTGTCACAGTTGCAATCGAAAGGCCGGTGAGCTGCTCGGCTTCAGTTTGATTAGGCGTCAGCACGTCAACATAGCCGAAGAGTTCATCGGGGAGCGGCTGGACCGGTGCTGGGTCCAGCATGACGCGAACCCCAGCACGATGAGCCGCGCGGGCAGCGGCCAGCACTACAGGTAGAGGGATTTCAAGCTGCAGCAGGAGCCAGCTTGCTTGGGGCAGCAGAGCCACCAATCGGTTCACATCGCTGTCGTCCATCTGCCCATTGGCCCCAGGAATCACCACAATATGGTTCTCGCCGCTGTCGCTGACTTCGATGACAGCGGCCCCTGAAGACTCAGCCGAATCAACACGGATCGGGCCGCAGTCTACCCCAGCAGTCTGGAGGTGCTGCACAAGCTCTGGTCCGAATGGGTCAGCGCCAACGCGGCCCACCATTTTGCAAGGGGCGCCGAGGCGAGCAATGGCAACGGCCTGGTTGGCCCCCTTACCCCCTGGGGTCGTCGAGAACCGATGCCCCAGCAGGGTCTCTCCCGCCTGCGGAAGCCGGGGGACTTGGGCCACAAAATCCATGTTGATACTGCCGAATACTAGAAGGGTCACAGCACCGCTGTCCTTTTACGGGAAAAAGCCTTTTACACTGGAGATATAGCAATACTAAATCGTTCGAGATGACGCTATGCAGTTAACCTACTACGGCGCCAATAGTTGGCTCTGGGATTTAGACAATTATCGCGTCCTCGTCGACCCTTGGCTGGTGGATTCCCTCGTGTTTGCCAATATGGCCTGGCTCTTCAAAGGCGAGCACGCTACCCCCATCACCCCCCTTCCTGAGGGCATCGACCTAATTTTGCTCTCTCAAGGACTGCCTGACCACACCCACCCGCCAACGCTGCGGCAGCTCGATCGTCAGATTCCTGTAGTAGGTTCGCCCAATGCTGCGGCGACCGCCCGGGAGATTGGCTACCAGAGCGTGACGGCGATCGCCCCTGGGGAAGCTTATACTAACGAACGACTGGAAATACAGGCATTTGAGGGCGCACCAGTGGGCATCACCCCTGAGAATGGCTACCTAGTGACGGCCTCGCCCGCCAATGCTAACAATGAGGCTAACGCCAGCTCTCCCCAGGCCATCACCCTCTACTACGAACCCCACGGCTACCCGCCCGCCGATATGGGCACCTATGGCCCCGTGGATGTGGTCATTAGCCCCGTCGTCAATCTAGAGCTTCCCGTCGCAGGGGCGATTATTCAAGGGCAAAAGACCGCCCTCAAGCTTGCCCAAACCCTCAAGCCCCGCCTGTTCTTTCCAACCGCAGCCGGAGGTGATATCACCTACAGCGGCATTCTCGACTCGATTCTGAGCACCGTGGGCACCACGGACCGCTTTCGACAAGCCCTTGCCGAGCACCAACTGAGCACCGAGCTGATTGAGCCAGCCCCACAAGAGCCGGTGGCCGTGAACTGTAATCAGATTGACGGCTCAAACTGGCAGTAATATGGGAACAAAGGTATTGGGAGCGACTTCGCTATGACCGTATACGTGCTGCTGTTTGATGCTGGAACAGACAGCGAAGGGATTCACACACTCAAAACCAGCGACAACCGCAACATCGTGCTGATGTTCGAGGACCAAGACGACGCCGAACGCTACACGCTCATGCTAGAAGCCCAAGATTTTCGAGTTCCCACTGTGGAACCCTTTGCTCAGGAGGAAATTGAGGAGTTTTGTCAAGGGGCGGGCTATGAGTGCAAGCTAGTTGAGAAGGGAGATTTAGAAATTCCGCCGGAAGACAGTGTTGAACTCACTGATTGGGAAAAAGACCAATCGCCGCAGCCAACGGAGGCCAACGGCGACGGTAGCGATACGCTGCCTCCGACCGACCTAGACCGCATCCGCCGTCACTTAGAGGGTTTGCTATAGCATTTGGCTAGCGGGCTCGCACCTCTCTGGCCGTCAGATCGTTCACCTTATTCAGCAGGTCCACCGTTGAAAAGCCCTTCGTCAGATAGTCATTGGCGCCAAGGCGCTGAGCCTCAGCAAACCAGTCCTCCGATAGGCGAGACGACACCACCAGAATTGGCATCGACATTTGATCTTGGCGACAGCGATCGATCAAGGTGAAGCCATCCATGTTTGGCATTTCGATGTCGGTGATCACCAGTGCTGGAGTTGGGTTGGTTTTGAGCCAGTTCCAGGCTTCGAGGCCATCCGAGCAGGTGTGGGTGGGGTGACCGTGGAGGCTGAGGCTGGCCTCGATTCGGCGCCGCATCAGAGCGGCATCATCCACAATTAGAATTGTGGGAGCACCAGTGGTCTCTTTAGCGCTAGCGTCGGACGGGCTAGTGGCTTGAGCCGAGCGCTGCTGCGGGCCAGCGTGGAGACACTCGATAATGGCAGCAACGTTGAGCACTGGGACCAGGGTGCCGTCTGGCTGTAGGCTGACTCCCATCATGCCCTCTGGAGGCTGGAGCGGAGCGGGAAGGGAATTAATCAACAGATCGGACTGGCCAATCAATTCATCGGCAATCAGCCAAATGCTCTGCTCGCTTTCAGTGGAATGGATGTAGACGCTCACAGCGGTTTCTGACAAATCGCGGTGGCCCATTTGGGGCTGCCAATATTCCAGCAAATCCAGACCAGGCAAAAGTTTACCTTCGGTTTCAATTTGCCAGGAGAAGGGGGCGTCTTGAGTATTAATTGGGGAAGCCCTGAGACTGTCCAGCAGGGCTACGCTCTTAGCGTCTTCAAAGGGAATTGCAAAGGTGCGATCGCCCGCCCGCAGCAGAAGACAGGGCACCAACAGGTGAGGCACTGGAAACTGAATCGAGAAGGTGGTGCCAGCACCAAGGATCGTATTGAAGGTCAGTTTCCCCCCCATACTGGCAATTTGGCTCGCCACCACATCCATCCCCACACCCCGCCCAGACACATCGCTCACGCCAGTTTTTGAGCTAAACCCAGGCTGACAAATGACTGCCAGCAGGCTAGCCGGTGTTGACGTGTCTGTGAGGGGCAATGCCAGCTCGCGGGCGCGATCGCCAATGGCCTGGGCGTTGATGCCGCGTCCGTCATCTTGCAGATTGAGGCGATAGACGTTGCCCAAGCGCTGTAACGATAGGGTGAGGGTTCCCCGTCTGGGTTTGCCCAAAATTTGACGCTCTTCAACAGATTCGAGAGCATGGCTGAAGGCATTGCGAATGAGATGGAGCAATATGGGCTCTAAACTCCGGGCGCTGCCCACGTCTAGCTCGATGTGCTCTCCCTGCATCACAAGTTGAGCTGACTTGCCGAAGCGCGTGGTGAGGTCCCGGAGGATGGCCCGCGCCCGGAACCCCAGGTCACGAAAGGGAACCAGGCGGCTTTCTTCGACTGTGGCCTGTAGTTTGAGAACGCTGCTATCTAGCAGCTGCAGACTTTCGGCCATCTCCGTTGCCGATTTTGCCGTCTCTGCCCCCAGCTCTGAAAGACGCAGGCTCGTTTCCAGCAGGCGATTGATGGTCACGTAACCCTGGCGGTAGCGCTCTGGCGTAGGGCCAGTCTGGGGCAGCTCCAGCTTGAGGTTGTCCACCAGGGCATAGTCGTCTTGAATCTGCCGCAGGCGCGTGATGTATTGAGAGCCCTCCTGGGCTAAGGAGACCAGCTGCATCACTTGGGCCTGCAGAACTTGGTAAACCCCCTGTGTACTTCTGACCGAAAGTAGAGCGTTCACCAAATCTTGGGCAGATCGGTCGAGCCGCTCCAGCGGAACCGGAATCTGGACTTGCTCTGTCGAGTCTGGGGCTGTGGTGGGATCGCCTTTGAGAGCGGGGATACTAGAATCAGGGGTCTCCTCTAAGACCTCGATGACTTCTGCGATACTAGCTTCCGCGTCTTCCTCATCAACGCTGCTCTCGATAACGGCGTCCAAGTTATGCACCGCCTCAGGCACTGCCTCAGGCAATTGGCTCGCAGCGTAGGGGGCAACGGCATCCGCCTCAGCTGCGATCGCGTTCGTAGCCGTGTCCTGCATGAATTCGGCGATCGCCCGATCCAAGGCGGCGAGAGTATCTGAGTCATCGACGGCGAAGGGCTCTTCCTCAAAGTCAAAGAGCTCTTCTTCACTGGCCGTGGTTGCCTCTTGGAGTTCTGGTTCCTGGGGTTCTAGCTCCTGAACGTTTAGCTCTTTGTCTGGCTCCTGTGCGTGCAGCGCAGGCTCAGCAGCCGGCGTAAGCACCTCTTCAGGCACATCCAGCGGCAGAGGTGCGGGTTCCCCGCCAGCCCGAGCACAGTCTTTCAGTGCCTGAAGCAGCCGGGACCATTGAATTTGCCAGATTTGAGCATTGGGCTCTTCCAAGAGCGTTTCCGCTTGCTCCAGCAGGAGCCGCCAGCCGGTGGAAAGCTGCAGCGCCTGTCCAATCTGGTGGAGCTGCTCAAGGACGCTGCGCGCCGTATCGACGATACCCTCAGGGAAGGCAGCCCCCTCAGCGAGGTTTTCTAAGGCAATCTCTAAATCTAGCACCACCAGATCAAAGCCCTGCTGCACAAACTCCTGCTGAATTTGCTTCTGCATGCTCCACTGGGGCATGTAGCGATCCTGGACTTGGGATCTCAGCTGATGAATTCGCTGAACAGAAGGCTCAACCAGGGCGCTAGCCGCTGCTCCTCTCGCCTCAATTAAACTGGCCGAGGCCAGCAGCTCCCCTGCTTCCACGAGAATCTCTGCGAGTTCGCCGTCTTCTAAGGCTGGAGCAGTTTCTACCTGGCGTAGATCTGAGAGTAAATCCTCCAGCACTGTCGCGACCTGTAAAATTCCATCGGCCCTGACCGTGACTGCCCCGCCCTTAATGGTATGGACCATACGGTAAAGAGTCTGAATATCACGCTTCCAGGTATAGGGTTGCAGGTGGTTGGCCAGATCGAGATAAGTCTGCAGTCCATTCTGGGTATCGACATCAAACATGCTGCGAAGCTCTTGCTGCAGCTCAGCTTCCATCAGGTCTTCCGGTGTACCGATAGAATCCGCGGCATTGGCCGAAGCATTGGGCACTTTTTTGGAGTTGGGCATAGTTCACGCTCGCAAGGGGAACTGGTTGGGGCGATGGGAGACAGACGTTCAGGCGACGACTGAATTGTGAGGATCGAGCTGAGATGTGCCGCTATCGACAGGCGCTTCCAGTAAGTTGTTGACGTCGATGGACGAATCGATAGCCTCGCCGTTTATCTCTGGGGTGACAGCGCTGGCCTGCGCGGGCAGCTGAAAGAGGGATACGCTCTGCCTCAGCGTCCGGGCAACCTTTTCCATCGTTTGGGACTGCTCTGTGGTGGAAGTCGCACGATCAAAGGTTTCCATCGCAGTTTCAGAAATTTCTTGAATAGGCTGCAGCGTGGCCTGTGCCGCTGCAGCGATCGCCTGACTCGATTGGGTCACCTGCGCTCCCAAGGCCGCCACTTTGGTGGTTGCGCTTTTGATTTGCTCGAAGGCCCGGTTCGAATGGCTCACGCCCTGGGTCAGGCTATCGGTCCGCTGGCTGATCACATCGACGTCACTGTTGAGGCCAGACACCACGGTTTGAATCTGTTCAGTGCGCTGCTGCAGGGCAACCAAGCTCTGGTTGGTCTGGGAGGCCAAGTCGTTTACCTGGGAAGCGATCGCCTCAAATTCACGCGTGATAGCCGCAAACTGAGCTGGGTCCTGCTGCTGCGAGGCCCGGCTAGACAGCATAGAGGCGTTGGTGGCCAAGACTCGTGTTAATGCGGCAATGCGCTTTTGGTCTTTGACAAACTGGGTGGCCAGGTTGGTGTAGCCGGTCAGCGTCTGGGTCCGCCCCACAATCTGCTGCATCTCCTTGTGCAGCACGTCGATGTCCTGGTTTACGGCAATAATTTCCTGCTGCCCCTGCTCCACTGCGCTCTGGGCATCCGCCATGGCATCGTCCGTGGCCGATACGTGCTGGACGTTGCCCTGGGATAGGGCGTTGATGTTTTCGGTGAGCGACTGCATCTGAATCACGGATTCGACCTGCTGGCGAGCGTTCTCAGCCGTATTTTCGGCCAAGAATTCCACCTGCTCGGCCCTCTGGTTCACTTGACCTGCCGCCCCAGACACCGTCGCCATAATTTCGCCAAAGCGCTCAATCAGCCGGTTGAAGGTATCCGCCAGCAGCCCGGTGGAGGTGGGGCTGACCTCTGCAGAGACTGTCAAGTCTCCCTCTTCCACCGCGTCGACGATGTCGAGCAGCTTCTCAATTTCATCCTGCAGCATCTGGGTCTGCTCGTTGAGGGCCTCCGCGCGCTCTTCGACACGCGCTTCAAGATCTGTGTTGACCGCCTCAAGCTGGGTGAACGACTGTCGCATTTGCTGGGCCATCTGATTAAAAGACTGAGCCAGCGTGACCAACTCGCCCACCCCACCAACGGCCACGCGCTGATCTAGGTCCCCACGGGCGATCGCCTGAGACGCTTGACTGAGCTGAATCACCGGATTCGTAATCCAACGGGAGATCAAGACCCCCAATACAGTAGTGGCAATCAAAGCCATGCCGCACAGCACAACGGTGTTGCGGGTGTTGTCGTTGATTTGGGACATAAAGTCTGATTCTGGCGTCGCCACCACAATAAGCCAGTCGATGGCCAGACCATCTTTGAGCGGAGCAACCTGGACCAGCTGCCGTTCTCCATCAAGATCAAAGGCTAGGCTTTGCCCAGTAGCGATCTGGTCGAAGCTCCCAAAGTTTTCCAACAGGTACTGTGCAGTCGCCTTGGTGAGCGGATCCTGACTGTCAGCAACCTTTAGGCGCATGGCTTGGTCGTTCTCGAGCAGAAAAGGCGCCTCCGCCGTAGAGCTTGCCACAAGTTCGCCGTCTTGCTCGATGATGAACGCCTGTCCAGATTCGCTGATTTCTAAGTCTTGTAGCATCTGACTGACATTTTCAACCGTCAGCTCGCTGCCGAGTACCCCAATTAGCGTCCCTTCCGGGTCAAACATGGGCCGTACAGCACTGATTTCAGGCCAAAGCAGATTTGCAGAAGGATAGATATCGCTCCAGGTGGGCTGGCCCGCTTCTATTGCAGCTTTGTACCAAGGGCGCTCTACTGTGTTGTATTCTTTGGTTTGAATCAGTTCGACCCGATTACCTTCATCGTCGAGGATATATTTCTCCCGATTTGCGCCGGTGCTCTCGTCTTTAACCCTAACCGTCATGCTGCCGTCGCTTCTTTTTCGAACGCCGAGGGTCTCTCCTTCAGGGTTAGCAAACAAAATATCCGGCACAATATCGGCCTGGATTTGGCGTCGAAAGTAGGCCTCCAGGGTCGAAAAGTCCTCGAGATCGATATAGCCGCTTTGGATTCCGGCTTCAATTGTGTCGTGGATGTTGGGGGGCGTATCCAAAAAGACCTGGACCTCTTGAGCAATCAGGTTACTGCTTTCCTTTTGAATTTGAGTCGCGAGATTGCTGACCGCGGCTTGATCATTTCGAATCGTGAGCCAGCCAGTAATGCCAACCCCAGCGACAATAGGCACCACAATTGACGCAACCACGACCGTGCGGATGCCTAAATTCTGGTAAGGCTTCAATGGCTTCTTAGACAGCGGGATGGGTGGCTGCGCGCTAGCGAAACTTAGGGCTGTGGCAGGGCGGGCCGAGTCCGGGTTAGATTTTGGTTGAAGCGTCGTCATATCCATTCTGTAGGGTTGGTGAACTTAAGCAGTCGCTGCCATAGACAAAAATCACCCTGCTGTCGCAGAAGCTTCCTCAACATGGGAAATCCGCTGAAGCTGGGGCGAGCCCTCTGGGGCCGGAGTCGTGGGAAGCTGGAAAAAGACCATGGTTTGTAGCAGTCGCTGGGAGAGAGTTTCCATCTGCTCAGACTGCTGGCGGTTGTTTTGGGTCAGTTCGGTAGTTTGAGCCGCGATGTCGGTGATGGTCCGCACTACACCGGTTGCAGATTGCACCGCGTCCATAATTTCCTGGCTGGCTCTACCCACCGCTACCTCAGCATCCACCGCCTCTGTCATCACCGCTTCAACATCCTCAAACACCTGGCTCGACTGCTCAACCCCTTGGGTGAAGTTTTCTACCAGGCTGCCGACCCGCTGCACGTTAGCATCGACAGTGTAAACAACGCTTTGGATCTGGGCGCTGCGCTGCTCTAGGGTAGTCAAGCTGTCGTTGGTTTGCTGGGCCAATTGGCTGACCTGGCCTGCGATCGCCCCAAACTCCCGGGCGGCCACGGCAAACTGGCGGGGGTCGCGCTGCTCGGCGGCGCGGGCTGCTACCAGCGAGGCATTCAGGGCAAGGGTCTGGGTCAGGGTAGCAATTTGGGTTTGGTCTTGGACGAACTGATCGGCAAGACCCACAAATTCTCCCAGTGTCTTCATCTGCTGAATAATGCGATCGCTACCTTCCTGGAGAATATCGATACCCGCCGTCACCTCGACAACGGCGTTTTGGCCCTGCTCCACTGTTTTTTGCAGGGTCTGCATGGAGGCGCGGCTGGCTTCCACCCGGCGCGCTGCCTCCTGGGCCAAGGCCTTGACCCCGTCCGTAATCTGGAGAATTTGATTCACCCCTTGGGCCTGCTGTTCAGCGTTGCTGGCAATCCGGTCTGCCTGCTGCTTTTGCTGCTGGGCGCTGTCAGAAGCCTGCTGAGCGGTTTCAAGCGCCTGCTGCATTACCTCCGTCAGCCGCTCGATTAGGCGATTAAAGGTGTCGGCCACCAGCCCCGTGCTGCGATCGCTCACCTTGGCCTGAATTGTCAGGTTACCGTCTTCCACTTCAGACACGACATCCAGCAGGTGGCTCACTTCTCTCTGCAGGACGTCGCTCTCCAAGGCCAGGGAGACTAGGTTAGCGACAGAGCTAACAAAGATTTGCTCCTGGGGCTGCCAATCTCGATAGCTGCCGGTGTGCTCACAGCGGAGGACCCCGACCACGCTGCCCCCAGTTTGAATCGGGACCTCCAGCAGCGACACCGTATTGGGATTCAGGTGACCTTGATCGAGCAGGTGCCGAAGCTCGGCGTGGCTATGGACATCCCGGACCGCGCGGCCCTGATTGGTGGCGATCGCCTGCAGGTAGTCTGGGGCTGCAGTGGGCACTGCCTCAACGGTCTGGTCTTCCCGGCTGTAGTCGCTGAGGCAGCGCAGCATCAGATCCGCTGCCTCATAAATCCAAACGCTGACCCGTTCGACATCGAGGGTTGCAGCCGTTACCTCAGTAAAGGCCTGGGTCGCCGCTTGTGCATCGCCCCGAATTAGGGCCTCGTTGCGGGACAGACCCACCAGCACATCGTTTTGTCTGCCCAACTGCTCCGCATTCTGCGCCATGGTCTGCAGCAGAACTTGCATTTGCTCCGCCATGCGGTTGACGTTATGGCCTAGAATCGACAGTTCGTCATTGCCGTGTATCTGCACCCGGGCTTGAAGCTGTCCTTGACCCAGCAGCGCTACGGTCCTAGCCACCTGCTCCACCGGCTGAGTGGCTCGCTTTGCCAGCATAACCCCCAGGAAAACAGCCGTTATTCCAGTAATGGCTGTACCGAGGAGAATAGTTTCTAGGAGCTGCCGCTGAGCCTGAAATGACTCAGCCGTACTGTTAGAGGCCACGACGCTCCACTCTAGCTCCTCCAATCCCTCTACCGGCGCATAGGCAACTAGGGTTTCTCCCTGGGCGGTTGAGCCAATCCAAGCCTGGGCTTCCCTTTGCGCCTGTGCAGCATCAAAACCTGGAATCTGCTCAGAAATAAACGATCCCACGTCTCCCTTGTCTAGGTTGAGGGGCAGACTTTGAATTATTTTGCCGGAGGAGTCCACCAGCCGATAGACTTCGTCCCCTGCCTCTTCCTCTTCTTCAGAAACCCCGGCCCCAAGCACCGAGTCACCGATAGCATTGACCGTAATTTGAGCGACAACAACCGCCTCTATTTCTTCATCTGCTAAACGCGTCACTGGCGCGGCGACATAAACCAAAAGTTGATCGCCCTGACCTTGGCCAGTAAGCGCGATCGGCTCGCTGACGGCGGGGCCTTGGGTGGTCAATACTTCCTTGAAGTAAGGGGCATTGGCCTGACTAGGCTCAAGGGTTCCCGACGATTGCACAAGCAGGTCGCCTGATAGGTCAAAAACGCCAATGCTAGTGTAGGTGTCGTAGTCTTCAACAAACTGGTTGAGCTGCTCCGCGAGGCTCTCCTGCAGTCGCAATCTTTCTCGATTGCTGAGATCGCTGTCAAATACTGGAAACGCGTTGACCAACCTCGCAACGGTGTTGACGTTCGCGATACGCTCTTGCATGTAGGTGCTGAGCTGAGACGCAATTTGCTCAACCTCTTCAACTTCTTGGTGCGTGATGTTTTCGGTAATGGAGCGATCGGCGGAGCGATAGCCAATGAAGCCAACCGTCAGCACCGGCAGAATACCAAAACAGGCGGCCAGGACCGTCGCTTTAACGCCAATGCTGAGCCCCGGACGCTGCTGTCTTGACGATGTTGTCAGCACATCTGGCTCAACGAGCTGTACGGCGGGAGTCTGCTCCACCGTAGTCGGGGCCGCGATCGCTGCGTCTCCCTGGTCAACCGCGTTGGGGCTGGGGGCATTCCATAGGTTCTGGCCGGGAGCAGTCATGATAGTTTTACGCTTATCAGGTGAATAGTTAAACGGGGTTTAGAGCGGTCAATTTCAGTAGCGTTACGGGGAGGAAGCAGCCCAGCGCCGCGGCTGCCACAGGGTCGGGGTCAGCATTTGGGTTTGAAATCGCTCGATATCGCTATCTGCAGCCATCCGATCGTCGCCACATTGCCCTAAGAGCTGGTCGACAATTAGGCCTAGCCCCGGCATTCCGGTTGATTCACTGAGCTGAAGGGCGTTGAAGACTTCCTTAATCTGGCTGGGCTTGCCCTCTATTAGGTGCTGCAAGGCCATCAGCGTCACCAGCTGCCCCTGGTGGTGGACGATGCCCAAGACCATCTCGTGGTAAAAGGGCAGCGCCAACACCTGCGATCGCTCCGTTAGCAAAATGCTTGCAATCATGGAGGTTGGAAAAGCAATGCGACGGTCCCCGACCTGGGTGAGAATGAATTGGTTTCCCTGAATGATTGGGTTTGTGGGAGTGTTAAGTTCCATAGGTGGGAATTTGAGCACATCAAAACAGGCGCCCACTCATGTTGGGGGCTTTGAGGTCAGCGGAGCTTGAGCTAGAGTCGCTGCAGCACTTCAGCTAAGCGCTCTCGACTTACTGGCTTGACGATATAGTCATTTGCGCCGGTCCGTCGCAAACCATATTTAATTTCTACGGGTGTACTTTTGGTCGAGTAAAACACAACATTTTGCTGCGCCGTCGCCTGATTTGAGCGAATCTCTCGCAGTAGCTTGTAGCCATCCTGCTCAGGCATGACAATATCTAAAAAAAGGCAGGAATATTGCCCCGTGGATAGCCGTTCAACAACACCCTCTGCACTACTGTATGCTTCAACAGAGTAGCCCATGTCCTGAAGAAGAGACGATATTAACCGTCGGTCTACAGCGCTATCATCAACCACTAGAACTTGCATATTTAGCTCAGTTAATCGCTTTTTATAAAGAGCAAGCTAGATTCACGATCTAGTCCTACACTAAGACTTCTCGTAAAATCTAATAGATCCGGAAAATTCGAAGTTAACCTCAGAAAAGAAAGCTTACTATTCAGCGCTTTCTTGCTTTTACAAAGCTGGCTTAATAAATTATTCGACTTGGCATTTTCTCAATTTACAGCAACTCTTTAATTCTTGATTACCCAAAGATTATCAGAGTCACTTTTTCGAAAAGGCGCTAGGAATTAGGCAAAAGCCTTTCTCAGCAGGACTTAGCCTATCATTGCCTCTAAAATCATCCGCAGCTCCAGTTTAAAGTTCGGAAACTCTTCAGGGGACAGCGGCTTGGATAAGAAGCTACAGCCGCTCCATTGAGCCCTCCAGTTATTGGAAAGCGTCCTCTCTGCCGTAAGCATAATAAGAGGAATCGTTTTCAAGCTGGGTTGCCGTCGAATTTGCTTAAGTAGATCAAAACCAGAAATCTCAGGCATGTTGATATCTAGAAATATCGCAGTCGGTCTAGACTGCAGCAAGACATTCAGTGCTGAACTCGGATCAGCGTGAGATCGGACCTCGTAGCCCCAGCTCGAAACCAGCGTTTGGAACATCTGCAGCATCAACTGAGAATCGTCGATAATCACAATCTCAGACTTGACAGATTCCTGGATAGATTGAACGCTCAGGAGATCTTTGCTGATTAACTGCGCTAGCCGCATGGAAATCTCTAGAGTGTCTTGACCAAGCGTCTTAGAAATAGCGTCCGGTGTTTCTCCGTAGGAGAGAAGTTTGTAGAGATAGGACCGATTAGCGAAAGATAGCTTAGCTCGCTCAATAGCTTCATGATTTAGCGCCAGCTTACTGTCGCTTGATGGCAAGACTTTTTTGATACTGTCCCAAATCAGTCTACGCTTGCGCGCTTTATAAAGCAGCGTTCTAAGGTCAAATCCTATGATCGGAATCTGAGCAGACCAGTCCGGCTCCGATAAGAATCTGGCCTCTCCAGCGCTATCAAATAAGATATTATCAAAATCATTAAGAATTTTCAGATATAGCGCCCGTCTAATTTCTTCAGGGCTAAAAAGATTCGAGCTATAGCAGTTTCTAAGAATATCAGGTAATCTTTCAAGATGGCGATCGCCATCTTGAGAAAGTTTCTGTTTGAGAACCTGAACAAAAGAATTTGCCTTTTCGGTCTTCATCTTTGGTAGATAGCGCTCGGCGATCGCCAACAGACGAATAACTGACAGCGGTTCATTATCTGCTATTACGGCTTTTCCCTGGAGCAAGCATAGATACCAGGACCCAATATCTTTGTCCTCAAAGCGAGACTGTAACCTATGTTGCCAGTAGCCTGTTAGGGTTATATTGCTTTCCTGTAAAATGCGTTGAGAAAAATTTTCAGGTTCAAATGAAAAGTCCTTCAATGCTTTTGAGTGAAGAGGAATCATGCGTTTAAAGATATGTATTGTCTAATTTAAATAGACAAAGCTAAAACGGGTCATGGGCAATCCCGCACTACTCGACCGCTCGGCCAGAAACACTACTCTGTAAACGCTCCCCTAGACAACTCATCATGGCCGCACCACTGACTCCAGGATTCCTACGCTGCTTAGCAGCAAAAGTGCTCCTACCAGAGCACCTGCTGTAGGACCTGACTCAATGTTGATATCCAGCTAGATAGTTAAAGGTAGATGCAATTGCCTAATTCGTAGAGAATCTCAAGGCAAGCATGGGCGCAGGAATCTGGGCCAATGAACGGGGCATAGACAAACCGCTTTGAGCAGAATCAGCCAAACCCCATGGCTCACCAAATTTTACCGTATAAGGCACTGCTTAAATGTAACTTATTGACCAGTGTTTAAGTGTTTTTTACGATCGCGTAAAACTTTGAACACAAACAGCGCGCTTTCAGCACGCAAGGCGATCGCCATACGCCTGACGGAGATCTCTTACAGCTCACGCACGCTGGGCTGATTGTTCTCTAGCTCTCCCACCAACACCACATCTGCGACCCCGACGAACAGACCATTTTCCAAAACCCCCGGAATGTTATTGAGGGCAGACTCCAGGGATGCTGGATCATCAATGCGGTCGAACTTGACGTCGATCACTAGATTTCCTTGGTCTGTGACGACTGGGCCAGCCTTCTTCACCCCCATGCGCAAGGTAGGCGCCCCGCCCAAAGCCTTGATTGCGCGCATTACAGGCGTCACTGCCATTGGGATAACCTCTACTGGCAAAAGGAAGGTGCTGCCCAAGGCGTCCACTAGCTTACCGCTGTCGACCACCACGATAAACTGCTCTGCGAGGGAATCCACGATCTTCTCCTGGGTGTGGGCTGCCCCGCCGCCTTTAATCAGGTTTTTCTGTGGATCCACCTCATCAGCCCCGTCAATCGCCACATCAATCCGGTCAACCTCGTCGAGTGATACCACTGGAATGCCGTACTGCCGCGCTAGCACGATGGCCTGAAACGAGGTGGTCACCCCCTTGATATTTTTGAGGTCTCCCGACTGCAGCCGCTCTCCTAAATACTGAATGGCGAAGGCCGTAGTAGACCCAGTGCCTAGCCCAACGATGGAATCTGACGAAACCCGATCGGCAGCGGCGCGGCCGACTTCTTGCTTCATTAGGGTCTTGGGATCGGTTTCTGCAGCCATGGGAATCTCCTTAGTCGTTGTGCCCACGTCCTAGCATGCCGTAAAGTGGGCCCGCTGCCTAGAGGCGGTGGCGCCTAGAGTTCTTAGTGCCTAGAGTCTGAGGCGTCTGGAATCTGCAACGTCTGGAATCTATGGCGTCTAGAGTATGCTGATAGAACATCACGGTTTTCAGTCCATGTCTACGCCATGCCCTTTAACTGGTTCGTAGTGACCGGCAGCTCCCGCCAGTCCAAAAGCCCAGGGATAGCAGCCTACGATGCCGCCCTTGAGCAATTAGACGACCCCATGTCTTTGGAAGCCGCTGAGATTTGGCGGCAGCGGGGCTACCTGCTGCGTCAGCTTAAGCGCCCCCAGCTGGCCCGCCACAGCTTTGAGCAGGCGCTGGTGATTCAGCCCAATGACTGCACCACCCTCAGCGCCCAGGGTACAGTGCTGGCTATGCTAGGCCAAAAGCAAGCGGCGCTCGACTGCTGCGATCGCAGCTTGAAGGAGCCCTCAGCAGACGGCTTTAATGCTCGGGGTTTGGTTCACCTAATGTTCAAACAGTTCCCCCTAGCGATCGCCGACTTTGACCAAGCCATCGCCCTCGACCCCGACTTTGGCAAAGCCTGGCACAATCGCGGCATTGCCCTCACCCGGCTGGGCAAAGAGAAGGAGGCCCTCGCTAGCGTCGAGCGATCGCTGCTGCTCAACCCTCAGCCCGCCGTTCACGCCCTCGCGGCCTACCTCCGGATAAAGCGGGGGCGATTCCGTCCTGCGATCGCCCATTGTGAGGCGATTTGGTCCCGTCAACCCGACTCCTACCCGGCGGCCCTCTACGGCCTGGTCAGCATTCTGGCCTCCGGTCAACTGCTCACTTACCTAGCTAAAGCGCCCAAGCGTCAGCAGCTTTGGAATGCGCTGAGGGTAGTGCTGGGGCGCATCCGCATCCCCTTGTTAGCGCTAACTGGCCTGATTATGCTGCTGATTTTCTCACCCTCAGGCTGGTCAGCACCGCTAAAGACCTGGGGAGCAAAGCTATTTTCCCTTGGAATTATCGCCTTAATGGTGGCGGACCTGTGGCGACAGCGGCAGCGGCTGGGCCTAGTGTGGGCCGTGTATTTTCGCTGCGGCATTTTGACTTACCTGCGCGCGGCGGGCATCATTGCAGTCACCATCAGCACTTTTCTGCTGGCGGACCAGGTCTTCCCGCCGTTTATGCGCTGGGGCTGGGCCAACCTCGTTTTCGGCCAGTCGGGCAACATTATCTTTCAGCCCTTTAATCTATTCAGCCATGGGGCGCCCCTAACCCACGTAGGGGCGATCGCTGAATCCTTGATTGGCCAAGCAATCCCCTGGACCGGCGCTGCTGCACTTTGGTACGCGACTCTAGCGCCAGGGTCCGTGCCCTGGGCAGCTTTGTTCATCGCCGGATTTTGGCTACTGCTGCTGCTGGGAATCCCCTTTTGGGCCCGTCTAGAGGAACATATTTTTCGCCGGGGCGCCAATACCTGGAAAAAGATCGCGATCCGCTCGACCCAGTTTGGCCTGGTGCACCTGTTGGCAGGCATCCCGCTGCTGGGGGGTATCGTGCTGATTGTGCCGGGCTTTTTGTTTGCCTGCCGCTATAAATATGTGTGCGATCGCCACCTGCGCCAGCATCAAGACTTGGAGCAGGCCCAAGACGCGGGGGTGGCAGCCAGCACCGCTGACCACGCGGTCTACAACGCGATTTTGGTGTCGTTGGTTGCTATCAGTCTGCTGGCAGCGTCGCTGGAGCTATAGCATTACCGGAACATGCTGCTCACCGAGCTATCCTCGTGAATTCGCCAAATCGTCTCGCCCAGTAGATTGGCCACCGACAGTATGGTCAGCTGGTCAAACTGCTTCGTTTCTGGCAGCGGAATGGTGTTGGTGACAATCACCTCTTCAAACAGCCCCCCAGAAAGCCGCTCGATGGCAGGGGGAGAGAACACCGGGTGGGTCGCGCAGGCATAGACCTGACGGGCGCCTTCTTCGCGCAGCAGCTTGGCCCCTTCACAGATAGTGCCTGCCGTGTCGATCATGTCGTCGACCAAGACCGCAGTTTTGCCCTTAACGTCCCCTATTACATTCATCACCTCGGCTACGTTGTGGGCCTGACGGCGCTTATCGATAATGGCCAAAGGCGCATCCTTCAGCTTTTTTGCAAATGCTCTTGCCCTAGCGACACCGCCCACATCGGGAGACACAACAACGATATCGGGCAGGTTTTTGCTGGCTAGATATTCCAAAATCACGGGAGAGCCGTAGACGTGATCAAAGGGAATATCGAAATATCCTTGAATCTGAGCGGAGTGCAAGTCCATCGCCAAGATACGGTCTGCTCCCGCCTCTGTAATGATGTTGGCAACGAGCTTTGCGGTAATTGACTCGCGGCCTGCTGTCTTGCGGTCGGCGCGAGCGTAGCCATAGTAGGGCAGAACCGCCGTAATTTGGCGGGCTGAAGCTCGCCGACAGGCGTCTACCATAATCAAAAGCTCCATCAGGTGATCGTTCACCGGATGGCAGGTGGGCTGTATTAAATAGACATCGCAGCCGCGAATCGACTCTTGGATTTGGACATAGAGCTCGCCGTCGGCAAACCGCTGACGAACCATCGGCCCAAGGTCCATACCCAAATAGCGGGCGACTTCTTGGGCCAGTGGAATGTTGGATGAACCCGAAAATAGCCGAAGGCGGCTGTTGTCAACAAGCTGAGGCGTTGGCGGCTGGAGCGTCAGCGTTGCAGAATGAGTCACGTCAAACCCTCAGAGCGGTCATGGCAATCTTAGCATCTCGCTCTAAAAATGCTTGGCGACTTTTTCGGAGGATTATCGTGATTCAGATCACCTTTACGCTATAGATCGCCGCGACTTGCTGCAAGAATAAAAATGACAATGGGACCGGAGATCATAATCATTCCCACTAGGGTGAGCTGAATGATAGCTTCAACGTTCAACCCGCTGATCGCGCTTGTAATAACGTCCATGGATTCTCCTAAAGTAGACTCAAGAATGGGGTTGGCAAGACCAAATATGCCACACATTTTACCTGATTCAGGTACGCTGACCGCCTGACATCCGCTTCCCTTGTTTTGAGTCCTATATCTATCTTCACAACTATGGCCACTTGGCAGTGCATCAACAACTGCGGCGCCTGCTGCTACCTCGACCCACTTGAGCGGCCTGACTTAGATGATTATCTCGATCCTGACGAGCTGCTGCTGTACCTCAGCATGGTGGGAGAAGACGGGTGGTGTGTTCATTTCGCCCCCCAGTCTCGCCGCTGCACCATATACGCCGATCGCCCCCGCTTCTGCCGCGTTGAGCCCGAGGTGTTTCAGGGCATGTATGGCATTGACCCAAGTGAGATGGACGCGTTTGCCATCGACTGCTGCATTGAGCAGATCGAAGCGACCTACGGCGATCGCAGCGATGAGATGACCCGATTTAGGCAAGCAGTAGGAGCCACCTCATCAGAAGACGCAGAAGCTCAATAAGCGGCCCAGTGAAATGGCCCAAAAAGCGATCTAAGAAGCAGCCCAAATCCCGGAATAGTCGCTGATTCGGGCTAGAATGGGGCAGGCTGATTAAGCTAGAGCAGATTGATCTCTTGAACTCCTCCGATCAAAATCAGGTTCCGTCTGCCGTGACCCCCGATGTTGAGCCTGCGGGCGATTTTGCTGGCACTGCTCACCCATCCAGCGTTCATGGGCAAACGGGTGACGGCGCTAGCCCGAGCCAGGACGGCCCACAGGGCGCTACCGTCAAAGCGTCATCACCAGCTTCAGTCTCAGGGTTCAGGCTGTTCTTAACAACCTTCATCACGATTTTTGTCGCCGAACTGGGGGATAAAACCCAGCTCACGACGCTGCTAATGAGCGCTGAATCCCAGGCGCCGCTGACGGTATTTCTGGGGGCTGGGTCGGCGCTGATTTTGACCACCCTGATTGGCGTCGGTGTTGGGCGTTGGGTTTCTCGCCGGGTCTCCACCGATACGTTAGAGACGTTAACCGGGGCGATTCTGGCCTTTATTTCACTGCTGCTGCTGTGGGACGTCGTTCAGCTATAAGTTTCCTTTTATTACTCTTCACTCGAGCCCATCAACACCATGGACTGGAACCTACTCGGACTCAGCTTTATCACGGTCTTTATTTCTGAACTGGGGGACAAGAGTCAGCTCGCGGCGATCGCCCTCAGCGGCAATGCCACGTCCCTCTGGCCGGTGTTTACCGGGGCCGCCGCCGCCCTGCTGCTCGCCTCATTTCTAGGGGTGTGGATTGGCGACGGGGCTGCTGCCCTCCTGCCGATTCGCTGGGTCAAAACGGCGGCAGCCCTGGGCTTTGCCCTAATGGCGGTGCGGCTGCTCTGGGTCGAGGGCGACAGCTAGCGGGCTATTCCCTAGAATGGTTTCGGTTTACAATTCTGGCGTATGCAATAGGACCTAAACTCAACGCCATGTCTACAACCACAGGGGCCGACGCAGTTGACGTCGCCATCGCCAAGGGCCAAGACCTCGACGGCAGCCCCATCCCCGCCGACAAGCTCAATCTATATAACGAAGTGATGGCCCTAGAGGCCGGACGGCAGCGCAGCGGCGTCACCAACACCATGCGATCGCGCATTGTCCGTATCGGCGCAAAGCACCTCAGCCAAGCAGACCTCAATCAAAAGCTGGAGGCGGCAGCGTTTGCGCCACTAAAGGACAAAGAGATCGCCTTCTACTACGGCGGCAAGTAGAACCCCGTCAGGGCGAGCAGCTTGCTCCTCAACCCCTGTAAGGGCAAGCGGCCGATTGCCCCTTCAGTACACCGACGGTGACGCCAGCTGCAGCACCCGGTCCACCATCCAGGGCGACACCCGCTCGCACCACAGCGCCAGCTGGGCCTGCCACCCCACCGATATCTCCCCCGCATTACGGCCTAGCCCCCGCACCAGCGATCGCGCCACGGCCTGGGTCGACACAGGCATAACCCCCCGGAACCACTTGAACTCCCGCACCATGTCGGTATCGGTCAGAGAGGGCAGCAGCGCCATCACGCCCACGTTGTAGTCGGCGAGCTCGTGACGCAGGGCGCGGCTGAATCCGACTACGGCAAACTTCGTCGCCGAGTAGGTGGCCATGCTGGGGGCAGCCACTTTGCCCATGAGGCTAGACACGTTAACAATTTTGCCCTGCCGGTGAGCCACCATGCGCCGCGCCACAAAGCGGGTCACGGTGTAGAGGCCGACCAAGTTGGTGTCGATCTCGGCCTGCACATCAGACAGCCGTGACTGAATGAAGGGCCGCTGATGGGCCACTCCTGCGCAGTTCACCAACAAATGAATCGGGCCATAGCGCTTCCAGGCCTGGGCGATCGCAATGCTCACCTCTTTAACGTGGGTCAGATCGAGGGGCAGCGGAACCGCCTCCACCCCCAGCGCTTCGATTTGTGCAGCCACCTGGGCAAGCCGCTGGGGGTTACGGGCCACCAGAATGATGCGGCCCATGCCCTGCTGGGCGAGTTCGAGGGCGATCGCCTCGCCAATGCCGCGAGAGGCGCCGGTGACCAGCGCTGTTTTGCCGTGTAGTTGCATAATGTTCTCCTACATGAAGTCTGGCGAGCGGCTGGCTCACCTCCGTGAGCCAAATTCGACCGCCCGTCAGCGGTAGACATTGAATTCGCAGAATTTCTGAGTGGTCTGGTTTAGGACTCGCGAGCGGATGGCCATCCTCAGATTTGGCTCACGATTTCGCCACCTACACACGCTAGCAATCGGATCAAGCGCTCGCAATGTTTCTTTGTAAAATTCCAAATTTGTGATTTTTGTTTACAGAAGTCTCAGAGTATTGCTGAAAGCTGAATCCATGGCGATCGCGAGGGATCACTATGGGTTCAGAGCATTGCCCTAGGGATAGCAGGGTTGCAGATTGCAGTAGTTCTGAATTTGAGTGTGCCTCAGCGTCAATTCTGAGAGTTACCGTCGATGCCGCCATACTAAATCGCCTGCGAAGTGAAGCTTACCTACTTCCCAACATGATTTTGGGTTATGTAGCAATCCTGCGTGATAAGCGAAAGGACGCAGAATCTAGAGCAGAATTGAGCCGTCTTCCTGTGGCTCGGCTAGCAGTTGCTCGACCGCCTCAACGGACATTGCACCAGAGAACAGATAGCCCTGACCAAAAGTGCAGCCAAGCTGACGCAAGAGCGCAAGCTGCTCTGGGGTTTCGATGCCCTCTGCAGTGATCCCCAGTTTGAGCTGGTGACCTAAAGAAACTATGGTTTGAACAATCATCTGCTTTTTTTCCTGGGTCTGCATCTGACGGACAAACGACTGATCGATCTTGAGCATGTCGATGGGCAGCCAGCAGAGATAGCTGAGGGAAGAGTAGCCTGTCCCAAAATCATCGATACTAATTTGAATTCCCCGGTCTTTCAAAGGCAGCAGTCGTTCAAAATCACCAACATTCAGCAGCACGCTCTCGGTGATTTCCAGCGTGAGCCACTCTCCCGACAGACTACTTTCTTCCAGCGCTAAGAGAATATTCTCGACGAGGTAGGGGCTGCGAATATCGTGAACCGAAAGATTGATGCTCATTTTGAAGCTGCTGGTGTGGGGATACCGCTGCTGCCAAACGACAAACTGTTGACAGGCCATTCGAATCAAATTGGTGTCTATATCCACAATCAGGCCAGTGCTCTCTGCGGCGGAAATAAAGTCCTTTGGCAAGATGAGTTCACCCGTCGGAGACTGCCACCTCACGAGGGCTTCAAACCCACATAGCCGCCGCGTGGCGATGCAGACGACGGGCTGATAATAGAGAACAAACTCTTGGCGCTTGATCCCCTGGCGTAAATTATGCTCGAGAGTGACCCGAGCGATCGCATGGCCGCCCATAGTGTCGTCAAAGATTTTGTATTGGGCTCGGCCTTCCGACTTAGCCCGATAAAGTGCAATATCAGCATCTCGTAGCAGAGCAACGGCATCGCGGTAGGTCCGTCCCATGACAATGCCAACGCTGGCCGTCAGACTGATGCCGTGAAGGTGGCTCGAAAGCGGCAGGGCGAACTCAATCGAAATGCGCTCAGCAACCAGCACTGCATCTTGAACCGTTTCAACCGGCTCCAGCAGGATGACAAACTCATCTCCCCCAAATCGGGCCACAAGATCCTGAGCCCTCACAACCGTCTGAAGCCGGTGCGCCACAGAGAACAAAACAAAGTCGCCCATCATGTGGCCAAAGCTATCGTTGATCAGCTTAAACTGGTCCAAATCGATAAAAAGCACCGCAAATTGATAAGCTTCGATCTCCTCAGCCTGCTGAATCGACGTCTTTAGCCGCTCCATGAATAGGTGACGGTTGGGCAGATCGGTCAGCTCATCGTGCATTGCATTATGGACAAGCTGCTGCTCTGTCCGCTTGCGATAGCTGATATCTTGAAAGGCAGTAATAGAGTAAATGATGTGGCCGTGATCGTCGAGGATAGGCGTTGCCCAGGCCTCGAGCGGAATAGGCCGCTGATTGGAGAGTTCCACGTTATCGAGATGGACCGTCTCCCCTTTCAAAGCCCTGAGCCCTGGAAAGTCTTCCTCTAGATAAGCCTTCTGTGTATCAGCCCGATAAATCTGAAATAGTTCACCAATACGATCCGGCCAAACTTCAGCAGGGGCGAGGCCAAGAAGCTGCTTACCCGCTCGATTAATGTAGGTGGGTTTACCCAGCAAATTAATCACAATCACTCCCACAGGCAGCGCCTCTAGGAAGGCATGCAGGCGATGTTCACTCTCAGAGAGCGCAGCGTTGGCCGCCTGGAGCTGGTGAAATGATGTTTTGAGCTGGACTGCCATCTGGTTGAATGAGGCGGCTAGCTCATTAATCTCTCGGCTCGAACCCGCCACAGAACTGGGCTGAAGCTGGCCTTGGGAAATTTGTTTAGCCGCCTGATTCAGGGTGAGCAGGGGCCGAGTCACATAGCGAGCGGTGAAGACCCCTAACCCTATGGCAATCAGTAGCGCTGCGAAACACAGTAAAACTGTCGTGCGCATACTAGCGCGAATCTGCTCAGTGAAGTCGGATTCCGGCACCACCACCACCGTCAGCCAGTCCAGCCCATAGCCGTCCCGAAAAGGCACAACCTGGACAAATTCTCGCTCCCCAAGGCAGAAAATAGTCTGCTGGATGGGGGAGTCGATCTGCTCTAGCGGACCCATGTGCTCAAGCAGATGCTTTACCGTGGCGCTGACGATGACGCTGTTGCTTTTCAGGGCCGAAAGCCGTTCGGATCCCTCCTCAGTGACTTTATAAGGTGTCTGGTCGGTTGAGCTGGCGACGAAGTCTCCCGTCCGCTCAATGATGAAAGTTTCACCCGTTTTACCCACCTCTAACTGGGCTAAAAACTCACTCGCAAAGGAGAGATCATAACCGACTCCAATCACGCCCGCTAGCTGCCCATTGGGCCGATAAAGCGCTTCATTGATGGAAAGGGCAAGCCCCTCTGAGGCGAAGTATGGGTGGATAGGCCCCCAGATAGGTCCGTCAGCCGCCCTAGCCTTTTTATACCAAGACCGCGTGCGGACATCGTAGCCAGGCTCCGCGTTTAAGAGCTCAATCCGATTTCCCTGTTCATCGAGAAGGTGGTCTTCCAACACACCTCCCGTTTCTTGAGTCGCCATCTGGAGCTGAAATTGTCCCCCCGGCAGCCGATTGACGCCAACAAACTCCCCTGCTTCGTTGCCGTAGCCAATAAACGTCACAGCCGGATACAGCTTCAACTGCTGCATAAAGTATTTGGCTGTCGTATCAATATTGCCAAGGTCTAATATCCCCAGCTGTACCGCACTGATGTTGATTTTATTGAGTCGATTTGGCGTTGCCGTGTAGGCGTCAAGCTGCTCTATGATGCGATCGCTCGTTTCGTCTACGAGCTGCGTGACCACATTTTGGATAGCCGCCTGACCATTGCGCCAGGACAGCCAGCCCGTAAGGCCCACAATCGCAAAGATCTGCAGCAAGAACGGCATCACGATGAGCAGTCGTAATGGTGGCTGGAATAGCCAAGACTTTATTTGGTTAGAGACGCAATTTGGCGCCATCTATTGACTCTCAATATGACAAATACTCGCTGAGCCAGGCACCCAGAGCAATCAGTAAATTTACACAGCAATCCTGAAATGATTTGTGAGAGGAGGGGCAGACTGTGCCCACCTCTCCTCTCATTTCCGCTTCACAAGCAACTCAGTATCGCAATGTATTTACCGCAATATTAACTCAGTTCTTAAAATAAGTTTTCGCCAGAAAGATAGAAACGTGGTATCGGCCTCACCATTCAGGACAATACCTTTGCTTAAGAAAAATCACCGTCCAACCTGAACAAAGTTTACGCCGACACCAGTTGCCAACTGCGATCTTCGCTAAGCGATAGAATCTTGTCATGGTGCTGGGTCAGAGATGCATTATGCCCCACACTCAAGAAAGTGACGCCGCTGGCACGCAAGTCCTTGTAGAGGCGTGCTTCATTGTCTTGGTCTAAGGCACTGGTGGCTTCATCTAAAATCGCATACTTAGGCTGGTTGGCCAGAATGCGCGCAAAGGAGAGGCGCTGCTGCTCCCCTTGGGAGAGCACCTCTGACCAGGCCTGCTCTGCATCAAGACCGTCAAAACGCTGGGCCAGCTCGGGCAGGTTAACCTGGGCCAAGATTTCGGAGAGATGCTCGTCTGAGAGGTCGTACTGGGTCTGGGGATAGCAAATTTGGTCCCGCAGGGTACCGGGCACCATGTACGGACGCTGGGGTAAAAACAGGACTTGGTCGAGGGGTGGATGGATGATGAGCCCCTCCCCTGAAAACCAAAGCCCTGCGATCGCCCGCAGCAGTGAGCTTTTACCGCAGCCGCTCGGCCCGGTAACCAGTATGCTAGTCCCGAGGTCTAAGGACAGCGACAAATTTTCGATCAGGGTGCGTTGGTAATTGGGCGTTTGGAGCGTCAAATCCTTTAGGACAATGCGATCGCCTTCTTGACGCGTGATTGTCGTCGCCCGGGATGTGGGCGGTTCGGTCGTTACCGGTTCGGCTTGGGGACGTTCCGTAGATGCAAGGCCAGCGTCGTCTGCCCTTTCCTCTCCATCGGTGGCTTGGCCTATCGCCTCACCGCCAGTCGCAGCTTTGAGGTGCGTTTCAGGCTGTGAAATAAAGGCCTCAAAGCTGGAGAGTCGGTCAATGCCTGCCCCAAAGTTAGTTAAGTCCTGAAACTGGTTGACCACCACATTGAGGGAAAAGAACACCCGAATAAACGCCCCCTGAGCCTCGGTGACTTTGCCAATTTCTAAATCGCCAGCAAAAATAGCGGGGGCGACCACAATTGCCGGAATGACAAAGGGGACAAATTCATACACGTTAGTCAGCCCGTTGAGCCCTAGCTCCCAACGAATCAGCCGCTTAAAGTTATCGAATACTTCACTAAAGCGATCGCGGGTAAAGCGGGACTCCTGGTCTTCCCCCCGGTAAAAGGCGATCGCCTCGGCGTTTTCGCGAATGCGAATCAGACTAAAGCGAAAGTCTGCCTCCTTTTTAAGCTGCTGAAAGTTGAGCCGCACCAAGGGCTGGCCAAACACCAGCGTCGTCACGCTGGTTCCCAGCAGGGCATAGATGGCGAGAAACGCCACCAGCGGCTTAGAGATGCCGAACAGCACCGTACTGAAAGCAATGGTCTCTAAGATGGAGTCTAAGAAAATCAGCGCGAACTTGAGGGAATCGAGGGTGAAGCGGCGAATGTCTTCGGCAATGCGCTGGTCGGGGTTGTCGATGTCGGTGGTGGAGGCGTTGAGGGTGTAGTAAGCGCGATTGTGCAAATACTCCCCCAAAAACCTTTCGGTGAGCCAGCGCCGCCACTGCAGCCCAAAGCGATCGCGCACGTACACATAGGCGGCTAGCACCGGGGCGTAGGTAATGAGCACTACGATGAAGACAATCACCGTCTGCCAGAACTGGGCCTCGTTTTGATTGGAGAGGTTGGTAATCAGCGCCCCCCGCTTGTTGTTGAGCAGCACGCTCAGTCCGGTGTAGGAGAGCAGCAGCACCAGCAGCAGCACGAGAGAGCCCCGCGCGGGCCATTTTTCATCGCTCCACCAGTAGGGTTTGGCGATCGCCCAAAACCGCTGGAATAGGCTTAGGTCTAGTCGTGCCATGGGGTTTTGCTCTCGCCCTGGGTGTTTGTTACGTTCTTTAACGGTAACTTTGTTTGGGCGGTGGGGGGACTGTCGAGTGGTAGAGGGTAGTGGGCTTGAGGCAAGCCGGAGACTTGGGGGCAGGCCCCCAAACCCCCTGACTGGGGGACAAATGTCTCCCCCAGACCCCCTGCATACAGCAGTATCTGTGAGAGGTTGTGGGTCTAGGTGCAGGTAAGTCCACATGTAGGGTGGGCAGTGCCCACTCTACGCTAATTGGAGAGTTTTGGTCATTAGCTTTGCGTGGGTTCTTAGGTTTGGAAGATGAAATTCAATAAAGTTGCTCTGATGGTGGCATGGCTTGGTCTCTCACTGCTCAGCGGTTCAGTGCTGCTGAATGTTGTGCTTTATCAGCAGTTGCGAAAGTATTACACCGAGCTGAGTCAGGTGCGGCTGGATCCGCTGGGGCTGGGAGAATATGAGTCAGTATCCCTGGGTGACCCTTCCTCCGACGAAACGCGGGTTGTGTTTTGGGGAGACTCTCGGGCGGCGGGCTGGCCTGCGCCGGATATTGCGGGGCCTCAGTTTATTAATCGCGGCATCTCCTCCCAAACGACCATACAGACGCTGCAGCGCTTCGAGGCCCATGTCCGTCCCCTGCAGCCTGACGTGGTGGTGATTCAGGTGGGCATCAACGACTTAAAGACCATACCGCTGTTTCCTGGGGCACGGGACGCCATCGTAGCAGACTGCTTTGCCCACATTGAGCAGATGGTCGCTGCCGCCCGTGATTTGGGGGCTACGGTGATTGTCAGCACCATTATTCCACCGGGGGAGGTGCCGCTGCAGCGCCGCCCGGTGTGGTCTGATGAGGTAGCTCGCGCCGTTGTGGCAGTGAATGGGGCGATCGCTCGTTTAGCAGATGAAGACGTGATTGTGTTTGACGCCTATGGGGCGATCGCGGATGAGCGGGGGCTGATGCCGGACGCATACCGTAAGGATGAGCTGCATTTAAATGAGCGGGGCTACGCGGTGCTCAACCAAGCGTTCGCGGAAGAGCTCACTGGGGTCTTACCAAACTAAGTCGCTCATCACAGGAATTTCGTAGAACCCGGTGATCTGCCCCATAATCGTAGGTGAGCGCATTATCGGGAGCGATCGCCGTGCCAGAGACTGAGCTGGACATTCGTCACTTCTTTCAGGCCACCAATCCTAGCCGCACGTTGAATATTCAAAAGCCGGAGGACCGGCAGCTCTACGTCGATTTCTCAGAGGTGCGCGGTGGTCAAATCATTGAGGAAATGAAGGCCAATATCACCTTTTTCTCTCCCAATGACCCCACCTGTACCCTATTCACCGGCCACATCGGCTGCGGCAAGTCCACCGAGCTGCTGCGGCTGAAGCAAGAGCTGGAGGCCGAGAAGTTTCACGTCGTCTACTTCGAATCCAGCGATGACCTGGAAATTGGAGACGTAGACATTGGGGACGTGATGCTGGCGATCGCCCGCCGCATTAGCCAAAGCCTAGAATTCCTCGCGCTGCCGGAGCAGAAAGGGCTGAAGGCGATTCTGCGCGGTGCGGCTAAGGTGTTGACCACCGACATTGAGCTTATTAGCGCGGAGGTGGGGGCCGAAGTGCCCGGACTAAAAGAGCTGGGGGTCACCTGGGACAACAGCGGCGAATTTTCCCTCTCTGCCGGCATCGCCAAAATCACCGCCCGCGCCAAAAACGACGCCAAGCTGCGCGATCGCCTCAACAACTACCTAGGCCCGCAGAAAAACCAGCTGCTGGAGACCATCAACCGAGAGCTGATCGACCCGGCGATCGCCCAGCTCAAAGCGCAAGGGCAAAACGGCCTAGTGGTGATTGTGGACAACCTAGACCGCATCGACAACCGCCCCAAAGCCCACGGGCGCCCCCAGCAGGAGTACCTGTTCATCGACCAGAGCGAATGCCTTAAGGGCCTGCGCTGCCACACCGTCTACACGCTCCCCCTCGCCCTCAAATTCTCCAACGAATACGGCCTGCTCACCCAGCGCTTCCCCGAAGACCCCAAGGTGCTGCCCATGGTGCCCATCCAGTTTCAAGACGGCACCCCCTGCACCGAAGGGATGGCTCTGCTGCGGCAGATGGTGCTCATCCGCGCCTTTCCCCACTCCGACCTCAGCCAGCACGCCGCCGGGCTTCCCCAACTCTTCGACCACCCCCACAGCCTAGACCACCTCTGCCGCATGAGCGGTGGCCACGTGCGGGATCTGCTGCGCATCCTCAACGCCTGGATTAAGCGAGGGCGCGCGTTCCCCCTCACCCGCGATTGCCTAGACGAAGTGATTCGCGGCTACCGCAACGAAATCGTCATGTATGTCTCTGATGAGGAGTGGACCCTGCTGCGCCAGGTGCGTCAGCGCAAGAAGGTGAGCGGCGACGACGATTACCAAAAGCTGATTCGCAGCCGCCTGGTGTTCGAGTACCGCGATCGCGGTCAGTCCTGGTTTGACGTGAATCCAATTTTGCTGGATGCCCCGGAGCTAGGCGATTAGGGATCTGATAACAGTTCCCCAAGCCTAAATCTCAGAAGGCGATTGCCATTCGCCCCAACGATATCCCCCTCCCCGGAGACCCCAATGCCCCTAACCCTCAACCTCCACCCCCTCCTCGACCTCACCCAAGACCAATTCGCCCAGCTTTGCCAGCACAACCGCGACCTCCGCCTCGAACGCACCGCCAAAGGAGAGCTAATCGTCATGCCGCCGACCGGAGGCGACACCGGACGCCGCAACACTTCCCTCGCCGGCCAGCTTTGGAACTGGAACCAGCGAGCAAAGCTGGGTCAGGCCTTCGACTCCTCCACCGGGTTCATTCTCCCCAATGGCGCAACCCGCTCCCCCGATGCCGCCTGGGTCAGTCAAGACCGCTGGGCGGCCTTGACCCCCGAGCAGCGCCGCACCTTCGTGCCCCTGTGCCCCGACTTTGCGGTCGAGCTGCGCTCCCCTAGCGATCGCCGGCAAGAGCTACAGGCCAAGCTACAGGAATATATGGAGAATGGGCTGCGCCTGGGCTGGCTAATTGACCCAGAAACCCAGCAGGTGGACGTGTATCGCCCCGATCAAAATCGGCAGACGCTGACCTGTCCGCAGGGGCTGTCCGGCGAACCAGTGCTTCCCGGATTTATATTAGATCTATCAGATATCCTGAATTGATGAACGTGGTAGCCGGACATGGCAGTGCCGTGTCCCTACGAGAATCCAACATTCGTAGGAACTAACCGTGGTACCCCCCGACGAAATCCACCTCCGCAACCAAGCGGCCCTAGAAGAACTGGCCCAGACCCTGGAATGGTCCGTGGGGGAATTTCACCTGTTTTTGGCCCGGTGCAGCTACGTCAGCGTCAGATCCCGCCTGATTAAGCAACTACAGGGCATGTGCCCCATATCGCTCTTGGTGGTGACCCTTAATCCCCAAACCCAGAGCCTCTACAGCACCCTTGAGGCCGCGATCGCCACCGCCCAGCAGGCCCCCGACGCTATCATCGTGACGGGTTTTGAGGCAGTACCCAACCTAAAAGAGCTGCTGAGCGCCGCCGACGCCAGCCGCGAAGAATTTCGCAAGTCCTTTTCGCTGCCTATTCTGCTGTGGCTCGACGATGACCAGTTTCAGGTGCTCAAGAACCAGGCCCCCAACTTTGAGAGCTGGGCCGCGGTGGACATCCCCCGATTCGAAATCGCCACGGGCGAAGTGCTGAACTCCCTGCGGCAAGGCGTCGGTGCAGTGCTCGCCGCCGCCTACGCCCCCGACCAGCGCAAGATTTCCCCCGCCATTCGGCAAATCTCAACCTTGGGTGACCTGCGCCGGGCCGAGCTGCCCCGAGCCCTGCAGACCCTACGCGATCGCCAGGTTGCCCTCCCCAGTGACCTAGAGGCAAACCTGCACCTGATCCAGGGCATCGACGCTGCTGAAGCGGCCCGGGAAATGGCGGACACGAGCCATCACGAGACCGCCCTGACCCACCTAGAAGGCTGCATTGACTACTGGCACCAGGATATGGAGCATGCAGCGGCGGGGGTGGGGTTTGTGTCTGCCTCTCCCTTGTCCTCGGCCTTTGACAGGGCGATCGCCCACTTTCGCACCTGCATCGCCCACTGGCGGGGGAGGCTCTTGGGCGATGGGGGCGGGGCACAGGGTGCTGTGCCCTCACGGGAGGACGGGGTGGGGCAGGGCATGCTGTGCCCCAACGACGAGTATGCTGCACTGCCGGTGGCGCTGTTCTATCTGGGACGCCACTGGTTTAAGCATGTCGACAAGGCCCGCATGGCAGGAGACCCGGAGCACTCCCAGTCAGACTGGCACCAGGCCCGCATTCCGCTGGAAGAGTGCATCGCCCTGTTTGACGCCGCCGACCAAGAGCACATGGTCGCTAAGGTGATTCGGCGGCTGGAGGGGGTTCTGCGGCGGCTGGAGCAGTGGGACGCCCTAGACGCCCTGGCCCGCCGCGCCATCGCCCTCCATGAGCGCTACCCGACGCCAGATTGGCTCGCCATTGACCACGGCTTTTTAGCGGAAGCGGCTCTGGGACGACAGGACTGGGCCACCGCCAAAGCCCACGCCCAGCAGGCCCTTGGCATCATCGCGGCGCTGCCGGAGGCCGACCAGTGGGGCGAAGGGCTGTACCGCTCCCTGGTGGCTAGGGCAGAAACGGGGCTGGGCAACCCTTCGGAAGCGATCGCCCAGCTTGAGACGGCGCGGGACTTGGGCGATCGCCGCCACCCCACCATCTACTGCGACATTTTGGCCCAGCTTCGCAGCCTGTACTGGGAGCGGGGGGAGTATCTGAAGGCCTTTAAGCTGAAGCAGGCGCGGCTGGAGGTAGAGAAGGTTGCGGGGATTCGTGCCTTTGTGGGGGCGGGGCGTCTGGGGGCGCAGGCGGCGCTGCTGACTGATGC
>JBHJHJ010000069.1:0-11454 GCA_050330955.1 Elainellaceae cyanobacterium | reverse complement strand
GAGCACAAGCAGTGGGGCACCCTGGTGTTCGACTACGGGCGCAACGAGGTGCGTAACTTTCTAGTGGCCAACGCCCTATTCTGGTTTGACAAGTACCACATCGACGGGGTGCGGGTGGACGCAGTCGCTTCCATGATCTACCGCAACTACAACCGCAAGGATGGCGAGTGGGTGGCCAACCAGTACGGCGGCGACGGCTACATCGAGGCGGCGGATTTCCTGCGCCAGACCAACCACCTCATCTTCAGCTATTATCCCGGCGCCCTGTCCATCGCAGAGGAGTCTACCTCTTGGCCCATGGTGTCCTGGCCCACCTACATGGGGGGCCTGGGCTTCAACTTCAAGTGGAACATGGGCTGGATGCACGACATGCTGGACTACTTCCACATGGACCCCTGGTTCCGCCAGTTCCACCAGAACAACATCACCTTTAGCTTGATGTACGCGTTCAGCGAGAACTTTATGCTGGCGCTCTCCCACGATGAGGTGGTCCACGGCAAGAGCAACATCATCGGCAAGATGCACGGCGACACCTGGCAGAAGCTGGCGGCGATGCGATCGCTCTACGCCTACATGTACGCCCACCCCGGCAAGAAGACCCTGTTCATGAGCATGGAGTTTGGTCAGTGGAGCGAGTGGAACGTGTGGGGAGATTTGGAGTGGCAACTGCTGCAGTTTGAGCCCCACCGGCAGCTGCGTCACTTCATCGGCAAGCTAAACGAACTGTACAAGAGCCAGCCCGCCCTCTATACCCAGGACTTCTCTGAGGAAGGGTTCCAGTGGATCGACTGTAACGATAACCGCCACAGCGTGGTGTCGTTCATTCGCCGCGCTAAGGATAACCCGGAGGAGTTCGTCGTTACGGTGTGCAACTTCACCCCCCAACCCCATTCCCATTACCGAGTGGGCGTACCTGAGCACGGCTTTTACACCGAGCTGCTGAATTCGGATTCTGGGGAGTACGGCGGCAGCAACATGGGCAATTTGGGGGGCAAGTGGTCAGAGGAATGGGCTTACCACAACCAGCCTTATTCCGTTGACCTCTGCCTGCCTCCGGCGGCGGTGCTGATTTTGAAGCTAGACCGGGAGAAGACCCAAGCGGCACTGTCTCAGGCGAATTGATCGGCCTGGTGGGAAGTGGCTAAAGTGAACCATGGCAGACAATCCATCACCCCAGTTAGGCCCCGGCAATTCGGCCCCCAAGCCCGTCCGCCGTGGCCCCGGCAGCATCTTTGCCGGGGCCACCTATCCCGTGAGGGCGCTGCGTCTGTTCGCCACCCAGCCCAGGCTGCGCCGCTACGTCATTTTCCCGATTTTGCTCAACATCGTCGTTGGGGCAACCCTCTACGCCGGGTTGCTATTTCTCGGGCTGCGGCTAATCGACAGCATCATGCTCCAGGCCGCCGCTTGGACAGGCGATCTGCAGGCGATCGCCCCCAAAGTGGGCCAACTGGCCCCTGACGTACATATTTTCGATCGGGCTCCGAATTGGGTGTTAGCGTGGGAAGCCTGGTTGGGGAATCTGCTGTCGGGGCTGGTGGGCTGGTTCCACTGGCCTAGCTGGCTTAGCGCCAAGGGTTTAAACTTTGACTGGCTGACTTTTGATGGGCCAAAGCTACCCTCCCTGACCCTGCCCAGCGGCATCGCTGGCCTTTGGCAACGGGTCTTAGCCTGGCTCGCCGCTGTGGCCGACCGCCTCGGGCAGTCCCTGACCTGGCTCCAGGTCATCCCCCGTTTTTTGGGGGGAGCGCTGCTGTGGCTGCTGCGCGTCGTGTTGACCCTGCTGCTGCTGATTGTCACTGGCTTTATTTTGCTGCAGTTTGGGGTGCTGCTGGGCGCTCCGTGGTACGGCAAGCTGTCGGAAGAGCTAGAGACCCTGCGAACCGGCCAAGCCGTGGTCATCGACGTGGGGCTGGTGCGGGATATCTGGCGGGCCATTCTGTTTGAAATCAAAAAGCTGGCGATCGCCTTGGGGTTTGGGGCTCCCCTGCTGCTGCTGGGACTGGTGCCGGGGTTTGGCCCTTTGCTCACCAGCTTTGGTAGCGTGGCGGTGGGGGGCACGTTGACCTGCCTCGACTTCTTCGACGCGCCGCTGGAGCGGCGGCGGCTCAGCTTTCGCCGCAAGCTGGCCGTAGTCGGGCAAAGCCTGCCCGCCAGCGCCACCTTTGCCCTGGTGTGCCTTACCTTGGTGAGCGTCCCGTTCATCAATCTGCTGGCGATTCCGGTGTGCGTTACGGCGGGGACGCTGTTTGTGTGCGATCGCGTCTTGCCGTCGCTGCGCTAGTGCGGCAGGGCCAATATCCCCTTTCCCTCCCGATGGTAAATTTTCCAGAGTTCAGTCCCCTGTTTGCCCAGCTTGCCGCCGATTTCCCCCGCGAGCACGAGCTTGTGACAGTGCAGCAACTCTTCTGAGCGTGACTGACCTAATGACAGCAAAAAAAGGGGCGGCCCATCTGAACCGCCCCCCGTCTATTCAAATCCTGGGTAAACCCAGGAGGCGTGCGCCCTAATTCAGCCCTTAGTGAGACTCATCGAACGCAGGGTAGACCTGCAGCAGAGCCTTGGCGATGTAGCCGAAGCCGTAGGCACACTTGGGCGCGCAGGGGTGCTCAACTGGACCAACGGTGGCAACAGCGGCGATCGCATAGAAACCAGCGGTCAGGCCAGCTTCATCGGGGGTGCCGCTCCAGGTCAGCGTCAGTTGACGCTGACCCTTCTGGGTCACCACAGACTCTTCTAGGTCAAGCTCAAGGGCCTTAGCACCGACGCCTTCGAAGGAGAAGCAGATGGTAACGCGGGTGCCGAGGCACAGAAGAAGCTGGGTCAGCGGCGTGTTGTTGAATTCCACGTCGACGCTAACCTCAAACCGCTCATCCGACGCGATGATTCGAGGGGACTGCTCAGGCGCAGGTACCTTGTCCTCTGGGTCAGGAAAGCCCATCACCCGTAGGTTCTTGAGGGTGAATTCGACTGGTCCTAGGATATTTTTAGAGAACGTCTCGGTATCAGTAGCCTGAACGCCCTTGATCTTGCTAGACTTGATAGCAGTTAGATCTGTCATGGTCTTTTCCTTGTGATGTTTGATTGGGTGATGGAGATGCGGTGAGCGAGGCGTTGGCGACTGCGTTGCTCATCGCTCTCTCCGTCCACATATTATCATCGCAAGGGAATTTGGAGGTGACAGTACCCGCTCAGGGTAGTCTTTTCTGAAAATTTATCCTGATGGCTTGCTGAAGCGCTTGAGGCCTGCAGAGGTCTATTATTTGCAGAGGTTTATTCTACAGACCTACATAATCTTAGGCACCCTGAAGAACTCGTCGTCCCGCTCAGGCGCGCATTCCAGCATAGCTTCCCGCTCTAAGGTCTTTTCCTTGACGTCAGCACGGGTCACGTTGCTGACGTCAATCGCTCGAGTGGTGGGGGCGGTATCTTTGGTATCAAGCTCGTCAAGCTGCTGGACATAGTTCAAAATATCCCCGAGCTGCGCCGTGAACTGCACTTCTTCTTCTTCAGTGAGGGCGAGCCGCGCTAAATAGGCGACCTTTTTTACCTGCTCTCGATCCAACATATACCGCTGCTTAGAATCACAACAACAAAACTAGACGCGCTACTGTCTTTGGGTCTGCATTTCGTGCGGACATACCACTGCCATGGCCCTACACCCCTCGACATCAACACTTATTAGAAAAACACGTCTATCTTAGAGCGTCCGGTGGTCTTTAACCAATTTTGGGCTTCGATGTAGTTGTTAGGAGCGAGGCGAATAGCCTGCTGCCAGTGCTCAGCCGCCTGCTCAAAATGGCGCTCGGCATCTTCTTTGAGCCCTTCGTCCTTGGCTCGCTCCCCTAAATAGTGGTGGATGACGGCGATGTTGTTGAGGGCCTGTGGCATGCGGGGGTTGAGTTCGATCGCCTCCTGGTAGCGGCTGAGGGCTCTATCGTGCTCACCGTTGCTGCCGTGGATTAGCCCCATGTTGTAGAGAATGTAGCTGCGATCGTAGGAGTCTTCTTCGAGCTTGAGGGCCTCTTCGTAATTGTCCATGGCTTCGGCATACTCGCCGTCGGCTTGGGCCGACATACCGTCGCGATAGTAGACAAAGGCTTCTTTGGCCTGCTGCTTAGCGGGCAGAATCTTAAGAATGATGTCCGCCATCACGGTGAAGGACTTGTCGATGAAGTTGTCGTTTCGCTGTGTTCTTGGCATGGTGGAGCAATGGGGCTGCGCCTTGGATTCACACCCCCGATTCTATCGCTTGCGATTATTCCTGGGGAGATTGAACGGGAATTGTATCAACTTGCAACGGTGGGGCGATTTGGGCTGGGTGGTCCGTCACTGGTTTGAGAAAATATGCTAGCTTAGGTGAGCGCTCATCTCAGGGCAGATTGGGCGAGTGCTTTTGTGAACGGAATACCACGCGGGTGTAGTTTAGTGGTAAAACCTCAGCCTTCCAAGCTGATGATGCGGGTTCGATTCCCGCCACCCGCTTAAAGCGCCTCCTTAAAACCCTGTTTATTTGAGGCTAGTGGAGCGTCAAAGTTAAATTTGTAGATTGCTGTTGACGTCAGGAAACCCAACAAAACGATTGCTATCGTTGGGTTGCGCTACGCTTAACACTAATCTACGCGACCCTAAATTTTTAGCATTGACGAAGCACTAGTCTAGCGTCAGCTGGCTACGCTCCGCTACCAAAACGCTTGCGCCATCCCTACAGTCGCGATCGCAGTCTGCATATTCAATGTGCAGCGCTGCAGAGTCGCGATCGCCCTCTGAAAACTCAAGATCAGCCCCTCACAGTCGCGATCGCTGCCTGCATATTCAATGTGCAGCACCGCAATTCGCGATCGCCCCATCACATCTCAGTTGTCACGCCTGCAAACTCAATGTGCAGCGACCACAATGAATATCTCTCCGCCGGTTCATAAATTTAATCGGTGCGGCTGAGCGATCGATGCTACTACTGTAAAGAAAAATTGGCGCTCTTTATGTTTTTTTAAGGTTTGTATGGATTGTTGTTACCATAAAAGCATGGTGACGCATATCGCCAGCGGCATCCGCCGCGAACAACCCCACGCTAGAGTAATGGCCTCGGCAGATTCATCTTGCAGTACAAACATCGGAGAGGGCGCGCGGTCTCAGGCTGTAAAGGGCAGCAGCGATCGCCTTAAGCCGGAGCCGCTGCATTTGCTGCTTGTTGAAGATGACGAAGATGATTACACCTTAATTGAAGACCTGCTCTCAGAGGCGGAAGGGGCCTTTAGCTTAGACTGGGTAACCTCGTTTGAAACCGCTGTTGAATGGCTGGAGCGTCAGCCCTATGACGCCTATCTCGTCGACTATCGCTTGGGCGTCAAGGACGGCTTAGAGCTGATGGGGCTAATTCAACAAAAGTACCGGGCCCCGGTGATTATTTTGAGTGGTCAGGGCGGGCGGGAAATCGATATTACAGCACTCAGGCTGGGCGCAAGCGATTATTTAGACAAGTCAAACCTAGGGGCTTCGCTGCTAGAGCACTATATCTGTGCTTCCATCGAGCGGAATGCAGCGCTCAAATCGCTGAAGGAGAGCGAGCAGCGCTACCGAAAGCTGTTCAAGCAAGAGCGAGCCTTGAGACGCCAGCTCAGCGAGTCCAACGCGGAGCTAGAGCAGTTTGCGTTTATTGCCTCCCACGATCTGCGGGAGCCGCTGCGAGCGATCGCCGGCCACATGCACCTGCTGGTGGATGAATACGGGCATTTGTTTGACGCGACGGCGACAGAATACGCCACCTTCATAACCGGCGGTGTTCAGCGAATGCAGGCACTCATTCGCGACCTTCTGGGATTTTCTCGCCTGCAGGCCATCCTCATCGATCCATCCATGCGGGCAGACTGCAACCGGGCCGTGCAGGATGCCCTAACCAATCTTCAGGCCGCTATTGCCGAAAGCAACGCCGTAATCACCTGTCAGACATTGCCCGTTACTGTGGGCGATCTCTCTCAGATCACGCGGCTTTTCCAAAACCTGATCGATAACGCGCTCAAGTTCAAGCGCCCCGACGTGCGGCCCCAAATCGCTATCTCAGCAGCGATCGCCGCTGAGACCACGGCCTCAAAGCTTACGGCCCAATTTGGAGCGGAGGTAAGGCCCACAGACTCAACAAAAGCCCTATGGCGCTTTAGCGTTGCCGACAACGGCATTGGCATACCGCCAGAGTATGCTACCGAAGTATTTAAGACGTTTAGACGGCTGCACACCCACCAGGAGATCCCCGGAACGGGTATTGGGCTTGCCACCTGTCAGCACATTGTTCAGCGCCACGGCGGAGAGATCTGGCTGGAGTCTACGCCGGGGCAGGGTACTACAGTTCATTTCACCTTAAGAAATTCCGCATAAGTGGGGAATATTTCCTCGGGCGGTTTGATACTGGGCTATAAGCCGATGTTGAGAAACATTGTCGTAGTCAAATGGAAGTCACCGCTATTTTTGTTGCGCTGAGGGCCAGGTGCTGAGCCCTGTGCCGAAGTGCATGCCGCCATTTGGGTATGCCGCAAGTTCATATGTCGCCATCCAACTTTTGAGTCAAGATGCAGCCCACTCTACCCAGTCTTCTCCTAGTCGAAGATTCCGCTAGCGATGCGAGCCTGTTCAGACAGTATGTCCGCCGAAGTCGCCTCACCCACGACATGGTCTGGGTAGAAACTGGTGAGCAGGCCTTGATGTATCTGCGCCGGGAAGGCCAGTATCGTCAGGTCCCTCGTCCTAGCCTAATTGTGCTCGACCTCAACTTACCAGGAATCGACGGTCAAGGCGTGCTGGCGATGGTCAAGTCAGATCCAATGCTCCGGCAGATTCCCGTGGTTGTGTTTACGGGCTCGAACAACGAAGCAGACGTCTGCAGGGCCTATGACCTCTATGCAAACTGCTACCTCCAAAAGCCGGTCGAGATCCAGGACTATGCCTCAACCCTAGGGATAATTGAAGAATTTTGGTTTGGCCGAGTCCTCTTGCCGTCCGAGCGCTGCATCGTCTAGGACCACGATCCGGTAAACTGTAGAGCTATGCAGCTTCATCCCCAACCGTCTCCATCCAGCGATACCATCTCGCTGCTTTTAGTCGAGGATAGCGCTAGCGACATCAGCCTAGTGCGCCGCATGTTAGAGCGATCGCGGCTGGACTACGAGGTTAAGGGTGCAACTCGGCTCAGTGAGGCGATCGCTCTGGCCCAGCAGCAGCAGTTTGATGTTGCCTTACTCGACCTAACCCTGCCCGACTCAGACGGGCTCGCCACAGTCGAAAGCTTTTTGTCTGCCCCGGTCAACCTGCCCACCATTGTCCTGACGGTTCTAGACGATGAGGGACTGGCCTTGCAGTCGATTACCCAAGGCGCTCAAGACTACTTGATTAAAGATGAAATCTCGCCTGAAATGCTCACCCGCTCAATTCGCTACAGCATTGAGCGAGGTCGCCTCATGGGCCAGATTCAAGAGGCCAATCAGGAGCTAGAAGCTTTTGGCTACTCGGCAGCCCACGACCTGAGGGCGCCCCTACGGGCCATCATGGGATTCTCAGACGTTTTGCTCACCGATGATGATGATGAAGACATCA
The DNA here is from genome assembly GCA_050330955.1 of Elainellaceae cyanobacterium. GTDB lineage: Bacteria > Cyanobacteriota > Cyanobacteriia > CAKZMO01 > CAKZMO01 > JBCCAG01. The sequence continues at coordinate 3,870 of JBHJHJ010000069.1, read as the reverse complement.
CGGTCAGTGAAGCCGCCGTTGACTACATTCGACATATCCAGACCAGCGCCCTGCGCATGAGTCAGCTGATCAATGATCTGCTGGCGTATAGCCGCATTCGGACCGACAGCATTAGTCTAGAGGTAGTGGACTTGAATGCCAGCGTCAGCAATGCCCTAGCTCAGCTTCAGGGAGATATCGATCGCACTCAAGCCCGCATCACGGTTGATTCTCCCCTGCCTAAGGTGATGGGGAGCAATGCGTTAGTGGTGCAGGCGATCGCCAATTTGGTCAGCAACGCAGTTAAGTTTGTTGAGCCAGGGACTCAGCCCCATATATGCATCAAGGCAAAGCAGCGCGATGCGTCTGGCCAACATTACGTCAGGCTGTGGGTGATCGACAACGGTATCGGCATCGCGCCCCGCCACCGCGAGCAAATTTTTCAGGTTTTCAAGCGGCTCAATGGCCCCTCTGAATATCCAGGCAGCGGCCTAGGCTTAGCGATCGTCCAGAAGGCGATCTATCGTGCAGGGGGCGTCATCGGCGTAGACTCAACTCCGGGTCAGGGCAGTCAGTTTTGGTTTGAGCTGCCGAAGGCGTAGCCACAGGCTTGGGGATTAGGTCCAAAGCTAGACCAGAGGCGTATGGCACGCCAGGTTCCCACCGCCTGGCTCAAGTCGCCCAGCGCTCGCACTCCTGCTGGGTGATTTGGTGCCGATAGCGAAACATATCCTCCAGCCGCGCTTTGATGAAGTCCCCTAGCACCCAGGCTGAGACCGGCTGCCCGGGCAGGGCAAAGGCGATCGCATCGGTGAGGCGAGTGCCACCGGCTTCGGCATCGAACTGGTGACGATGCACCCAGCGCTCTAGCGGCCCGTCCACCTGCTCATCGATAAACAGCCGGTGGGGTTCACAGGCGGTGTGGCGGGCCAGCCACCGCACGGGCAGCGGCCCCAGCCAAATTCTAAATTCAGTCTCAGCCCCGACCCCTAGCCCCCCTTCCCGCCGCTTGATCTCCACCGGCTGCCAGGGGGGCGTCAAAATGTCGAGGATATCGGGCCGCTCATGGAACTGCCAGACGATATCAACTGGCGCGTTAATCAAAGTGGAGCGTTGAAAGTGTAGTTGCATCATCGGGCACATAAACTCTGTTAAACAACCGATTAGCTAAAAAACTGATTAGCGATCGCCAGGGTGTCCTTTAATTTTAAGGGCACTGTTCAAATACCATCGGCCAAATACCACCAGCCAAACGCCACCAGCCAAACATCATCAGATTTATTGCGTCTATACTTCAGGCATTGGAGTAAACCTGAAACTTAGGGACCGCTTATGGCTAAACGGACAGTGGTACAAATTGCTGGATTTGCTGGAGGGGCTGCGCTAGCAATTGCTATACCGGCGATCGCGCCCGTAGTTGCTCCAATCATTGCCCCAGCGATGGCGCTCGTCAATTCGGTGGGTGCAGCGGGTATTGATGCGCTGCGTCTGCACCAGGATCCGCTCAACATTACCGGCGCAAAAATTGCCATTGGCCAGGTTGAAATTGGCCGCCCCGCTCGGTATCGGCTCGACAAGGTGCCGGGTCAAACTCGTGCGGTGCAGGTTGACCGCGTGTTTAGACAAGATGATCCACCCGCCGCCAACGACTTAGTAGACGGCCACGCCACCAACGTCGCCAGCGTCATGATCAGCCAGGATAAGCGGCTCACGGGCGTAGCGCCCAGTGCTAGGCTTTATTCTTCAGCTGTGGGGCCGCTGCGCCGTAGTGGTCAGCCGGAGGAGTGCTTGGCCTCTCAAACCGTGGCGCAGCAGAACGGCGGAGACGTGCGGGCCATCAACTTTAGCTTTGGTGAACCCCTCTCCCGCGACCCGCGCCCGGAAGCGATGCTCGACGGTGGTGCCCTCTTGACCCAATGCATCGACTGGTCATCCCGTGAGCACGGCGTCCTGTACGTCATCGCCGGCAATCAAGGCCGGGGCGGCATTCCCATCCCCACGGACCTATTCAACGGCATTACTGTGGCCAACTCGGTACAAATTGATGGCGTATTTACTAAGGTGGATTTTTCCAGCCTGAGCAGCGAACCTCCATTGATTATTGGCCGGCGAGAAGAGCTAGAGAGCAATGTGGGCCCGCGCCGCTCCGTCAGCCTGGTGGCTCCGGGCAGCAACCTGACGATGGTCAACCCGGATGGCACCACTATTCGCGCCTCTGGCACCAGCTTTTCGGCCCCCCATGTCACCGCTACGGTGGCCCTGCTGCAGGAGTATGGCGATCGCCAACTGCAGCAAAACCGCTTTGACTGGAGCCTCGACTCCCGCAATCCGCAGGTCACCAAGGCCATTATGCTCAACGCCGCCGACAAAATCGAAGACGACGGCTCTGGGCAGTCCCTCGACATGACCCGCACCCTGCGCACCCACCGCAACCAAACCTGGCTCGACTCCGACGCCTATACCGACGACACCCGCCCCCTGAGCGCAGCGCTGGGCACCGGGCACCTCAACGCCTACCGCGCCTATGAGCAGTTCAGCGCTGGGCAGTACGGCCCAGATCAGGCGGCGCCCGTCCGCGGCTGGGACTACCGCACTGTTGCAGAGGACGACGATGAGGGACCGACCTACCGCGACTACGTGATTGATGGATCCCTTCGAGCCGGCAGCTTCGTGTCTATCACCCTGGCCTGGAGCCGCAAAGTGACCCTTAATGATTTGGATGAAAACGGCCAGTATGACCTAGGGGAAACCTTCGAGGATCACGGGCTCAACGACCTGAATCTCTATCTGCTGCCCGCAGATGAAGATGACACCGACGACAGCGTTTGGCGGTCTGTCAGTGAGGTGGACAGCGTTGAGCATATTTTCCAGCAGATTCCAGAGACAGGCCGCTACAAAATTCGTGTGGAGTACGCGGACCAGGTGAATGACGCCGTGCAGCCTTACGCTCTGGCGTGGTGGGCTGTGCCTAGCGAATCTGAATCCAATGAAGCGGAGACGGATATTGAGCAAATAGATATTGAGCGCTGATGCATCAAGATATGCGTTTGTAGCATTGTATCGCCATCGCCACAAGTCTTTGTGCGCGATGGCTCGCCGCTTCGCTCCAGGGTTGTTCGGTTCAGCACCAAAAATGTCCTAAGCGAAGTGGCCAGCGCTACATAAGCCCGAAGTCAGGCGTAGGGACGTGGCACTGCCATGTCCTAACAAATGTGCATCCATCCCCAACGCCGCTAGCGCATTTCCTAAAGACAACCCAAAGAGTCCTCAGGCTAGGCTGAATCTGAATCTATGCTAAGCAGATACTAACTTTTGTATCGCTATGTCACGCCTGCCTGACGTTGCTAATCCGCACCGAAAGCTTTACCCCAGCGACCTCAGCGATGCCGAATGGGCAGTCCTTCAACCGCTGCTGCCGAGGCCTAAGCGCATTGGTCACCCCGTTGAAGTCGATTTTCGAGAGATTCTCAACGGGGTCTTTTACGTCCAGCGGGCGGGATGCCAATGGGAGATGCTGCCCCACGACCTACCCCCCTACGGTACGGTGTACCTTTACTTCCAGAGATGGCGGCGCAAGGGCGTATGGCGGGCCATGCATGAAGCCGTGAGAGAGCAGCTTTGTCTGACCGATCCCGCCCCTGCAGGTAGCTCGCTCAACCTCAACCAGCAGCAGTCTCGGCTCGCCTTGCAGGCCGTAGCAAGGCGGCTCAAGGGGATAGCGGAAATGTTCCCCTAGAAGATGAAGTTGGGGTAGGGCAAACGCATACAAAAAGTGAGAGGCTCAAGGGGGATGATACAGGAGATAAAGCATGCCCCAAGCTACTGTCGGGTCAGCCCAGCTACTCGAACACTTCCAGAGTTTAGAAGACCCGCGAGCCCAGCATCTTTTAG
>JBHJHJ010000068.1:0-15183 GCA_050330955.1 Elainellaceae cyanobacterium | reverse complement strand
AATCAATTGCAGCACCCCCAGATGCAGCAGTGTCAGAGGCCTGACGCGCTACGACCGCAGCCTGTTGAGCGTTAGTGGCCACCACCTGAATGGATTGGGTCATCTGCTCTACCGAGTCCAGGGTACGGGTGGTGTCTTCGGCCTGCTTGAGCGCCGCTTCAGCTAGGTCCGCGATCGCCCCTCGGTTCTCACCCAGGGAGCTGTTCACCTGCGTTGCCGCGTCTTTTACGTTGATTACCACCTGGCGCAGACTCTCAACGATGGAGTTAAAGAAGTCAGCCACAATGCCAATTTCATCGGCGGTCACTTCAGCGCGGACGGTAAGGTCGCCGCCCACAGCGCCTTCAACCTCACCCAACAGGGTCACGAGCTGCTTCTGCAGAACCTCTGCCCGCTGCTGCTGCTCAGTAAATAGGGCTTCAGCTTCGCGCTGGGCCGCTTCTCTTTGGGCAAACAGATTGGCCTGCTCGAGCGCAAAGCCCAACTGCAGGGCAATCTGACGGAATAAACCAATCTCGTCGTCGGTCCAGACGCGGGGGGCGGAGCACTGGTGAGAAATTAGTAGTCCAAGCAGCTGATCGTTAATGATGATAGGTGCGACAATGTTGGCCTTGACCTCGTAGGGCTCAAGCTGCTTCATATGGCACTCGGTCAGGCCGGCTTCTTGAATATTGGGCGTAGCCTGTACCCGGCCCTGGCGGTATTTCTCAACATACTTGTCCGCAAAGCAGGGGTCAGCGATCTGAGCGCCCAGGGCAGTGGGGTAGTTGTCGTCCACCGATTCGGCCACAAAAGTACCCGACCAATCCTCGTCAAACAGATAGATGCCGACGCGATCGCTATTGAGTGCCTTGCGGGTTTGATTGACCACGGCGCGATAGATTTTCTCCTTCTCTAGGGAGCTGCGCATCTCGGAGACGATTTCGTTGAGGGTACGCTCACGCTCAGCGGCAATCTCTTGGCGCTCAAAGAACTGTGCCTGGCGTAGGGCGTAGCCAATCTGAGCAGAGACCTGCTGCAGCAGATCCTTCTCTTCCTCTTCCCAAGCGCGGGGCCCCGAGCATTGATGGATGCACAGCAGGGCCACAAGCTCATCCCCTACTAGAATTGGGGCCACCATGTTGGCTTTCACGTCCAGGTCGTCCAAAATCTCGCAGTGACAGTGGGTAACATCTTCTGCCGCCACATTTTCCCGCACTGAGACAACGCCGCTGCGGTAGCGCTCAAGGGCCTCCGGCGTCAGCGGGTCGTTGATGGTCTGCCCTTTGGCCCGCTTCCAGTTGCGACCGACTGACTCCATCGAAATGTAGCCGCTCTCGAAGCCAGGGTCAAACCGGTAAATCAGCGCCCGGTCCGCATTAAGCAGATCGCGAATTCCTTCAACGGAGGTGGACAAAATCGTGTCGAAGTCCAGGGTGCGGCGAATGCGCAGCGTCAAATCTGTCAGCAGTCGGGCGCGCTCTGCAGAGCGAGTCTGTCGCTGCTTTTCATTGAGGAGTCCGGTTTCTCGCAGCTCAATTTGGTCTGCAAGCTGGTTGAAGGTGCCAGCGAGCTGACCAATCTCATCTTTTGAGCGGATGTCTGAGCGCGCGTTGCGATCGCCCCGAGCAAAGCGAGTCGTCGTGGCCTTCAGCCGTGCGAGCGGGGAGACGATGCTGCGGCCTAGAAGGATAGCTAGGAGCACGTCAGCGGCCAGTGCAATGGCGGCGATCGCGAGCTGAATTTTGAGGCTGTTGCCTAATAGGGTGTTGAGAGCGTCCTCTGATGTCCCCCGCACAATCACAGCGACAGGCTCACCGTTGAAATTTTCGATGGCTTCTGCGGCAACGGTGTAGGTGTTGTTGCCAATGGTTGCTCGGTCTTTTACCACGTCTCCGTCTGCTTCGACGGCCCATTCCAAAATCTTGGGATCCGGCAGCGGCACGTTGACGCTAGCCTGCTGAATATCGGAAGCCCCAGCGTAATCGAGGGAGCTTGCCAAGGTAAAGTTGCCGTTGGGCTGGCGCATATAAACCGCGCTGTAGCCGCTTTCGAAGGCCTCTAGAGTGCTCTGTGGAATAGCGGATTTGTTATTGACAATGTCGCCGGAAACCAGCACCCCAATCACGCCCTGGCTGTTCGGGTCAGTCACTGGCGTGAAGGTGTATCGAACCAGCGCGTCTTGTCCGCTAAACCCATCTGGTAAAGGCGGATTCTCCTTTTGCAGCTCTTCCCAACTGACAAGGGCGCTGGTTTTAATCTGTCGGGGATTGCTCAGTACGCTGCCGACAAGCCCCTCGGGATCAAACTCTTCCCCAACCCGATTTGCATTAGCGCTAGCGATAATGCGACGGTCAGGGCCAACGAGAGTCGCATATTCAATATTTCGCGCCACAATCTCGTTTTGAAGAATGCCCTCAACCCGCGTAATGGTTTCTGGTGGAACCGTACCGTTAGATGCGGCGTCTAAGGCAGCATTGATAATGGCTGCGTTGTCGGCCTGGCCCCGGAAGCCAAACCCCATCTGGTTGATTTTGATGTTGTAGGCGATGTCGTTGACCGCCAGCTCTGATTCAGCCTGATTGAGGAGCTGTGCCCTTCCTCCAGACACAATCAGGTAGGTGCCAACCCCCATCAAGCCCACCACAGAGATAACTTCCGAGGTGAATAGACCGGTTAGCTGCTTTTGCCGTACCGGAAGATTATAGAACCACTGGAACTTAGATGAGCTTTTGTAAGCGCGGGGATCAGCCTCAACCCGAAGAGACGCTAGATCTGGATAGCGGCCATTGGTGGGAGTGGGATTGCCCAAAAGCTGATTTTGCTCGCCCTCGACGAAGTTTTTAGGGAGTTGGCTTGTCATGGTTGGTGTACCTTTGCGCAGGGAATTAGATATTGAGTGTGCAGGGATGTGACGGCCTAGGGTGTGTCAAAATGCCAGGTGGAATAAAACACTGGCGATCGCTTAGCGCTGTACCGATGCCTGAATCGGCCCTCTTGAACCTGTGGCAGATGTTTAAGGGAGAAAGACAGGGGACTGTGAAATGGCCTCAACGTCAAGAACCATAGTGATTTCTTGGTTTTCCAATACGCAGCCCCGCAGGTATGGAATCAGTTCAGGGGCAACATGACCAACTGGGGATTGCACAGATTCAGACCGAAACCAAGTCATGCCCTCCAGCTTATAAATCGCCAGGCCAAGGGCCACCCGGCCAACTTGGATCAAAATCAGGCTGTAGTGCTGCGTCATGCTGTCGAGGTAAGGTAGCCCAATCAGTCGAGGCAGATCAACCACCCAGAGCACTCGGCTCCGTCGGTTCATCAGCCCCAGCATGGCCGGGTGCATATTGGGCATCGGCGTCAGCTTTTGGGTGGGAAGAACCACCACTTCCTGAATGTGATGCATCGCAAAGATGGCGGGCATACCCTCAGCGAGATAGAACTTGAGGTGGGCATCCCCAGGCGCGCGGCGAGGCTTTTCCGGCAGCGCTAGTGCCGACGTTGTGGGCGGTGTTGCAGATGTCGTCATTCCCCTACCCCGCTACCATCTGAACCGTTCTGACGAGCTGTTCCCGAGTGAAGGGCTTAGTCACGTATGCGTCAGCCCCCTGCCGCATGCCCCACAAACGGTCAATCTCTTGGTTTTTGGAGGTGCAGATGACAATTGGGACGTTGACCGTAGCAGGATTGCGTTTCAGGCTACGGCAAAGCTCAAAGCCGCTCATGCCGGGCATGACCACATCAGTCACAATCACGTCAGGGGTTTTCTGGTTGGCCTTAGCGATCGCCTCCTTTGCGCTGACGGCTCCGATGACGCTGTAGCCACTTTCCCGTAGGTAATGGCTCATAAGCTCCATTTGAGAAGCCGTGTCTTCAACAATGAGGACAGTTTTGGTTAGGATCACACTCATAGTTTTGCTTTGGTTAGATGTTTGTTAGGCTGACGCTAAGGGCGGGATGGTAGCCCCAAGACCGAATCGAAGGTAGCTCTGAACGAAAGAGAGGTGGGTGGATGCTGCGAGAAAAGCTGCGAGAAGACGGGATTACGACAAATGTTTGAACACCATCTTGAGTAGATCTGGCTGGGTAAATGGCTTGGTTAAGTAGCCAGAAGCTCGAACGAGCTTTGCTTTGGCGCGATCAATGAATCCCGTGTTGCCGGTGACCATAATGATGGGGGTGGACTTGAACATGGGATGGCGCCTGAGTAACGAGCAAAGCTCATACCCATCTAGGCTCGGCATCTCGACGTCTAGCAAGATCAGGTCGGGCTTACTGCGAACAATCTGCATCAGCGCCTGGACAGGATTGCTAATCATGATCACAGAGAAGCTTGTATCGTCCAGGAAAGATTTGATGGCCTGAAGGACTGTAGGGCTGTCGTCAATACAGGCGATGGTGTAACTGGTTTTGGTTTGGGACCCTGGTTCGCCAACTCCAGACTGGCCTGCTGCACTAGGCTGCGGGCGCGCGGACGGCGCTCCATTGACGGGGACTTGGGGTTTGGGGGCCGCTGGACGGGTCCGCTGGGGCGATCGCTGCCGGAGCTGGTGTTGGCAATACTCCACTAAAGGACGTAGCTCTAGCTGACACAGTTGGGGAAACTCAATCAGCTTCTCGCGATCAATCAGTTCATAGGCGCCCTGCTGAAGCTGAAGGAATTGCCCAATAACCTCCTTCGCAATGCTCTCAATCAAGGTTGACGCTTGCGCTAAGTTCAAATACTGTTGTTCTACTAGCCAACAGATGGCTTGATAGTCGGGCACCTGAGCGCTGCCCGTTCCTGCTCCTCGATCAAATAGGAGACGTACTTGAACACGCACCGCGCTCACAAGACTAGGCACGTATTGACTCAGTTGTCGAAGATGGCGGTCTAGTCGACCGAACGGATCGACTGAGTTGGATGCGTAGGTCAATCGTCCCTGGTATAGATAGATAGACCAAGATGCTGATCCATCGGAGACCCGAAGACAGCCGCTGGTTTGTCTACTTACAGATTGCGCCAGTAAGCTCAGGGGATATAGCTTCTGAAAGGGTTCATGGCTGGCAATCGAAATCATATTCATAAGCCTCTACTCTCGCTCTATTGCACATAACGCTAGGTGGTGAAACCTCGGACTTAGCCTCGAATTCTGTCTCAAGCGATAAATCCAAAAGTCTGCACTTAACTAGCCTCATTGCGAATTAGTGATTAGATGGTAGATGCTTATCTGCGGCAAATAAAATTAGGGGACTTTGGGGCCACAGGGGGTTGTCTTAAGCTGACCAACGCTCTGACAGGTTAATTGATGAAGACTCCCTAATAGAGATACAAGGTCTGTAGACCAAATCAGCAGTTTCTGCTGTCATAAGCAAAAGAAGCTGCTGATCTTCATTCTTAGCGCTTAATATTTTAAGTAGTAGATAGGTAGATAGTCCCGTCTGATTACTAACTGAAGCTCCTCCCTATGAAGACTCCAATTAACAAAGTTCTCTTGCGCCAATAGCCATCGGTGCTCGAAAGTAGCGCTATATTTTAGCCGTCAACTTCTCGCAAAAAGAGCTAATTCCTAAAGGAACTGTTTTGCAGACAATGGCGCGACTCAGAACTTATGCGGTAGAAATAGCTAAAGTAAAATACATAAAGAATATTAGCTTTCATTATTCATACTATCTTGTAACTTTTGGTAGAATCAGTAAAGTTTATAAATCCGCATTAAAGACCTAATAAAGATCAAAGTTCTAGACGTCAAGCGAAAGATTAAAGAAAAGATTGAAATCTTAAGGAACTTGAGCGAGGTCTTTAATGTCGGCAATAGTTATCGGCAAAACTATTGCCGACTATCTCTCCTGCGGTTAACTGCTCTTCTTTGGCGTCTGCATAAGTAGTCTAATTTTTTTATTCTGCTGTGACTTGAGCTGGTTTGGAAACGTGAGCTCAAGGGCAATGCGCTGAGGGAAACCCTGGTAAGAAGAGTCTACTGATGCCTCGACTGGCGTAAAGCTGGGCAGTCTCTCGACCTGCTCTACCTTGGCCAGTAGGCTCTGCGCCTTGGCATGTTCTGAGACAATTAGTAACCCTAAAATCGGCTGACTTTGCTGAAGTTGATTGAGAGAAATACTCGGGCTCAGCTCTAGCTCTAGCCGAATGTCGGTGGTGCTGATTTCCTTGACATCTGCAATGTATGATTTGTTTCCCCAGCCCTCCCAAGAAAGCTCCGCGGTGGCCTGAACCTGCTTTCGGATGCGCATGCCGTTTTCAGGAATGAACTCTCTGAAGGCTCGAATGAGGCTTGTTGCAATGAATTGAAATGAGGCTAGGGGGCGATCGCGCTCGAGCCTCTCCTGGGAATACCAGGTTCTCACGTCAGAGAACAGCACCAGCGCCAAGTCATCTTTTTGGGAGCGGCTCATCTCGATGAAATCGACTGCGAGCAGCGTCTGGAGCTGATCGGTAGCACTGGCGCGAACAATACGGGCGTTAAGCAACACCCGGGCCCCGTAGTCTCCCACCAGCTCGATTCGAACTTCATCGGCCACATCGGGCCACACGTCGAGCAAAATTTGGGCCCCGGTCTCGCTGATATTGGTGGTGCTTCCCCCCCAGCTCCTGCCCTCGCCGTGGATGATGGCGGTGAGCTTGCGGGGGAGGCGGTGGGCTCGGCGGAGCTGGGGCTGCTCGAATGCAACCAGGCAAGCTGCCAGCAGCAAGAACAGGTTGAAGACGCACCACAGCGCATTGATTATGGCCGCCTGGGTGTCTAGGCGTCGCAAAATCAGCCAGAAAGGCAGCGATATGAGCGATGAGGCTGAAATAGTCGCCACGATGACTAGATATCGGACGGAATCAAAGTCAAAGCTGCGGCGATCGACCACCAGACCTTTATCGGTCACGTTAAATGAGCCCAGCTTTGGGTTGACCAGGGCAAAGAGCGTCACCAGCCCAGCTTGAAACGAGAGGGCAAACTCATAGATTTCGTTCCAAAAGGAGAAGCGGACGTGCTTGTAGGGAATATGGTTGGTCTGCATCGACAGAAAAATATGCGGCACGGCATAGGCCAAGGTCTCTATCCCGAGTCCTCTCACTGAGGTGATGCCAAACAGCAAAAACAAACAGGGCGCTAGGGCATACATCAGCCGCGGAACGCCAAAGAAGAAGTGGGAGGTGGCGCTCATGTAGCAAAGCCGCTGAGGAAATGTCAGATTGAGCTGGCGGTTGAAAAGCGGGTTTTCAGTCCGCAGGATTTGCGCCATGCCCCGGGCCCAGCGTACCTGCTGTCCGACGTAGGCCGAAAACTTTTCTGGGGCCAGACCTGCCACCATAATCTTGTCGTAGTAAGCTGTTTCATACCCCTGGGAGTGCAGCCGCAGCGACGTATGACAGTCTTCGGTAACAGTTTCAGTAGCAATGCCGCCCACTTCCAGCAGCGCCGATCGCCGCACAAGCGCCGCCGATCCACAGAAAAAAGCGGCGTTCCAATAGTCGTTACCTTTCTGTAGGACCTTATAGAATAGCTCGTTGCCTACCGGAATTCGTCCCCGCGTAAGCAGGTTGCGCTCAAATGGATCGGGGTTGTAGAACCAGTGAGGCGTTTGGGTTAAGGCCACTTTGAGGTTGAAAAAAAAGCCGACAGTTTCTTGTAGAAATCCCCGCACTGGAATGTGATCGCAGTCTAAGATAAGCACCAGGTCTCCATAGGTTTTGGTGAGTGATGCGTTGATATTCCCTGCTTTGGCGTGCTCGTTATTGTCCCGCACCAGTAAAGTGCAGCCGAGCTCTTCGCACATCTGCCTTAGCTCTTCGCGCCGCTCTGGATACTTACGCCCGTCGTCCAGAATATAGACCTGCTTTTTATCAGCAGGGTAATCAATCGCGAGGGCTCCCAAAGCGGTTTTGCGGACAATCTCTACGTCCTCGTTGTAGGTGGGAATGTAGATGTCAACGGAAAACCAGCTCTCTAGAGGAAAGTTTGCCAGATCAACTGAGCGGCGACTGCGAACTTTAAGCGTTTGGAAGTACGACAAAAACAGCGTAACAATGGCGTAGAGCTCAGCGGAATAGAGTAGAACTGAGAAAACGCCGTTAAACGGATCGTCTAGGTTGAGGGTGTAGGTCGTGCGGTAATACAGATAGCGCAGGGTTGCGATCGCGCTCACCACCACGAGAAATAGATGGAGATACTCAGTGGTGCGATCGCTTGAGTAGCGCTCTTCTAAAAATAGGATGAAGCGGCCAATGGCGACTAGGGTGATGCCGAGCAGCCCCTGCTGGACCAACGTAGGCCGAATCGTAACCAGCGGAGTAAAGAATATGGTCAAAGCTGCGAAGAGCAGAAATAGCTGTCTTTGATTGAGGTGCTGAAGCAAATAGTCGACCCACGCCGGCCATCGCTCGGTCAGCCAAGCAGATAGGCGGTGATATAACCAGTCAAACCGCTCAATGCTTTTGGGGTGGTGCCTTGTCTCCTGCATGGTCCTCTTAATCTCTGCACTTTACTTGGCCTAGCCTTCTGGCCCAGCCCTTTGATTCAGCCTTCTGGGTCAGTCTCCGACCGTACGATATCGCTTGATATAGAGCTGCAAAATGCCATAGAGCAGCAGCGTTGCCGCCAGCATGCCTGCACCCAGAATGAGCCAGTTCGTCCTAAAGAGATGGCGTAGTCGACTCGGAGCACTCTTCTCGATGATTTCGGCTTGAACCGGAGCTTGGGTGAGGAACTCTAGGCTGTAGTCGTTGGGATCATCAGAGATTGGCGCTTTACCATCGGCTTTGACAAGAACCGTGTCCCCGCGGAGCTGAAAAAACAGAACGTCCTGGGCGAGTAGCTGCTGAACCTGCCGGAGTCCGATTTCCGTTTGTCCACTGAGGGCCATGAGGACGCGCTCCTCATTCCAGGGCGAGAGAACTTGCTTGACTAGGCCTTCGTGATCGGGCAAGGTTTGAATCGAACTTTGTCGCCATTGCCTGGAAAAAGCCTCTTTGAGCTTGAAGCCGCTGTCTTCAAAAATTTCGGGCAGCGGAAAGCGCTCTTGTGCGCCAATACCCACCAGATTATGTGCGTCCCGGGTCTCTTCCGGGAGTTGACCAACTCTAAACACCTGCAGATCAATCGTGTCGGCTTTACTCAGACGCCCCAACCGCTCCGCAAACTCTAGCAGCAGCTCAATGTCTGTATCTACGGGCTGGTCTGGCATTACAACCGCCGTATCTGATAAATCTTGGGGAGCTGCAAAGGGATATCCAGCCTGCAGCAGCTTGAGATCAGGAATGCGAACGCCGATTTCTCGGTTCAGATCGAAGCTGGTCTCGGCGTGAATCGTGCCCCAAAGCTGGGCATCCGTGACGCGGCTGCAGGATCGGCGCTCCCGCGGGTCGAGCTGAAAGTTGACCCGAATTTTCGACTGGGGCGTAATTTGGTCCTCCGGCAGGACGACGCTCATGGTTTGGCGCTCCGCTCCGTCGATGGAGGTCAGTCTATTGCCGTCGAGGCCTACGCCGTCGAGCTGTACTTCCACTAGGGAGGTTAGGGGATTGACCTGGGGGCCGTAGCTATATTCCAGGGTCATAGTGTTACCGGGCAAAAACCGATCTTCCGGCAAGGCGCGGAAGTCAAACTCTAAAGCGGGGGCATTGGAGCCTCGCACCGTGACATCCCCAATGGGCTGTCCCAAAAAATCCTTCAGGTCAGCCAAATCAAAGTTATCTTCAGCCGGCAAAAATCTCGGCCAGTCCCGTGGGGATGGCGAGGGCACTGGAGTTACCTCGTCGACGAGCATGGTGTGCCCAGTGGCGATTTGCCAATCCACCGGCTGGGATAGGAACTGCACGGCTTTATCCACAGCCATCTCGCTGTTTCCCGTGGCGACGAGGACGGGGCGATCGCCATCGGGGGAGGTGGTCAGTATGAGTACCCCGGTCTCGGTGGGCAGCGGTTCTGATTCGCTCGTCAGTTGGCTATCTTCGAGTTCAAATGGCAGATCGAGCTCACTCAAAAGAGGCTGGGCTTTAGGGGTGCCGATCACAATCAGCCGCTCGTTGGGGCGATCGCTCTCTAGGGTTTCTGTCACCCGGGCCTCCATAGGCCGGTATTCCGCGATTCGCCCCAGAGAAACCTGCATCTGAGCCGCCGCAGTCAGCCAGGCCTCGTCCACTTCGTCGGGCTGCAGATAGGCTATCTGATTTGGGGTAAGGCTGAGGTCGTCAAAGAGAGGGTAGGGGTATTGGGCAAAATTGAGGGTGATGGGCTGGGGTTGGAAGTCAAATACCAGCTTAGAATCGGGTAAAATCTCCGTCCACAGGGATGGGTCTAGGGCATCCTGGGTGCAGGTGGGGGAGTTGTTCTGCAGCGCAGCGATTACCACTTCGTTGTAGTTCTGCAGCAGGTCCACAGGGACTTCAAACACCGTATCGCCAATCTCGCCCTGGGGCAGATTCAGCGGTATGCTGCCTACGCTGGTGCCGTTGACCAACACATTTAAGTTAGAGCGCGTCGCGTAGAGCGCGGCAGAGTGGCGAAAGTGCAGCAGGAGATTAACGGACTCGACCTGCCAGTTTCGGGGCCGCGTAAATCTCAGCCGAGTTTCATCATAAATGCCCTCTAAGCGCAGCCTGTTGCCCACCAGCGGGCTGCGGTTGAACTCCAGCACATACTCTCCGCCGGATTCTGCCTGAGTTACCGGGGCATCTGTCTCTAGGGCGGCGACAGCGGCCTTTACACCGGCGCCTGCTTCACTGTTGTCCGCCCCCTCCGCTTCGTCCCCACCTGCGGCCTGGGCGATGAGAGCTGGGGGGGACGACTGGTTTGCTTGAGCGACGGTGGCGAGCCCAAACGGCAGCCCGATTCCGATGAGAAACAGAAAAACCAAACTAGCGGATGCGTAGCGGCGAGGGTAGAAAGGCTGAAACCGGCGAAGAAAAGTGAGCATAGGGGCAGCGGGAGAAACACAGGAGGGGTCAATGCGATTGGCGTTTGAATCGGAGCAGCAGAGAATGATGGTACGGGGGGAAGACCGTAGCGAGGGTCCGCTATCTCGGGCTATTCACGGGAATGAAAGCTCAGGGAGTCGGCGGAAAAGCTAGGCCGCTGCAGCGGCAGCAGGCCAAACCAGACTAGATTCTGCGTGTAGTAGGCCGAATTGCTGTCCCAAAAGCCGTTTTGGTAGGTGGGCATAAGCTTTTGTGCCAGCACCTGCGCGGCTAATTCTGGATCCACTAGCGTCAGCGCCGGGTAGAGCATGGCGTATTGGGCAGTGGCTTCGTAGTCCACCAGCGATCGCCCTGTAGGGCTAAGCCTAGCCGGGATGGCCTGCTGCTCTCGCCAGAGCCGACGCAGGTGTGCTGAGTGGGTTTGTAGATATTGAAACGCTCTGGGCTCATGAAACCAGGCTGCGTCTAGCCCAATGCGCCACCACACCCGAAAAGCATCAAAACTGTAGTTGCTGCTCAGGGTTGAGTCCTGAGGCAGAGGTTCGTAGCGGCGGCGTTGTGGATTGTATACCACCCAATCCGCCGGCAGTCCGACCTGAGAGACATCGCTGGAGGCCTCCAGAATGCGATAGCTGCTTTCCACTAGACTCATCCAGTCGCGGTCTGGGTCGGCTTCCGCAAACAGGCGGAAGGCGTAGGGTGCAAAGTAGGACGGATTTAGGATGAGGGTGTCGTCTTCTGGGAAAAAGGCGTCGCGGGGACCAGGGAGCAAGACGCGCCCCTCAAGGGGTTGATCCTGACGCAGCCGCCCTTTGAGCGCCTGATCCTCAAGGGTCAGCGTGGAGTGCTCCCAGAGATCAACCAGCTTGCGCTGGGCCAGCTCCCGGTAAGCCGGGCATCCCCAGCGGTTGGCGGCCAGCAGCAGCGCTGTGATGGCGTCAATGTCGGCGTCGCTGGCAAAATTTGTATCTAGGATGCCCCAGATGCCCGACGGCTGCTCTCCCCAGCGCCAGGCCCACAGCTGGTCGATGGTCTGACCCGACGCATCGCGGCGACGGAGATTGTTTTCGGCCCAGTCCAGCGTCTTGTGAAAGGTCTGCTTGTCGTTAATCAGAACCGAGCGCAGCATGGCGTAGGCCTGTCCCTCTGACGTCGAGTGCCGGTCTTCGCGCTCCCAATCAATCACGCGACCGTCCTCTGCAATGAAGCGATCGCGGTAGGTGAGCCAGCTCTCGGTCAGTAGGTCTGTCTCTGGGCTAGCGTGGGGCAGCCTGAGGGGGGTGGCGGCGTTAAAGTTCGAATCTGGCTGACACAGGATCTCACCAGCAGCAGCGGCTGACAGCGCCGTTGCGCTCAGCAGACAGAGGATAATGGTACTGATCCAACTCACCTGACGCAGCAGGATGCGGGGACAGAGGTCAGTCATGGCGATGGCGGATGTAGGGCGACTCTGTCTAGTTGATCAGGACTAGCCCAGAAAATCCGAGCGTTTGTCCCAAGTTCATGGCAACTAAATAAAGGCCGTGAGCCAAGACACAGATTATTTAAGGCTTCGAGGGGATATTCCTGACTGAAAGATCCCCTTCAGAAGAGGTAAAAAGCTGGCTAAATTTGCATGGACTGCAGCCCTAACCCTAAATCTTGCTGCTAGCTCGCGTCATGAAATAGCCACAAAGTTTTACTGATTTCCAACCGTGATCCGCGATCGCTTTTTTTCCAATGGCCCTACCCTTCTCCGCCGTCTCAACTCCAGCGCTGCCCGTGCTCGCGCAATCTTTGTTCTGCTCAAGGCGCGTAAAATCGATCGCGATCGCCGTCTTGGCCCTTTCCCTGCTGCCGGGCTGCGTACCCGCCTGGCTTCAAAGCAAGCTGCCCGCCGTAAACGCCGAGATTGAGGTAAGCAAGCTCAACGCTCCGGGGCGTTACCAGGTCTCTGGGGTAGCCGATTTGCCGGACAACACTGAAATGGGAGTGGCAGCGCTGCGCTACTTGACGCTAACGAATCCAGTTGCCGAAAACCCGGCGGGGCGGCGAGTCTATGCTCTGCTAGATTACGACGTTGTTGAGCTTACAGGTCGAACTTGGCAGGCCGAACTCGATCTGTGGCGGGTTAGTCCTGAGGGACAGTTTCAAGAAGGCTGGCAGGGATATAGCGATCGCTTAGATTGGTCTGTGGTGCCTGATGAGGACGTCATCTTTCTGACGATTCCCACTCCGACTGAAGAGCTGGCAGAGCTGGAGCAGCGGCTGCGCAGCCGCCAGCAGCGCCTCGACGACAGCCTGCTGAGACAGACCTTTGGGGGAGATCAGTACGCTGAGATCGCTTCCGTCGCTGCCATATCGCTGCCCCAAAATACCACCACTGAGCCTCAACCAGGCCCCTTGGATATCAACGGTGGTTGGGGGCGACGCTACCTGCTGCAGCCGGAGTCACCCAACCCCAACGAGCTAGAAACGCCCAGCGATCGCCGCACGACAGCTCCTCCGGAGCCTGGAGAGTTTTTGCGGTAGTTGCCCCGCCACTAACGTCCTAAACCGAAACGTTGTCAGTCTCTAGCGTTGCGCCCTCTAAGACTGTTCCCACCAGCACAGTGTCGGCTAAATCGACCCCTGAGAGGTTGGCGTCAGTCAGGTCAGCGTCAGTCAGATTAGCGTAGCGCAACGTTGCCCCCGCCAAATTAGCCCCTTTGAGTGTTGCCCCCGTCAATATTGCCCCTGAGAGGTTGGCGCCAGCTAGGTCCACGCCCTCCAAATTAGCGCCCCAAAGATCCGCGCCAGCCATGACAGTACCGGTCAAGTTTGCCCGCCGTAAGTTGACGCCTGAGAGGTTGGCATGGCTAAGATCGAGTCCCCACAATGCCGCTTCGGGGCCGATCCAGTAGGATCCAGAGGTCTCGACTTTCCAGTCAGATGGAAACCGCGTGGTGTCATCGTACAGCGCTTGGGTCAGCAAAGCGCCCGTGAGGTCAGCATCGGTCAAGTTAGCGCCGATTAGATTGGCCTGCTGCAAAACGGCACCTTTCAAGTTGGCACTGCGGAAATCGGCGTAGGTGCAGTTGGCGTGCCGTAGATTGGCCTGTCGTAGATCAGTCTGCCGTAAATCGGCGTAGCGTAAATCGGCCTGCTGAAGCTGAATTTCAGCGAGGTTACTGCTGTGTAGATTAGCTTCGCTGAGGTCAGCGCGCATGAAATCGACGGCGGCTAGGTCAATTTGACTTAAATTACTTTGACGAAAGTTAGTGTCCGGTGGGGCAATACGGCACCTAATTGTGGCGAATGTATGGTTTGTCTCATCTATTGTTGTGGCGAGCGGGCTGGCAGACAGGGTGGCGGGTAGTATGGCATTCTGATCCAAAGCAGGACGCTCTACTGTGATCTTGGAGAGCGTGGGGTCGCCGCTGTGGCGCTTTCTGGAGACCTCGACACTGGTGAAGCCTGCTGCAACGCTGAGAACAATCGAGAAACCGATGTAGCGAATGGCAATATCGCGTCTATCGGGATGGAATATGGGTGGAACGTCCCCCTGGTAAAGGGGCGGTAGGTCGACGCGAACGGTTTTAGAGCGCTGTAGCCCTAGCGGCAGCGTTAGACAGGTAAACAGTCCACCTGAGATAAGTAGCGCAGGCAGAAAAACGCGCATTAGGGGAGAGGTGTTCATGGCGAGGTTCTCTTAGAGCAGCGAAATTGATTTTCTCCATGTCGCAAACGCCCTGATGCGCGAGAGCATCTTGCCCCCGACTGTTTGGGAAGCGTCAAGACTTTGGTCAATTGGGTTGTCCTAAACAACCGGGGCCAACGCAATAATGGCGCCGACTGTCTATCCCCATCAATCAGGAAGACAACGCTTAAATCAGGATGTCAAGGCCAGGTCTAGCAGTGTCTTTGCGTTATCTGGCTCAAGCGTTAAATCGCTTAGGAAGGCCACTGTTCCCTTAAACCGTTAAATATATAGCCTTTGAGCGCACTGAGGCCTGCCTCAACCGGTAAGGGATGCTTCACGAAAGCTTTAACCCCGGTGGTCTGGGCAGTCTGGCGATCGCCTGAAGAATGAAACGAATCCCTTCCGTTATCTTTATGAAAGCGAGAGTCATCCTCAGCCTATTTGCCGCAATCATCGGCCTTCCCGTCGTCAGCCTGCTGGTGCTAATTTGGTCCGGGCTCAACGCCCTAGATTCAGATGAGGCGTCTAAAAATAAGCCTACGTCAGGCCAGCTCACGCTGACCCTAGGGCAGCAGCAGCTCGACGAAGGGGGATGTGTCCAGTGTGATTTTAGCTACGCTGACTTGAGCGATCGCGA
>JBHJHJ010000067.1:0-14698 GCA_050330955.1 Elainellaceae cyanobacterium | reverse complement strand
CAAGAAATCGCCTACCTGCAGGTCAGCCTCATTAGTTACACAACACAGCCCGCCTTCATGCCCTGTGACAGTTCCCCGACTTGAGCATAGCGGGCAGCAATTCCGCGACACCACCCTTGAGCCCAATCCCTTGAGATTTTGTTACGAAAGTTGGGTTCCTTGGTTCAACTTCCTATACTGAGGCCTAGTTCTGCGGTTGCTCCTCCTCAAGACTCGAAATATCTGTGGTTCATCTTTCCATCCCCGCCGTCCGCCCGTCCTCAGCCGAATCCAATACCCACCAGCCCCGATCGCTCCCCGAGCAGCGGTGGCGCGTAGCGGAAATCTCACCAGAAGCCGAGGCGATCGCCGCCGCCACAGCCCTGCCGCCCCTGCTCGCCCAGGTGCTGGTCAACCGAGGATTTAGCACCACAGAGGCCGCAGAGCGGTTTTTGGACCCGACTCTCGAAGCCTTACCCGCTGCCGTAGACGAATTTCCCGACTTTGCCCAGGCCATTGAGCTACTCAGCGGGGCAATCGCCACGCGCCAAAAAATTGCCATCTGCGGCGACTACGACGCCGACGGTATGACCAGCACGGCGCTATTGATCCGGGCGCTGCGGGCCATGGGCGCCGACGTGGACTACGCCATCCCCAGCCGCATGACCGAGGGCTACGGCATCAACCGCCGCATCGTGGAGGACTTCCACCAAGAGGGGGTGCAGATTATCCTCACCGTGGACAACGGCATTGCCGCATACGACCCCGTGGCCCGGGCGCGGGAGCTAGGCCTAGCAGTGATCATCACTGACCACCACGACCTGCCGCCCCAGCTTCCCCCGGCCAACGCCATTCTGAATCCGAAGCTGATTGACAGCGCCTCTCCCTACCGCGGACTAGCGGGGGTTGGCGTAGCCTACCTGCTGGCGCGGGAGCTGGCGGAGGCGATGGGTCATGGACAGGTGCTGGCAGACCCGCTGCTGGCGCTATTTACCTTGGGCACAATTGCAGACTTGGCTTCCCTAACCGGGGTAAACCGCCGCTGGGTGCAGCAGGGGCTAGCGCTGCTGCCGCATTCTAAAATTCCGGGGGTGAGGGCGCTGATCCAGGTGTCGGGCATTGAGGGCAGTCAAAAGGCGCTGAAGCCAGAGGCCATCGGCTTTCGCCTAGGGCCGCGCATCAACGCCGTGGGGCGAATCAGCACCCCCCAGACCGTTATCGAGCTGCTGACCACCGATGACGAGGGGATCGCTCTGGAGCGGGCCATGGCCTGTGAGCAGATCAACGGCTCCCGCCGCCAGCTCTGTGAACTGATTGAGGCGGAGGCGATCGCCTACATCGAGACCACGAAGCCCAACCTGGCGGAGGAGCGGGTGCTGGTGGTGGTGCGCCCCGGCTGGCATCACGGCGTCATCGGCATTGTGGCCTCCCGGCTGGTGGAGCGCTACGGGGTGCCCGTGTTTATCGGCACCGACGAGGATGTGGACGAGGCGGCGCTGAGCCCGACGTCAGACCTCAGCCGGGTCAAGCATCTGCGCGGCTCCGCTCGGGGTATCCCTGAGTTTGATGTCTTCGGGGCGCTGCAGTTTTGCGGCTCGGTGCTGGAGAAGTTTGGCGGTCACCCCGCCGCCGGAGGCTTCACCCTCGCGGCAGATCATCTCGATGCCTTCTGCCGCCGCCTGCAGCTCTACGCCAACCTCACCCTCCACCCCCATCACCTCAAGCCGGCCCTCAACATCGACGGCCAAACGCCCCTCAGCACTCTGACCCTAGAGCTGTTTCAGCAGATGGAGCGACTCCAGCCCTGCGGCATTGGCAACCCAGAGCCGCTGTTTTGGACGCCTGGGGTGCGAGTTGTGGAACAGAGGCCCGTGGGGCGGGAGCGCAATCATCTGAAGCTGACTTTAGAGGATTTCAGCGATGGTTCAGAAGCTAGCGTGCGGCGAACGGCGATCGCCTGGCGCTGGGGCGACTACTACCCCCTGCCAGAGCGGTTGGATGTGGCCTATAAGCTGCGGCTGAATGAGTGGCAGGGGAAGCGCAGCGTGGAGCTAGAGCTGGTGGGCGCGCGGCCCGCGGTGGATGACTTGGAGATTGACCGTGTTGAGGTGCAGGGGCTGGTCCACCGAGCGGTGAAACCAATTCGCTTTACCTATGGCGATCGCCCCTACGTTTGCGGGGTCTTTCACCCAGAAGCAGGCCCTGAGCTGCGGTTGCGCAACGGCAAAAAGGAGGTGCTGGTGGTGGATGGAACGACGGGGACGGGGCTGCTCGGGGCCTGCCGGAGCGAGGCAGAGGCGATCGATGTGGCGGAGCCAGGATATTTCAAGCTCGTTTGGACTGCGCTGAGGGCGCTTGAACGGTACTTAAAGGGCAAGTCAGCCGCGTAAGTCTACAGGTCCTATTCTGCCGATAGCTCTGCCGTTGCCCCCTCGCTCACCTTCGCGATTAAGACGCCCCCCAAAATCATGGCGAAGGTCAACAGGTTGAGCAGGCTGAGGCTTTCCGAAAAGATAGCGTAGGCAAACACTGCCGTTAAGATGGACTCTAACAGCAAAAACACGTTGACAAAAGTAGACGAAAAATACTTGAGGCTATGGACCACGAGGCCATGACCCAGTGCTTCGCAAAGCGCGGCGAGCCCTATGACTGCAAGCCAACCTGAGGCAGATGTCGGCATCACGGGCTCACCGGAGATTAAAACAACTGGTAGCATCACCGCTGCGCCAATTAAGCAGCGCCAGAACAGGATGTTTTGGGTGCCCAGACTCGCTCTCAGCTGCTCAATGATCAAAAAACTGATCGCGTAGAACAGGGACGCTAGCAGCGCTGCCGCGTCACCTAACGCGGGGGACGCCCCAACGCTGTGATCGGCTCCTGTTATGTCACTTAGACTTAAAACCAGCGCTCCTGCCAAAGCGATCGCCATGCCAGCGATGAACCGGCGGTCGAAGCGCTGCCCAAGAAATAGCCAGGCCCCCACCATCGTAAAAATTGGCGGCAGATTGGCTAGAAGCGTTGCCTTTGCGACGGTGGTCTGCGTTAGGGACCAGGTCATAAAGTATCTGCCGCTAACGTGAATGATAGCGACAAGAATAAGCAGGGCGATCGCCTTGATGGACAGTTTTTTGCACTCTAGATCGATAGATGCTGGCTCCTTGGAGCGCAGTTCACTGATGCCATTCCACGCACCGAAAATAACTGTGGCAATCCAAAGCCGATTAAACAGCGTTGCGTTAGCGCTGATGTCTTGAAGAGACAATCGAATAAAAATTGCGGTGAAGGCTAGAGAAACTAAAGCAATAAATAATAGGAGAAAGGCTAAAGACAGCTCCTGTCTGTCTTTTCCGGAACTAGAATAGGCCTGAATCATGATTTCAAAGTATTTATAAGGCGAGGTCGGCTTAAGAAGGTATTAGTTAAAAAATAGATTTATCGTTTGCGCTTGCTGTAAAAATTAGGGAAAACCTGATTCAAATCATTAGTAATATCGACGCTATATCCGTTAAGAATATGATGAAAACTATCGCTTAGCGCCATTTAATTAGCCGACTTAATTAACTGTTGACACGTTATGAAGCTGCAGTGAGTCTTAGTGCAGCTATCCGGATGCCGTCTGTGGCGTTTTGGCAGTAGATAAGTGACTCTAAGCGTCGAATGCGATCGCGGCTTTTGGGGCGATTTTCTGCTGCTTTTCGATATACAGCGATTTGAACCCGTATAATATTATTTGGCTCTTGAAGGCTCCCCGCCTCTTGAGCAAATCAAGACTCACAAGCCTAAGCGACGTCAGTCAGAAGGCTGTGGGTTGACGTGGCATGTAGAGGGAGAAATACGTCAATGGCCTCTGTCCTGTTTGGCTCCATCGGCACCATCGCCGATACTTCAGAACTGCAGCGTGCCGCATTCAACCAGGCCTTTGCTCAGCACGGGCTTGACTGGCACTGGGAGCGAGATGAGTACGTCACCCTGTTAGAGGAGAGCGGCGGCCGCAAGCGAATTGACGCCTACGCCCAGTCGCAGGGGCAGTCCGTCGATGCTGAGGCGATTCACCTGACTAAGTCAGATCTTTTTCAGCAGTCACTTCGCGATGGGGAAATCCAGCCCCGCCCCGGCGTGGTTGAGACCATTCAAGCAGCAAGGCTGGAGAACATGACGGTGGCCTTGGTAACGACCACCTCTGAGCAGAATCTGTCCGAGATGTTCAGCGCCCTCAGTCCAAAACTCGGCGCCACAGATTTTGACCTCGTGGTCAATACGGCCTTAGTTGCGCAGCCAAAGCCTGCGGCAGAGGCCTACACCTTCGCCCTGCAGAAACTCAGTGAAGAGGCTAGTCGCTGTGTCGCCATTGAGGATAATCTCGATGGCTTAGCGGCGGCGCAGGCTGCAGGGCTACCCTGTATTGCCTTCCCCAACCAAAACACGGACCGCCACGCCTTCACTGGCGCTATACTGCGCACGGACCGCCTCTCGTTTGATCAAGTCGCCCGCTTTCTGGCGCTGTAGCCTAGATCTTCAAGATGGAACTTCGCCCGCTCTCCCCCTTCGGCGCTGAGATTACCCAATTTGATATCAGCACTGCATCTGAGGCAGAGGTCAAGACCTTCCGCCACACCCTCGCCAACCATGGCGTTGCCGTTATTCGACACCAGCACGGTTCTGATGCCGAATTTGCGGCGTTTCTTCAGCGGCTCGGTCCGCTGACGTTTACCGTAGGCGAAACCCCAGTGGCCAGCCAACCCAGTTTGAACCTTGTCAGCAACGTAGGCCGCAAGCGCCCCCCCCGAAGCGTGTTTCACACAGACACGAGCTACGTGCGTCAGCCGCCCGCTTACACGGCGCTGCGGGCTGTCGTACTGCCCAAAGCTGGGGGCGAGACCCTATTCTCAGATCAGTACCGCGCCTATGAGACGCTGCCAGATGCGGTCAAAGTGCAGCTGTCCCAGGCCAAAGTACTCCATGTGGTGACGGGCTTGACTTTAGAAGGTTCAGCAGAGCAGCAGAGCTGGCACCCGCTATTTCGTCAACACCCGATTTCAGGCCGCGTTGCGCTCTACCTCTCGACGCCGGAGCGGTGCCAGGCCCTATCGGGGTTTGACGGCGGCGCGAGCGAGCGGATTATTCGACTGCTATACCAACACTCAATTCGATCCCGCCGCCTCTACCGTCACCAGTGGAAGTCAGGAGATATGGTGATCTGGGACGATCGCTGCACGATGCACCGCGCTGACCATTCGGCTGTGGTGGGCGATCGCATCCTCCATCGAGGCCTCGTTGCGGGTGAAGCGCCTATCGCTGCCTTACCTTAGCCGGCGGCCGAGCCATCATCAATAAGTTACGCTTGATACCATTCACTGCCGCGGTGTTAATAATTGGTTACAATTAAGAGCCAGTATTCTTGTGTTTCCGGCTGGTCAAATCGTTCCATAGGGCGATATCTACGGGTATCTCTAAACTACTGTACATACACGACATCACAATGGTTCAAGCCAAGCCGAGCGCCGTATTTTCTGAAGGTTTGCCGTCAGCCGATCAGCCTAATCCCCCTGCAGCAGTCAATCCAGCGGCGCCATCCTCCGCAAGGCCCGTTACCCCGCAAGGCATTTTAGTGCGTCAAATTGAAGCAGCTATTGCCGTTGCGCAAGAGACCGAAGCCGCAGCGCCGCTGTTATCATCGCTCCGCCAAGTACAGGCGCTGGCATCGGGCTTCGACCCCTATATAAAAGCCTGCACAACGCCAGAATCTGACGACTTAGCGGCCCTAGCCCACAAGACAGCGGCGGAAGATTGGGCAGCCCGGTTTTCTAACCAAGAGACGGTGCAGCAGCTTGAGCAGGAAATGCTCTCGGGGCACGTCGAAGGGCAGACCCTGAAGCTGTTTGTCCAGATGATTCGGGCCAAGCGCATCTTGGAGGTAGGCCTGTTCACCGGCTACTCTGCCCTAGCTATGGCCGAAGCGCTGCCCGAAGACGGCTGTCTTGTGGCCTGTGAAGTAGACCCCTACGCCGCTAGCTTTGCCCGCGATTGTTTTGACGCTTCGGCCCACGGTCACAAGATTCAAATCAAGGTGGCTCCTGCCCTCGAAACCCTCAAGGCCCTCATTGCCCAGGGACAGAGGTTCGATCTGGTATTTGTGGACGCTGATAAACGGGAATACATCGATTACTTTAATTGCCTGATGGACGGTGGTTTAATTGCCCCCGGTGGGTACATCTGCGTTGACAATACGCTGCTGCAGGGCCAGCCCTACTTATCGCCGTCGCAGCAAACGCCCAACGGTGCCGCCATTGCCGCCTTTAACCGCGCCGTTGCCGCTGACCCCCGGGTGGACCAAGTGCTGCTGCCGCTGCGGGATGGACTCACCGTCATTCGCCGCAAGGTCTAATGCAGGTCAGGAAAAAATTTGCGGCCTTATTGCAGAACCTAGCTGCTTTGGCGCTGCTGACGATAGCGCTGCCGCTCAACCTCGCTGTGGTGCTCCCAGCGCTCGTGTGGAGCAAGCTGCGCCCGCCGAGGCGACAAGACACCTTGAACCCGCAGCGCATCCTGCTGACCGGCGGTAAGATGACCAAGGCGCTGCAGCTTGCCCGCTGCTTCTACAGGGCCGGCCATTCGGTGGTGCTGGTGGAAACTCACAAGTACTGGCTCTCGGGGCATCGGTTTTCCAGGGCGGTCGAGCGATTTTACACCCTTCCTGCCCCCGAGCGGGACGCGGACGGCTATACCAATGCGCTGCTGGAGATTGTCCAGCGCGAGGCCATCGACGCGTTTGTGCCGGTCTCGAGCCCGGTGGCAAGCTATTATGATGCGATCGCCGGGGAGGCCATGGCGGATCGCTGCCAGGTGATCCACGGCGCTGCTGAAACCGTTGCGATGCTTGATGATAAGTTCAGGCTATGCCAAACGGCGCGATCGCTGGGGCTAAATGCCCCCAGGGTGTTTCTAATTACGACCCCGGAGCAGCTCTTGAACTTTGACTTCGCCAACAGCGGCGGGACCTATCTGCTCAAGAGCCTTCGCTACGACTCGGTTTCGCGGCTTGACATGACCCGGCTGCCGTTCCCTGAAATGGAGGAATATGTTAAAGCCCTGCCCATCAGCGAGAGCAACCCTTGGGTGATGCAGGAGTTCATCGTGGGGCAGGAGTACTGCACCCATAGCACCGTGCGCCAGGGGAAAATTCGGCTGCACTGTTGCTCCATGTCCTCACCGTTTCAGGTCAACTATGCTCATGTCGACAAGCCTGAAATCGAGGCCTGGGTGGAAAAGTTTGTTGGCGCGCTGAACCTAACCGGCCAGATATCCTTTGATATGATCCAGGCTGCTGATGGAGCGGTGTACCCCATCGAATGCAACCCCCGGACCCACTCTGCCATCACCATGTTTTACGACCATCCTGCCGTCGCCGCGGCCTACCTGACGGACAGCGATCTGGGGGTGACCGTGGCCCCACTGCCCAGCAGCCGGCCCACCTACTGGCTCTACCATGAAATTTGGCGACTGACGGGGGTGCGGTCCTGGGCCGATTTCCAAACTCGGCTGCGGACGATTTTTACAGGAACAGACGCCATTTTTCAGGCGTGGGACCCGCTACCGTTTTTGATGGTGCCCCACTGGCAGATTAGTCTGCTGCTGCTCGACAACCTGCGCAAGCTGAAGGGCTGGGTCAAGATTGACTTCAACATTGGCAAGCTGGTAGAGCGGGGGGGAGATTGAGCATGGTCCCACTCCAAGTGCTCCATCTCATTGGCTCGGCGCAGGACGAGTTTCACTGTGAGCTGTCTCGCCTGTTCGTCAGCGATGGTCTCGATGCCTTGGCGCGCCTGGAGGGCTATCAATTCCACATTGCCTACATTACCCCCGATCGCCAGTGGCGCTTTCCGGCATCCCTCGCTGCGGCCGACATCGCTGCGGCTACTTCCATGCCGCTGCCTGAGGCGATCGCCACAATCGAGGCAAAAGCCATCAACGTCGTGCTGCCCCACATGTTCTGCGTCCCAGGCATGACCCAGTATCGCAGCCTGTTTGATCTGGTGGGTCTTCCCTATATCGGCAACCCCCCTGAGCTCATGGCCCTGACCACCCAAAAACATAAAGCCAAGGCTATTGTGGCAGCGGCAGGCGTCAAGGTGCCCCAGGGCGAGCTGCTGCGACGAGGAGAGACGCCCACGCTTCAGCCGCCGGTTGTCGTCAAGCCCGACAGCACCGACAACTCCTTCGGGATCACCTTTGTTAAAGATAGGGCTGACTACCCCGCTGCCCTAGATAACGCATTCCAGCACTCCGAGGAGGTTTTGGTTGAAACCTTCATCGCGCCGGGTCGCGAGGTGCGGTGCGGCGTTCTTCAGCAGGGTGATGCGCTAGTGGGGCTGCCGCTGGAAGAGTATCCCGTAGACGCGAGCGATCGCCCTATCCGAAACTACGCCGATAAGCTCAAGCGCAGCGAATCAGGAAATTTGACCCTGACTGCGAAAGAAAAGGCCAAGGCCTGGATTGTTGCCACTGACGACCCGATTACGCCTACAGTGCAGGCTGCGGCTGTGCAGTGCCATAGGGCCTTAGGTTGCCGCCACTACAGCCTGTTCGACTTCCGCATCGATTCAACAGGTCAGCCGTGGTTTTTAGAGGCTGGGCTATACTGCTCCTTCTCGCCCAAAAGTGTTATTCCAACGATGGCGGCGGCAGCCGGTATTCCGTTAGAGGCGCTGTTTACAAAGATGATCAACACCCTGAATTGCAATCCTACGTGAACTGTGAAGCGATTTAGGATCGATGCATAGCAAGTGCCCTAAGCAGCCGAGTCAACGCAATATTACTAGCTTTCATTCGAAGCTCAATAAACTGAGCTGAGCGGCATCGCCTTTATCCTTCAGGGCTAAGCCAATCGATATACTCTCGCCAACGCTTTATTTTGCCATTCACAAAATCGATAAAAATAGCATCATCAGCTTCACGACTTAGTCCAGTAATTTTATCGGTTTCTCGCCAGCGCCATTCCACAGCAGCGTGCTGGTTCTGAATCACAATTTTCTTGACTTGAACTGATACCGAATGCTCCTGGGAAAAATCAGTAAAAACTTCTCGAATTACGCTATGTCCAATCCAGCGATCGCCTGGCACAACGAGTATACCATCTTCAGTAAATAGAGTAGCAAAACCTTCAGCATCGCCCGTCATCCATGCCGTGCTCGCACTTTGAATAACCGCCTGAACGGCTTGGATGTGGCCAGGCTCTTGACCTGGGGGTTGTAGCGCCACAGCAGGGGCAACGCCACAGCAAAGCCACCAAGCTATTACTAGAAAATGTCCAATTAACCGATGTCGCAAGCGGCATACTCCTAAAAACAGATCAAATTTGGGTCTTTATTTGAGCACTTAGAAAGGCGACACGGGCTGCTCTATATCAATAGGAATAGGTCTATACGAAACGCGATTTAAAACCATGTTTAGCATAGATTCGGTAGAGTTATGACATCCTAAATACAGACACCCTTCCATGATTAAAGACAGAGAATAGATTCCATCTATAGAAAGAGTACGCCGACTCTCATTTGATTTAAATTTGTTAATGTATTCACGCTGTATAGATGTTTTGCCGTTGTGGTCTAGTACCGCATTCCGAAGGAGAGCGACGCCAGGAATGCGGGCAGCGTTGAACTTAATCAAACCTGTGGCTATGGAGTTTTTGTCGCTTCCTCCATTTTGTCGCAGCCGAAAGGAGGCGCAACCCTCCGTCAGAGCGGTCGTAGGCTGTGAGCTAGCGTTTGATTGATACGTGTATTCAATTTACCTATGTTGGGGTGGGCTGCAGTCGCGGCTTACCCCATTTTTATGCCTGCCATAGCAAAAGCAAAAATCTCAAAAGCCGAGAAAACCGAATCTCTGCGATCGCCCCTTTTCCATCGCCGCAGATTGTCAAAAGACCTAAGATATAGACCATATTCAGTCTTTAGGTTGAGGTCTTGACGCCCCCATGAGTTTCTTTAATCCGGCTGAGCCCTTGGTCCGCTGCAAACAGACCACGCTGGACGTGCAGGATCTACAGGGTGTGCTCCGCATCGACTATCGGATAGGAAAGGTCAAGCTTTTCTCTGGGCTGTATACCCGCATAGACCAAACGTTTTTAGCCTGGGGGTGGATTACGGCCATTATTTTTGGAGTGGCCCAGTTTTCCGCTGTGAGCTGGCGTGACCAAGCTATCTTGTGGTCGGCGCTGACGGTTGTTGGAGTGGTCCTAATGGCTTCGCTAGCCTGGTTTTGGGTGAAGGTTGAGCGGCTGCGCTGGGTTGTCTACACTTGGGCAGTGCTGATGCTGCTGGGCATTGGCCTAACCGATGGCGGTATCTTTTGGGGCTGGGGCTGGGTGCTGTTGAATCTGTGCCAGATTTGGCTGGGCGTCAGCGCAGTCGGATATCTGTTGACGGGCTGGGGATTGCGATCGCGTACGTTCCTGCTTGCTGGGGCTATCCACATGGCTGGAATTGCGCTGCTGCCCCTTGCCGGTTCTCTACCTTTTCTATTCTCTGGGTTTGTGATTGCTGGAACGCTGATATTTCTCTCGGAGGTTCAATGGGACATGCGCCCGCCCTCAGCAAGCGACTTCCTGACTGCTGAAGAGAACGCGTTTAATCAGGCTCAGCAGGCGCTTCGCTCGTCTAGCTATGGCTAATGCTTAACGATAAGTAGGTTTGTGGCCCGAAAGGGAGCACTTTAAGCTAATCTTGACTGCATCACAAACGATTGAGTGCTGTCTGAGGGATTAAGCTATGGGACTAGAGACCTATACTGGAGCCGCCGGTAAGCTACTCGACTGCGACGTTAGCCTCAGCGATTACAAGGCTGAATCTTGGGCCAACTATCCCGAACGTTTTGGGTTCACAGCGGCAGACATCCCAGAGCTGATTCGCATGGCCTCTGATCCGCTGTTTGATGAGCTAGATGCCGATAAAACGGAAGCGGTTTGGGCACCTGTCCATGCGGTGCGGGCTTTGGGACAGCTCCGGGCTGAAGAGGCAGTTGCCCCACTGCTGGAGCTGCTGCTGCGAGATGATGATTCTTTTAACCAAAATATTCCCCAAGCCATTGGTCTCATTGGTCCGAGGGCGATCAAACCTTCGACAGCATTTATTCAAGATTCAGAGAACGACGTATGGGCGCAGATTTTTGCCGTCGATAGTTTTGAAGTCCTTGCCTTGAATTACCCTGAGCATCGCCAAAGCTGTATTGATGCTCTGATACCGGTGCTAGAAAACTACCCTGAGCGAGAAGATGAGCTTTTGGACTCAAGCTTAATTAGAGCGCTAACTGAACTAAATGCGGCAGAAGCAGCCCCGCTAATTGAGACCGTATTTGCCCACAAAGACGTTGACGAGTTTGTGACGGGAAGCTGGCCAAGGGTTCAAGTGAAGCTTGGCCTGAAGCAGGAATCGGACTTTACCCCCGAGGAGCTTAGAGCGAAGGCACCAGAAGCGATTGAGAAGCTCACAGAGCTACTTTTTCCTGAGGAAGGTTCTCTTCGTGAAGCGTCTTCTTCCCTTCGCAAGAAGCAGCCTCCCCTACCGCAGTTTGAGTCGGCGCCCTTGAAAAAAGCATCGGGATTTGGGGGCGCTAAGAAAACCTCAAAGAAAAAGAAGCGGTAGGTGCTGCGGCTCACCTTAGACCACATCAACGCGATCGCCCGCACTGGCGAAGCGGCCTATCCTGAAGAAGGCTGCGGCATTCTCCTGGGCCGCAGTGAAAGCGACGCGGTTCGCCAACTCGTTGAAGTTCGCCCCGTACCCAACGCCTGGTCCGCAGTAGAGAACATTACCGATAGCCATAGCGAGACGGCTGAACCCCGCACCAAAACCAGCCGCTACACCATTGACCCCAAAGATATGCTTAAGGCCCAGCGGGACGCCCGCGACCTGGACCTCGACATCATCGGCATCATTCACTCCCACCCCAATCACCCGGCCTTCCCTTCAGAGTGCGATCGCGCTGTAGCTTGGTCTCACTATTCGTATATCATTGTGTCCGTTCAGCGCGGCGCCGCTCAAGATGTTCTGTGCTGGAGGCTCGATGAACAGAGGCAGTTTCAGCCGGAAGGGCTGCTCATTACGCCTTAGCGGTCATCAGGCGGCTGTTAGTGCTCTGTAAAGAATATGAAAATTAAGGCCGGCAAGAGAAAACCGGACTAGGATACTGAGAGCACTGTGCCAATATTGTCTTGAAATGACTAAGTACGCGCTAGTCGTTGGGATCAATCAATACGACAACTTCAGCCCGCTCAACAGCGCCGCTAAAGATGCTGAAGCTATGGCGCAGTTGCTAGAGCAGCATCAGTACCACGTGACGCGCCTACCGCAAAAGCCTGCCGGAGACGGCTGGAAGGTGGCATCCAAACAGGCCGTGACGCAAGCGGAGCTAAGCGCCGCCCTCAGAATCCTATTCAACGAACGCGGCAAGCACCAAGACGTCTTGCTCTTCTTCTCGGGGCACGGATTTCGGTCCGTAGACCCGCTGACAGACGAAGCAGCAGGCTATCTCGCCACGTCTGAGGCCAAAGACGATGGGCAAAATGCGATCGCCTTTAATTCCCTAAACCAGCTAATTGCTCAAGCCGAGCTGAGTAGCCTTGTTGTTCTGTTGGACTGCTGTTACTCAGGGTCGCTGGTTGAGCAACAGTGGCTTTTGCAACCAACCCAGGCGTTGCTTAGTCGCAAACCCAATTCCTGCCTAATTGCGGCCTGCCGAGGATTTGAGCAGGCCTGGGAAATGGGCGATCATGGTGCGTTTACGGCGGCGGTGCTGCAGGGCCTGTCGGCAGAGAATGCCACGGACGGCACCGTCACCAGCAGTGACCTATTTGGCGCTGTGGCGCGATCGCTGCGCAATATTGGGCAGGAGGTGATTCATGCTGGGATGGGGCAGGCGATCGCGCTGGCGCACTATCCCCAGACCCAGCATGAATCAGAGCCACAAGCCGCCATAAAATCAGCCCGCGTCTTCATCAGCTACCGCAGCCAGCCGCCAGATAGCGAGCTGGCGGAGGAATTTTATCAGGCGCTGAAGGCGGCAGGACACGAGGTATTTATGGCGGCGGAGAGCATTCGCTTGGGGGATAACTGGTCGGCCCGCATCGACCAGGCCCTAGAGCGGTGCGACTATTTTGTGCTGCTGCTCTCGCTGCAGTCGGCCATCAGCGAGATGGTCACCGAAGAGGTGCGCCGCGCCCGAGAGCTGCGGGATACTCGCGGGTTGGGCAAGCCCCAGATCCTGCCGATTCGGGTAAATTTTCCCTTCAGTTCACCCATGAACTATGACCTGCGGGGCTATCTCAACCCAATTCAGCAGGGGCAGTGGCGATCGCCTGAGGACACCCCCCGATTGCTGCAGGACATTCTAGAAATCGTAGAAGGCCAGTCCCCAAACCCTTTGGATACCGCGCCGCCGAGCCCAGACCCGCTAATCGACCAGCCCGGCGCCCCGCCCGTCCCCGTCGCGCCGCCGGAGCTACCGGGGGGACAGGTGGACCTGGCCTCGCAGTATTACATGGAGCGCCCGCCGCTGGAGGCCAACTGCTACGAGACGGTGCTGAAGCCGGGGGCGCTAATTCGCATCAAGGCGCCCCGGCAGATGGGCAAAACCTCGCTGATGTCGCGGATTTTGCTGCACGCGGGCCAGCTTGAACACGGGGAGAATAGATGTCTGACGGTGCCTCTGAGCTTCCAGCTTGCGGACGCGGCCATCTTCTCAAACTTAGATAAGTTCCTCCGCTGGTTTTGCGCCAGCGTGGGGCGGCGGCTGCAGCTTCCCAACCGGCTCAGCGACTACTGGGATGAGATTTTCGGCAGTAAAGACAACTGCACCGCCTACTTCGAGGAATACCTGCTGCCCAACATTTCCTCGCCCCTGGTGCTGGGGCTGGACGAGGTGGATATGGTATTCGAGCACCCCAACATCGCCGCCGACTTTATGGGGCTGCTGCGGGCCTGGCACGAGTCGGCCAAGGTGAGCGACCTGTGGAAGAAGCTGCGGCTGGTGGTGGTGCACTCTACGGAGGTGTATATTCCCATGAATATCAACCAGTCGCCGTTTAACGTGGGGTTGCCCATCGAGCTGCGGGAGTTTGAGGCGGCACAGGTGCAGGAGCTAGCGCGGCGGCACGGCTTGAGCTGGGGGGAGGAGGAGACGAAGCATCTGATGGCGATGGTGGGGGGACACCCCTATTTGGTGCGCGTCGCGCTGTATGCGATCGCCCGTGGGGAGACAGATTTGGACGCGCTGCTGGAGAGTGCGCCGACGGAGGCGGGACCATATGGCGATCATCTGCGGCGACACCTGTGGAATTTAGAGCAGCGATCGGAGATGGTGGGGGCAATTCGGCGGGTGATGGCGTCGTGGGGGCCGGTGCGGTTAGAGCCGGTGCAGGCGTTTCAGCTGCACAGTATGGGGGTGGTGCATCTTCAAGGGAATGAGGTGATGCCGAGATGTGATTTGTATCGGCGGTATTTTGGCGATCGGTTGGGAGGATGATTGGGCTGGAGATAAATATGTCGGGGCGGGTTTGGCGGTTACGTTTTGGTTAGGACCGAAGCGTTTTTGCTAAACCCGCCCGTACGGCGATTGGTTGGGGAGTTGAGCGGGGACATTAGTCCGAGTAGCGAACGCATGATGGAATGGAGTGGGGAGAGGAGTGGAGGAGTCGGGTAGGGTTTTGTTAGATGTTTTGGTGGTG
>JBHJHJ010000066.1:0-11488 GCA_050330955.1 Elainellaceae cyanobacterium | reverse complement strand
CGGAACGCTTGAATCTCTGGGCACAGGCGGATGGCAACGAGGGCTGGGAAGTAAAGAGCCTTGCGCAAGCGAGGGTTGCCGATCTTGCAAAGGCGGGTCTTGCCTCGAACTGAGCTACCGGACTGAAACTCTTGCGGTCCGCCAACACCACCATGACCGCCTTCCGCCCCGACGTCGCCGTCGTCGATCGCACCGAGCTTGACCACGAACCCCTGTGGCCTGAGCAATCAATCCTCACCCAAGGCAGCTCCCTCAAATTCATTGCCGAAGTCGTCAGCAGCAACTGGCAAAACGACTACGCCCGAAAAATTGAAGACTATGCCGCTCTCGGCATCCCTGAATACTGGATTGCGGACCGCGCCGCGCTGGGCGGCACGCGCTACATCGGCAAGCCCAAGCAGCCCACCCTCTCCATCTGCACCCTTGTAGACGGCGAGTACGAGATTCAACAGCTTCAGGGCAATCAGCCCGTTGTCTCCCTCACCTTCCCAGAGGTAAACCTGACTGCTGAGCAAGTGCTCAATGCCGGTCGCTGAGAGGCTTCTAGCGGTAGCGAAGCCTCAAATCCAAATTTTTCCCAATCCTTCGGACAGCGGTGGAGCGGGGTCTATCTAATGTGAGATCTCAGCCATAGGGGCGATAATCGCTTACGGGCGCCGCTGTTACATTTTGTAACAAGTGACGGCTCTGGGTAGCTTCATCCTGCGTAGGAAGAAGGCCTGCAGGTCATCGCTTTGCGTGACCGCCGTCGACATTGAACGAGGTTCTCACATGACATCTATAAATCTTGCATCCAACCCCGACCAAATTGCTGAGCAGATCCAGCAGCTCGAAATAGACAAGCAGCTTGCGCTGCTGTGGGTGATTTATACCAAAATCGGCACTTCCATCACCCCTGCGGCCCCTGACGCAGCTTCGCCTGAGATCTCCGCTGGCTTGGTCAGCCAGGTTAAAAAGCTGGAGCAGCAGGCCCAGCTTGACACGATGCGCGACATTGCAAAGGGCAGCGACACCGTCATCAGCCGGGAGTATGGAGCGCTCAGCGCGGAGACCAAGCTCGCCTTTTGGTATCAGCTTGCTCAGGGAATGGAGGCAGGCAGCATTATCCCGATGCCTGAGGACTACACCATGTCCGATGAGGTGGGTCAGGTTTTAGGCGTGCTAGAGTCCTCTGACTTTGAGCAGCAGATTACGGTGCTGCGAAAGGTGGCCGACGCCATGGGGGCAGAGCCTGCTTCGGGCGCTAAGGTTTAGACGACTGGGCAATCCAAAAAAATTAGGGGCGTGGCATGCCACGCCCCTAGAGAGATAATCCCAAATTGGTTCGGGGTTAGAAGCTCATTTCAGCTTCCTGTACCTTCTCAATCTGCTTCTTCTTCAGCACTAGGAAAGTCTGGCTGAGCATAATCGCCGCGACAAAGGCAATGAGGCCTTTGATGCGCGTCGGGCTCTGCAGGACAATCTCGGTATCCATTTGGCCGAATCCGCCAACGTTGGGGTTCTCGGTCAAATTGGCACCGGCAGCGATCGCATCCCCTTCAGCGATGATCAATGCTGGGCCGGGGGGAACCGTATCGACAACCGACTTGCCGTCTTCTGTCTGAATCGCGACATCGTAGCTGCCGTCTTCGCCTTTGGTCACGCTGGAGATGGTGCCGGCTGCGGACGCTTTGTAAACTGCGTTGTTGCTCTTCTCGCCCGTAGGATAAACCTGACCGCGACCGCGGTTGCCGCCTACGTGGACCGAGTATTTGCCGAAGTGAACATTCTGGTCTGCGCCAGGGTCAGGAGAGAGCACCGGGAAGACAATTTCTTGGTAGTCTTCACCCGGCAGCGGACCCACCAAGACAATGTTTTGCTGCGTCTCGCTGTAGGGCTGGAACAGATAGCTCGGACCCACCTCTTCCTTCATCTCTTCAGGAATCCGGTCATCCGGCGCGATTTGGAATCCTTCGGGCAGCATCAGTACAGCGCCAACGTTGAGCGGCCCTTTGCTGCCGTCCGCCTGCACTTGCTGAGTATCTAGGTCGTAGGGAATGTTGACCACCGCCTTAAACACGCTGTTGGGAAGCACCGCCTGGGGCACCTCTATCTCAGTGGGCATGGCGCCAAGGTGGCAGTTAGCGCAGACGATTCGGCCCGTAGCCTCCCGGGGGGAGTCGTAGTTTTGCTGCGCCCAGAAGGGATAAGCAGCGGCAGTCTGGGGGAAAGCGGCATTGCCGATCAGCAGTGAGACGGTCACTAAGGCGAGCAGGGCCGCCTTCAGCATGATCTGGCGACCGCTGGAGAGAAATCGAGTCCAAAGGTTCGCGCGCATGGGTGTGGCTAAAGTTGATCTATTGATAGTAAAAAACATGTGAAAGGGATCGAGCAGCGATCGCCAAAGAATAGGGAGCCCCCTTACGTCCACCAGGGGTTGTCGCCCGTGCGGAAGTCGGTCTCAGTCCAAGGAGACAGGGCAATCTTGCCGCCTTCGGTGACGTTGGCGTGAGCCAGCGCCAGGGAGAGCGGCGCGGGGCCGCGGACCACTTTACCTTCCGAGTTGTACTGAGAGCCGTGGCATGGACAGATATACTTATTTTCCGCCGCGTTCCAGGGCACCACGCAGCCTAGGTGGGTGCACACTGCATTGAGGCCGTAGTCGGCGATCGCCTCGCTGTTCTCGACGACGATGTAGGTGGGATCGCCCTTGAGGCCCTGGGCCAGAACGCGATCGCCTGCAGCATGGCTCGCTAGAAATTCGCTGGCGGTGATGTCATTGCCCAGAGCATCCTTAGCTAAAACACCGCCCCCTGCTGCGCCGCTGGAGGGGGGAATAAAGTACTTGGCAACGGGATATAGCGCACCCAACACGGTGCCCGTAATCGTCCCGAAGGTGAGCAGGTTCATAAATTGGCGACGGCCCATATCGGGCACATCTGGCGTTCCAGAAACTTGAGTCATAACTTATGGCGTAAATTCGGATTACAGCGAATCAAAACGGAGCATTTTAACTAAGTGAGAGAGCCCTCAACCGTTGATATTGTCAAGGTTTGAGCAAATAAATATACTGACCTTCTCACCTTGTCCGACACAGCAACGACGAGCACTGTAGCAGCAGCGGCATCGCTCATCAGCAAGTTTTCTAAAGGTATTATTACACTCTCAAGAGTCTGGATCATAGACTTTGTACAAAACAGCTGAACAGATCTGAGAGTTATTAAGCAATATTACAATTTAAGACGAAATACTAAGTTTGGTGGCGCAAATTCTTTGCTGGAGATTGACTCATGACTGGAGACGACTTGCATCAGCTACTCCTCAATAAGTGGGGCTATTCTTTCGACGTGCAGATCCGAAGGACTCAGGGCAAGCTCTTTGTTCAGGTCATGTGGCGCTACTTAGAGCAGGTCTCGTTTCCTATGGATGAAACGGAGTATGGTCAGCATCTCAACGCGATCGCGAACTACATCAACGAATGGGGCGGCACCCAGCAGGTGCAGACCTTCATTCAACAGACCCGAGAACGCCCTCGCCTTGGAAAAGCGGTCAGTATCCCCATAGACTTAGGTCCCCGCGCCTCGGAGTGGCTTCTCGACGACGCTTGATGCCGCAGATTTTAAAAGATTTAAGCGGGTCAATCTAGCTTTAACGGTAAAATAGGCGACGAATGTCGGTGGTTTGCTGACTCATATTCCTTCCATTTCAATCATGTCTAAAGTTCTCGTCTCTGACCCCGTCGATCAAGCGGGTATCGATATCCTTTCTCAGGTGGCTCACGTTGATGTCAAGACGAAACTCTCTGAGGATGAGCTTGTCAGTCTGATTCCTAACTATGACGCCCTAATGATTCGCTCGGGCACCCAAGTCACGGGAGCCGTGATTCGAGCGGGTGAAAAACTCAAAATCATTGGCCGGGCCGGGGTTGGCGTTGACAACGTAGACGTTGCTGCCGCGACCCGCCAAGGCGTGCTCGTGGTCAACTCCCCGGAAGGAAACACCGTTGCCGCAGCAGAGCACACCGTTGCCATGATGCTGGCCCTCTCTCGCCACATCTCCGACGCTAACCAGTCGATTAAGGCTGGTCATTGGGACCGCAAAACTTTTACCGGGGTGGAAGTCTACAAGAAAACCCTGGGCATTGTTGGCCTCGGCAAAATCGGCTCCCACGTGGCCACCATTGCCCGCGCCATGGGGATGCGCCTATTGGCCTACGACCCGTTTCTCTCGGTGGAGCGCGCCGAGCAAATCGGCTGTCAGCTGGTGGAGCTAGACCTGCTGGTGCAGGAGGCGGACTACATTACGCTGCACCTGCCCAAAACCCCCGAAACGTTGCACATGATCAACGCCGAGGCTTTTGCCAAGATGAAGCCCACGGCCCGCATCGTCAACTGCGCTCGCGGCGGCATCATCGATGAGCATGACCTGGCGGAAGCGCTAAAAGCAGGCCAGATTGCGGGGGCAGCCCTGGATGTCTATGAAAATGAGCCGCTGACCGATTCGCCCCTAGTGGAAATTGGGAAGCAGCTTGTGCTCACGCCTCACCTAGGCGCCTCTACCGCAGAGGCGCAGGTCAACGTCGCCATCGACGTGGCTGAGCAGATTCGCGACGTTCTCCTCGGTCTTCCCGCCCGCTCCGCCGTAAATATTCCGGGACTGCGGCCCGACGTGCTCGAAAAGCTGAGGCCCTACCTGCAGCTTGCCGAAACCCTGGGGAATATGGTTAGCCAGCTCAGCGGCGGACGGATTGAATCCTTCAACGTCAGGCTTCAGGGCGAGTTGGCCACCAACGAGAGCCAGCCTGTCGTGATTGCGGCATTAAAGGGCCTGCTGTCCCACGCGCTGCAGGAGCGGGTCAATTACGTCAACGCCAGCATCGAGGCCAAGGAGCGCGGCATTCGGGTGACCGAGACGCGGGACGGCTCCGTCCGCGACTATGCGGGCTCGCTCTACCTCTCTGCAACGGGGTCCATGGGCTCTCACTCAGTGATGGGGGCGCTGCTAGGAGACAACGAAATTCGCATTACGAAAGTCGACGATTTTCCTATCAACGTGCCCCCCAACCGCCACATGCTGTTCACCCTGCACCGGGATATGCCGGGGATCATTGGCAAGATAGGCTCGCTGCTGGGCAGCGTTAACGTCAACATCGCCAGCATGCAGGTGGGGCGGAAAATCGTTCGGGGAGACGCCGTGATGGTGCTCAGCATCGATGATCCGCTGCCGGAGGGTATCTTGGATGAGATTACGAAGGTTCCTGGAATTCGGGAAGCCTACACGGTAACGCTGTAGATAGACGACCGGAGCGGGGGGCGATCGCATTGACCAATAGCTGGTGGGAAATTCAGGTCCTGTGTGACCCTGTGGCAGAGGACCTTGTGTTTTGGCGGCTGCAGGATTTTGGCTGTCGCGGGACCTCAAGCGAGCTGAAAAATCACCGCTGCTGGATGCGGGCCTACCTGCCCCAGGTTCAAGCAGCGCTGCTGGACCTAGCGGCCCTTTCCCTCCTCACTCGGCAAGACGCACTCTGTGCGCAGTTTCCCAGGCCCCAGGTGAGCTGGAGCCTAATCGATGAAGAGGACTGGTCCAGCACCTGGAAGCAGCATTGGCAGCCCCAGCCTATTGGCGATCGCTTTATGGTCACCCCCGCCTGGATCGAAGCTAAGGCCAACGCAGACCGGCTGCCCCTGCGGCTAGATCCGGGGACGGCCTTCGGCACGGGCGCTCATCCTACCACCCAGCTCTGCCTCGAGTCTTTAGAAATGCGGCTACCGGACGCAAAGACGGCAGGAGGCATGGTTCTGGCCGATATTGGCTGTGGCTCTGGCATTCTTTCCATTGGGGCGCTGCTGTTGGGGGCCAAGCAGGTTTATAGCGTCGATATTGATCCCCTAGCGACAAAGGCCACTCAAGAGAACGGTGGCCTCAACGGGTTTAGCGGTGAGCAGCTTCTAGTCTATCCCGGCAGCATCGAGACGCTGATGGATGTGCTGCCCCACCCCGTAGACGGCATCATCTGCAACATCCTAGCGGAGGTGATTATCGACCTGGTGCCCAACTTGGGGGAGATCGCCAAGACCACCACCTGGGGGATTTTGAGCGGCATCCTTTTAGACCAGGCCAAGGTGGTGGCCGACACCCTGGAAGAACACGGCTGGATTGTGGCAACCCTCTGGCGTCGTCAGGAGTGGTGCTGTATGAATATTCGCCGGGGCTAGAGCGCTATAGATAGCGTCGGCAATACAAATGATCCTTGGAGAACCCTGCATTTGGGGTCATAATGGGAGCATAACGCTATTCCTGTGGTCTGACCATGGTCTACCCCATTTCGGCAGCTAAGCTCCAAACCTACTATCGGTGCCCCCGCGCCTACTACTACCGCTACGAGCGCAAGCTCCCCAGCGCGGCTTTCTTCGGGTCTGCAGCTCTAGGGACATCGCTCCACCAGGCCCTCGCCAGCATCTACCGGGATTGGCACTATCAAGAGCCTGTTCCTGAGCTGAGCTGGGTTGAGCACTGCTGGGGGCAGCAGTCCGGGGGCTTGACCTCAGCCCAGCGGGACGAGGGTCGGCGGATTCTGCAGCGCTACTACGCGGAATTTATGCTCAATACGCGATCGCTGCGTAAACCGCTAGCGGTGGAGGGGCGCATCCAGGGGGGGCTGAGAGTACAGAACTTGGAGTTCGTTTTGTCGGGGCGCTACGACCGGCTTGATTATTTAGACGATGGGCTAGAGCTGATTGACTATAAGTCAGGCAAGGACACCGGCCTCCCCGACACTGACGACATCGACCTGCAAATTGGGCTGTATTACCTGGCCCTAGAGCAGCGCTACCAGCGCCAGCTCAGGCAGTTGAGCATCATCTATCTGCGCACGGGGGATAAGGTCAGCTTCAGCGCCACGCCGTTCCACCGGGAGCGGGTCAAAACCCTGGTGGGCGACATTGCTATGCAGCTCCGCCACGATCGCCACTGGCAGCCCTTCCCTGGAACCCAGTGCGATCGCTGCGCCTACGCTCGCTACTGCCCCGCCGTGCAGGCCATCCCCGACCCTCTCCCAGAGGAGGCCAGACCCGAGCCGCAGCTTCAGCTTGTCCTCAGCCTCTAGAGCTAGGCCCAAAGACCGGTTTGCTAGGGGCCGCCGCAATGGGACGGTAATCGTCCCGCTATAGTGAGTACATCAAAGGTTCTATAGCGAATAGCAGTGATCGTGGTGCAGACCTCAGCCTTTCAACAGGCCATCCAAGACCTAGCAGACCGCCAGCGCAGCGACCTAGAACAGGGTCGCTGCGCTGTTATTCAGAGCGGCGATCGCCGCCAGGGCTATATCCTGATTGATGCTGAGGGGGAGCGGGTGTGGGATGTGATTACTGATTACGAAAGCTTCCCAGCATTTCTGCCTACGGTGGTTGGCGCCCGCATCGTGGTGGATGAGGGCGATCGCAAGGTAGTCGAGCAGGTGGACGAGCGCCAGGTGCTGTTCGCCAAGGTGACCTCTCAAATTCAGACCGAAAACGTAGAGGTGCCGCCGCGCCAGATTAAGTTTCAGATGACCGAGGGGGATCTGAAGCAGTTTGAAGGGTCTTGGCAGGTGATTGCGGCCTCCACCGAGTCGGCGC
The DNA here is from genome assembly GCA_050330955.1 of Elainellaceae cyanobacterium. GTDB lineage: Bacteria > Cyanobacteriota > Cyanobacteriia > CAKZMO01 > CAKZMO01 > JBCCAG01. The sequence continues at coordinate 3,890 of JBHJHJ010000066.1, read as the reverse complement.
AGCCGACGCTGCTGCTGCAAACCGTCGAAGCGGAGGCCGGGGCGGGTCCCTTAGAAATGGCGTTTGACCAGATTTTGAAGCGCAGCCTGAAGGACAATCTGGAGGCGATCGCCCAGGAAGTCTACCGGCGACGGGAGCTGTAGCGCCCCCCGCTACTGGATGAAGTAGTCGCTATTTTCAAACATCTGGCACCGGGGGTTAGACACCTCAATTCCCTCCCCTCGAATCAGCTGGGCTTTAAAGCGGTCGGAGAGCCCGACATAAATTAGGGTAATGTCGTAGCGTTTTGCTAGGTTGAGTAGTTTCTTAAACGCCAGCACCGCAGACGAATCCAAGCTCACCACGCGGCAAAAATCCAAAATTAGACGCTTGGGCTGCTCTGTCGCGGGAATCTCAAGGGCGCGCGATCGCAGGGTTTGAAAGAGACTCGCTGCGTTACCAAAGAATAAAAATCCCTGTAGCGCCGCCCGGTAGGCCGGCTGTCCCTCCTGCCGCTGCATTTGCGTCACGGCGCTGGCCGTGTCGTTAAGGGCAGCCGCAGAGTTTGAGGAAATAATGGCCTGAGCTTGGCTGCACTGAACCAAAAACTGCAGCACTGTCAGCCCAAGACCCACAAGAATGCCGGGTAAAAAGCCCAGAAAGCCAATCGTAATCAGGGTTGCTACCACGATGCCGTAGTCCACGGGGGGAAACTTGAACCAGCCCTGGACAAACCATTGCAACAGCAAATTGAGACCGAGGAACAGCAGGAGGCTACCTAAGATGGGTTTGGGGAAATACGCTAGGAACGAGGGACCTAGAATTAGCACGATGAGGCAGGGGACCGCCTTGAATACGCCAGTGAGGCGATTGCCAGCTCCCATACCGTGGGCCAATAGCGTACTGGGTAAGGCCTGATTTCCGGTCATGGTGCTGCCCAATCCGGCGGCCAGGTTAGCGATCCCCACGGCCTGAAGCTCGCGATTGAGGTCGAGTTCTCGGTTGAGGGCCAGCTCCAAACCGCTATTGGTCAGCACCAGAGACAGAAAGCTGACAAACACCAGCAGCCCAAGGGTGCTGCCCTGGTGGGCGATCGCCTCCCAATGGACCTGCGCTAAATCTGCCATGCTGAGGGGATGCCAGAGATTCTCCTGGGGGAATGGACCCAAAAGCCAGCCCTGCTCGTGGGCCGCGTCCAGGGAGAGCCCGGTCGTCCAGAGGACGCTGAAGAAGATGAAGGTTGCCACCAGGAGCATGGCGGGCAGGACGAGATAGTGCTGCACCCGCTGATTCACAGCAAACAGCATGAGGGCAACCAATAGGCCTGAGAGCCAGTGAAGACCAGGTTCGCGCTGAAAGAACCAGCTTAGATTAGTCAGGGTTAGCTCCTTGCCAGTCATCACTTTTAGGGCCCCCTGCACCAGGAGCCACCCTGTCCCCGCCATAAACCCGCCCACTACGGGGTATGGAATAACTTGGGCCGCCTCCCCCCACCTCAACGTCCCCAACAGCCAGAGAACCGCGCCCGTCAGCACAGCCCCCAGGGCGATCGCCGCCACAACCGTAACCACAACGTCTTTGGGCTCAGCCACCCCGACTAGGGTTTCGGCCAGGCTCGCGGCGAGGACGGCAATAACGGCGGTGGGGGCAGCGAGCGGGGTGGCGATGATGCCCGGCAGCGAGCTGGTGAGGGCCACCACGACGCTGATAATCGCGGAGCTAAAAATGGCAATGCCAACGCCGATGTGAAGATAGGCGGACAAACTGCCCGAAAAAATAATTGCGGCGTAGGAGATGGCCCGGATGACGCCAATCATGCCGGTAATGGTTCCTGCGGCTAGACTGGGCACCAGCTTAGACGGGTGGAGTTCGTCACCGAAGGGAAGCGATCGCAGGAGGGCGCTGTTGGGCGGGTTATCGGGAAACGTCATAGCGGCTCAGCAAAGACAGAAAACAGCACTTTGAACTTTGTAGAAAAGGGACAACTTAAAAGAGGAGAGGGCTTACTGCATAACCCGAAGCTGCTCCTCCCGCCGGATGAGGCTGTCGCACAAGATACCGACAATGTGGGCCTGCAGCGCCTGGGCCAGGTCTGGATCCCTACCCTTCATGCGGTTGAAGGCGTCTTGGGTCAGCCGATGGAGGCGGCTGGGCGCGTCGGTGACCACCGAGGTAGAGAGTGGCACCTTCCCGAAAAACCGCATTTCGCCCAGCATATTGCCGCCAAAGAACGTCTGGAGGCGCTTGGGATTGCCCTCACCCATTTGCAGCAGCACGCTCACCTGTCCCGACTCGATGAAGTAGAGATCTCTCGTCACCTCCCCGCGACGAAAAATATAGTGACAGGGCGGCAGCGATCGCGCTTCCAAGTAGGGAATAAACCGGGCAGCTTGCTCGGGATTAAGGAACAGCTCCGTGAGCTGCGCCTCTAAACTCGGCTCGCTGAGGTTGGCGCCAGAGCTTTCGGCGGTCAGGAGCTGCTGCTCACACCACTCCAAGCCCCGGTCGATGTCTGGAAAAATTTGGCAATATTCAAGCTGGCGATCGAACCCCCCGCCCTGCTGCAGCTTGGCTTTAAGCTCAGGGTGGAGGTTGGTCAGCACTACGGTAAAGTGCCGCTTCCGGGCGAGCCTGAGGATTTTACTGAAGGTGAGCACAGCGGAAGCGTCTAGCCCTGTGACCTGGCGAAAATCAATCAGGACGTGGCTCAGGGGCTGACCGCTCGATGAATCAGGCTCGGCCTGTGAATCTTGCTGGGGCGAATTTTGCTGGGGTGGATTTGGCTGGGCGCGATCGCGAACTTTGGTGAGCAAGTAGTTGGCAGTGCCGAAGAACAAAAAGCCCTGCAGCTCTAGGACGTAAATCTGATTCCCCTTACTTAAGAGGATCTCTTTTTGCCAGGGGAGGCGGTCCAAATTGCTGCGAATGCTAGCGCCTGAAGTCACCTGCTTTGCCACATCCACCTGACTGTATTGATACATGAAAAAGAGCACGGTGAGCACAAACCCTACGGCAATGCCCTGCAAAAAGCCAAAGGCGTCGATGGCAATCACCGTGGCCCAAACCGTTAGATAGTCAGTCAGGGGCAGCTTAAAGTAGCCCTCGTAGAGCCACCGCAGCAGCAGCGATAGGCCCAGGTAGAGCAGGAGGCAGCCCAAAATCGCCTTGGGCAAGTAGGCCAAAAAAGCCGCCCCCAGAACCAAAACGGCGATCGCGGGCAGCGCAGCAAATAGCCCGGTCAAGCGGTGGGGCGCCCCCATATCATGCACCAGCAGCGTACTGGGCATCGCCTGATTTCCCACCATGCCGCCCCCCAATCCGCAGGCCACATTGCTTAAACCAATGGCCTTGAGTTCTTGGCTTAAGTTAAGCTCTCGCTCCACCACCACCTCAATGCTGCTGTTGCTGAGCAGCAGGGAGAGGAAGGAAACAAACGCCACAGTGAGAATGCTGCTCCCTTGATGGGCAACGGCCTCCCAATGCACCTGCCCTAGGGTGCTCAGGGTAATAGGATGCCACAGCCCGCCCTCGCTTTGGGGAAAGGGCCCCAGCAGCAGACCGCTGGCGCGGGCCGCCTCCAAAGCGGTGTGGCTGACCCAAAGCCCTAGGTAAAACAGCCCTGTGCAGCCCAAGAGCGTCAAGGGCAAGACCCACGACTGCTTGAACCGCCGGGTTGCGGTCAGTAGAATCAGGGCAAAGCCAAAGCCGGGAAGCCACTGCTGGGCGACCTCCGCCTGCGCTAGAACCGGCAGGGTTCCCAAACTGAGCGGCTGGTCCGTCGTCACCTGAATAAAGCCCTTCGTCAGCAGCCAGCCCGTGCCCGCCATGAATCCGCCAATGACGGGGTAGGGCACCACGCGAATTCGCTCCCCCTGTTTGAAGACGCCCAGCCCCCACAGCAGCAGCCCCGT
>JBHJHJ010000065.1:0-6023 GCA_050330955.1 Elainellaceae cyanobacterium | reverse complement strand
CGCAAATCCGCCTTCCGCTGTATCAGCTCAGACAGCTCCAGCTCCATCCCCGCCAAGCGAATCAATCCCGGCGTATGCTCCGGCTCAAACTCCACCAAAAAATCAACATCGCTATCGTCACTAAAATCATCCCTTAGCACTGAGCCAAAAACCGATAGCCTGCGAATGTGATGCTGCTGACAGAATCGCGTCAAAAGCGGCTTAGAAAGTTCTATACGCATAGATTCACCTCCTCAACAAATCTAATACCCAGCATCCATTCCGAGCCAGCGATCGCACCAGCATCAGTGATAACACAAGCACCAATGCACTCGCCCCCTTCAGCCATTTCAAGCGGCGATCGCCATAAGCTAAACTGTAGACGCGCAACAGAAACCCCAATCATGCCCACGGTCCTACAGATTGGCCCCTACAGCTTCATCTTTTTCAGCTCTGATAGAGGCGAACCTGCACACATCCACATGAAGCGCGCATGACTACTTTGACACTTGAAGCAGAACCCCTAGCATCCCAAATTAGGACGACTGACGAGAAGCTGATCGTAGACCTAACCGACGGGCGAAGCCTAGCAATTCCCTTATCTTGGTATCCTCGCCTGCTGCACGCTTCCCCAACAGAGCGGCAAAACTGGCAGCTCTTAGGCGATGGCTATGCCATCGAGTGGATTGATCTAGACGAGCACATCGGCGTCGAAGGTCTGCTCGCAGGTCGGCAAAGTGGCGAGAGCCGTAGCTCTTTTGAACGCTGGTTAGCGACACGAGGCATGGCCTCATAAGCTGGCATCCCAGCAGCCTCGGATACTAAATCCCCCACCGCTCTCGATGCCACCGCAACCCCTCCAAACTCGGCCAATCTTTCTCTTCCCTCGGCAACCCAATCACCTCCCCACAAAACGCCCCCATCTCCCGGCTCCCCACCGCAGACTCCTCCATAAACCGCTCCCCCGGTACCAAAATCCGATACCCATCATCCACCCAAACCAGATTTCGCGTAGGGTGCGTTACCAAACGCACCAACGTACCATAACCCCACATCCCAACACCCACCGCCAAACGCCCCCCATAACCCCAAACCAACATTCCCAAGAACCGCGATCGCTCCCTCCGCCCCACAAACCGCCCCGCCCCATAAACGCCCCATCGCATTGGGCATTCTCTAGGCAAATGAGACCCCCATGTTCAATGCCCAATTACCGCAGGCTGTTTGTTCCTGGCAGCACCTACTTCATCACCCAGGTAACCTATCAGCGCTACCACTGGCTTTGCCGCGACAGAGCTCGTGCTGCGCTACGTGCCGCCATAACCCAGGTTAGGAAAAACCATCCCTTTCAGATTGAAGCGTTTGTGCTGCTGCCGGACCATTTTCACTGTTTGTGGACGCTGCCGGAGGGCGACAGCGACTTTTCAACCCGAATGCGGCTGGTCAAGACCTATGTGACCAGGCATCATAGTCATGAAATCGGGCTAGATCTCGGTATATCGCTGTCTCGACGCAAGCGCAAGGAGCAAAATTTGTGGCAGCGCCGGTTTTGGGAGCACCGGGTGCGGGATGAGGCGGATCTGGTACGGTGCTGTGACTATATTCATCGCAATCCGGTGAAGCATGGTTTCTGTGCGGAACCGACGGATTGGCGGTTTTCGAGCGTTCATCGATGGATTGCGCGGGGCGATTTTGGGGATTGGGGGGGGAATTAACGCTTTGGGATTGGTGCGTTTGCTGGGAGATTGGTGCGTTTGCTGGGAGCAAACACACCCTACGGGTTGTGGTGGGGTGGCGATCGCTTTATGCTCGGAAACGCGTTCTCCGGGGCGATCGCCACAAGCTAAACTGTAGACGCGCAGGGCGATCGCTTCCCTGTACGAAAACACTAATCTCCTCGTTTAACCCCTGGTGCAAGGTTAGTTAAGGACGACCCTTTCGTCATCCTAGAGCTGCAGCGCGTTTAGACCCAAGTCCGTGATGGACGTCTCATCAGTATGGAAAATCTAAACGCGATCGCCCCGCCACCGTAAAGAAATCGCCGCACCTCGGATGCCAGAAGGGGACATACCCCCTTGCGATCCATCGGGCAACCTTTCGTAATAGAGTTATTTCGTAATCGAAACAATCTTTCAGCGGCCCTGGTCATGACCACTCCCATTGAAGCCGAGCTACCCCTTTCCCTCGCCGAAGCCAGCCTCACTCCCCGCGGGCGGGTTCACCCCAGCCCTGCCACCTGGCGCGACCAAGTCCTCTACTTTCTCCTGCCCGACCGCTTCAGTGACGGCAAAGAGGGCGATCGCCCCCTCTACAGCCCCGACAAAGCTGGCACAACGGCAGAGGGAATAACGGTAAAGGGGAAAGCGGTAGAAGATAAGGATTGGGCCGCCTCCGGCAAGCTTTTTCAGGGGGGCACCCTCGACGGCATCCGCAGCAAGCTGGACTACCTGCAAGACTTGGGCATCACTACCCTTTGGATTGGCCCCATCTGGCGGCAGCGCAGCGACAGCGAAACCTACCACGGCTACGGCATCCAGAACTTTTTAGACGTAGACCCGCGCTTTGGCACCCGGCAACACCTGCGGAACCTAGTGGACGCCGCCCACGACCGGGGCATGTACGTGCTGCTCGACATCATTTATAACCACAGCGGCAACAACTTCTTCTACGACCAAAACGGTAAAGCCGTTGAGGAAGAACCCTATCGGCACTGGCCCCCCTACCCCGTCCACGGCTGGCGGTCTAAAGACGGTGACTCCATTTCCCTATCCCAACCGCTACAGAACATCGACGACGGGGTGTGGCCACGGGAGTTCCAAACTTTGGAGAACTATACCCGCGCCGGGAAAATCGTCAACTGGGACGTCGCCACCTGGGAAGACTTCATGCACGCTGACGTGGAGTTTCGCCGGGGGGACTTTTTCGAGCTGAAAGACATCAACCTTACCCAGCCTGAAACCCTCAGCGCCCTCATCCAGGTGTATCAATACTGGATTGCCCTGAGCGACTGCGACGGCTTTCGCATCGACACGGTGAAGCACCTGCCGTGGGAGGCTTCGCGAGACTTCTGCGGCGCCGTCTCAGAGTTCGCCGAATCCATCGGCAAGGAAAACTTCTTGCTGCTGGGGGAGGTGACCGGCGGCGCACAAATCGCCCGCAACTACATCGAGATTTTTGGTCGCAACATCGATGCGGTGCTCGACATTGGGGAGCCCACCCTGCGGCTGGCCAGCTTCCTCAAAGGCCAAATCCCGGCCCGAGACTTCTTTGAGCAGTTTGGCGGCCACGACGAGCTGGGCAATCACCGCCAGCTGGGGCGCTACCACGTTTCTATTCTGGATGACCACGACATGGTAGGGCGGCCCCAAAAGTATCGCTTTGCCGCCAACAACCCGATTGACACCCTAGCGCAGCAAACTGCCCATGCGGTGGGCGTCATGCTCACCACCCTGGGCATTCCCTGCATCTACTACGGCACTGAGCAGGGCTTCGATGGCTCGGAGGCCGTTGGGTCCCCACTTACCGCACCTGAGGATGAATATTACGAAGACCGCTTCGTGCGGGAGTCCATGTTTGGCGGCACGGCCTACCCCGAGCGCGTTCCCTTCGGTGCTTTTCGGACTTCGGGCTACCACTTCTTTGACCCCAATCACGACATCTACCGTCACATTGCAGCGATCGCCCGCGTCCGTAACGCCCAGGACTCGGTAGGGCTGGCTCTACGGCGGGGGCGGCAGTACCTGCGGCCCATTCGCACCGCCGACGCCAGCGAATTTCGCGACTCGATGGCCGGGGAGCTAGCGGCCTGGTCCCGGCTGCTGTTTCAACAGGAGGTACTGGTGGTGTTTAACACCCACGCCGTAGAAGCGCGAGAGGCAGAAATTATGGTGGATCCCAGCCTGTCGCCGCCTGGGTCGCAGCTCACTTACCAATACCGCAGCGACGCGCTGGACCAGCCGAACCTTGAAACGGTGACGGTGCAGGGCGCTAAAGGGGTTGCGTTTGTCTCGCTGCAGCTTCCGGCAGCTGGGATGGCAATCTTGGCGGCTTAGGCGCATGGGCCGCCAAAAACACGCCCTGCGCTAGACGAAAGGCGATCGCAGCTTTGCTACCGTTAGGAACATTGTTCAATTGAGACCTCAAATCAATCTATGTCTGACGCGAAGACCCAGTCCCAACAGCTCGACAAACTGCGATCGCTGATCAAAGATATCGAAATCGCGATGCTGACCACCGTTGCCGAAGACGGCAGCCTCCACAGCCGCCCCATGTCTTCCAATGGCCACATCGACGTCGACTTTAGTCTGTGGTTCTTTACCTACGCCAACGCCGTCAAAGTGGACGAAATCGACCAAGAGCACCAGGTCAACGTCAGCTTCGCCTGCCCTGAAAAGCAAGAGTACGTCTCCATTTCGGGCAGGGCTCGCCTGGTTCAGGACCGCAGCAAAATCGAGTCCCTCTGGAGCCCTGAGCAGCAAGCTTGGTTCCCCAAAGGCCTAGAGGAACCCGGATTGGCCCTGTTAAAGGTGGTGCCCCACACCGCAGAGTACTGGGATGCGCCCCCGAGCTTCATTGCCCACACCATTGGCCTAGCGAAGTCCATTGCCACGGGGGAGCAGGCTAGCCCCGGGGAGAATGCTACAGTTAACTTCAAGTAAAAACCCGGCTCGGTAGCCTCACGAGACCACTCCATGACAGAAGCGCTGACCCTCGGTGTCGAAGAAGAGTATCAGGTCATCGACCCTGAAACCCGAGAGCTGACGGGGCGAGCTGGCCACGTGATGGCGATCGCCCAGGCCGACCCCAGCGACACCAACGTTCAGCGCGAGGTGTACCAGTCCCAGATTGAGATTGCCACCCCGGTTTGCGGCAGCTTGGCCGAAGCCCGCGCCGAGCTGGTGAAGGCCAGACGCACGATCCTCAGCGCAGCCTCGGAAGCCGGAAGCGCCATCGCGGCTGCGGGCACCCATCCCTTCTCCGACTGGCGCGACCAGGCCGTCACGGAAACGAAGGTGCGCTACCGGCGGCTGGTTCAAGACTACCGCCAAATCATGCGGGATTTGGTGATCTTTGGCTGTCACGTGCACGTGGGCATTAGCGATCGCGAAATGGCGGTTCAGGTGCTCAACCGCAGCCGCATTTGGCTACCGGTGCTGCTGGCGCTGTGTACCAACTCTCCGTTTTGGCTGGGCAGAGACACCAGCTACGCCAGCTACCGCACTGAGCTTTGGAGCCGCTGGCCCTTTGCCGGGCTGCCTTTCCCTTTCAAAAACGACGCGGAATACCGGCAGGTGACCGACTCCCTGGTGGCGATCGGCGCGATTCGAGACGCGACTAAAATCTACTGGGACATTCGCCTCTCGGAGCACGTGCCCACCATCGAGTTTCGCTTTGCCGACGTCTGCACCACCGTGGATGAAGCGGTGATGCTGGCGGGACTCGTCAGAGCCCTGGCCCAAACCTGCCTTCAGGAAGTGACCTCCGGGCAACCGCCCTTGGAGATCCGCCCTGAGCTGCTGCAGGCCGCCCGGTGGCAAGCGGCCCGCCACGGCATGAACAAGTCATTAATTGACGTGATTGACCAGCGGCCCAAGCCAGCACGGCAGGTGCTCGATCAGTTTCTGGACTATGTGACACCCGCCCTGCGCGAGTTGGGCGATAGGGACGAAGTCACGGCGCTAGTGCAGCAGACCTTGGAGCGGGGCACCGGAGATCAGCGACAGCGCAGGGCGTACGAGCGATCGCAGCGGTTTGAGGATGTGGTGGACGGGATTGTCAGCCAGACGGCTGAGGGGATCTTTTAATTCACGGCCATTTGTCCTGACAGCGCCACCGATAGCGTCACTTGGATGGAGTGGGGTGTCTTCCCCTTGACCTATTAAGAAATACGATAAAACCCTTTCTGGAAATGACGCGGCATCCACGGATTTGGTTAGAGTGGTGACGATAAGATCGTTGTATTTGTTTAGCGTGGGGGGGGCGCGCCCCCCACACACCGCAAAAAAAAAAAGGGAGGTGGGAGAATGAAAAAAAAAAAAAAAAGA
>JBHJHJ010000064.1:0-55847 GCA_050330955.1 Elainellaceae cyanobacterium | reverse complement strand
AGGGTGATTTTGAGTGGCTGCTCATACTGGGCGTTCGCCTGCTGGTACTGACCTAGACTGTTGTATGCATTGCCCAAACTACCTAATGCGATGCCTTCTACGCGCCTGTTCCCTATCTCTCGGGTGATAACGAGCGTCTGCTCAAACAGCGCTATCGCCTGCTCATACTGGCCTAAAGCGTTGTGTGCAATACCTAAGTTCCCGAGTGCATTGCCTTCTCCCTGCCTGTCCCCAATCTCTCGGGCAATAGCAAGCCGCTGTTCGTATAGCTCTATCGCCTGCTGATGCTGGCCTAAAGCATTGTAAGCATTGCCTAAATTCCCTAATGTGGCACCTTCTCCAAACCTGTCCCCAATCTCTCGGGCGATAGCAAGCGCCTGCTCATACAGCTCTATCGCTTGCTGATACTGGCCTAGACTGCCATATGCACTGCCCAAGTTCCCCAGTGCACTGCCTTCTCCCTGCCTGTCCCCTATCTCCCGGGTAATAGCAAGGGCCTGCTCATACAGCGCGATCGCTTGCTGATACTGGCCTAGATCGTCGTATGCACTGCCCAAGTTCCCCAGTGCAGCACCTTCTCCAAATCTGTCACCAATCTCTCGGTAAATCTCTAATGCTCGCTGCCACGACTGCAGCGCTTCTCGAAATTGACTGATGCGGGACTGCTCATTTCCCTGCTGCAGGAGCTGGTCTGCCTCTGCTTGCCGGTCCGAGGTGACCTCCTGCGCTGCAGCCTCACTCGTCTGCACTATTGGTGCAGCCAGCATCAACAGGCCCGGCAGCGCCCAGGCGACGCTGCGTCTAACAAAACTTTGACTCAAAATCATTGCGGCTATCTTGATCTAGCAGGTCAGCGGGGCACGGAATATTCTCTGCCAAAGCACGCTTGCTATTATAGCGATCGCACAGAGTTAATCCTTATGGCGATATCAAATAATCTGTCTCCAGCCAGCTCGCCCGATGGGATACCCCATCGCCAGTCCTCTTGCACAAAAGAAAATGCCCTGACCGTAAAAGGCCAGAGCATGGTGTTGTTGGACAGATTTGCAGAGCCTATGGGCGCAGCGACAGCTTAGATAACGCTGAGCGTCCTGCCTCACTTCTAGCCTGGGCACGTCAATCGTACTGTTGGGTAAGCTGAGTCACCCCTAATCGGGTGAACTCCTTAGATGAAGGGGGGGTAGTCAGTCGCAGCGTAAGCGCCATAATAAATGTGGTTCCCTACACCGCTCCAGCTATCGGCTCAGTTTCTATGCGCGATTTTTTCAAGTCTGTCTTCGCCAGTTTTGTTGGGTTACTTCTATTTACGGCCCTCGGGGCAGGCACCCTCACCGTGGGGCTGTTGGCCCTATTGGCGATCGCCTCCCGTGACAGCGAGCCCAACATTAAGCAGAACTCCGTTTTAGTGGTGGATCTCTCCACCCAAATCACAGATGCGCCCCCTGGCCGTTCCCTGGAGCGTTTGCTGGGCGAGGGGGTTTTAGGCGAATCGCCCCGCAGCCTATCGTTGCGGGCTGCGGTTGACGCCATTGAAGCGGCCAGCACCGACGATCGCATTGCTGGGCTATATATCATGGACAGCCGCATGGGCGAGACCCCGGGTCTGACGGTGCTGCGGGAGCTGCGTCAGGCCATGGCAGATTTCCAAGCCGCAGACAAGCCCATCATCGCCTACGGCATGGGCTGGGACGAGCGTACCTACTACCTCACCTCCATAGCCGATACGCTGTTGCTCAACCCCAATGGGCTCGTAGAGTTCAACGGCCTTAGCGTCGAGACCCTGTTTTTTGCGGGGGCGCTGGAGAAGTTTGGCGTTGGGGTCTCTGCCATTCGGGCAGGAGACTACAAGTCAGCCGTTGAGCCCTTTGTGCGCACGGAGCGCAGCCCAGAAGAGCAGGAGCAAACCGCCGCGCTGCTCAATGATTTGTGGCAAGAGCTTTTGGAGGTTGCAGCCGAAAGCCGGGAGATCTCCACTGCCGAGCTGCAGTCCATTGCCAACACCGACGCGCTGCTGCTGCCTGACCCTGCCGAAGCAGCAGCCCTAGTGGATGGGTTGGCCTACTTTGACGAAGTGCTGCCCCAGCTCCACGCCCTCACCGAAGAGGACAGCGACGCTAAGTCTTTTCGTCAGGTCTCTCTCCCGGCCTACGCTAGGGCGATTGACGACGTTGACGAGGGCAGTGCAGGCGATGACGCCGAGCCCCACATTGCCGTTGCCTACGCCGAAGGTTCTATTGTGGATGGCCAGGGCGGTCCCGAGCAGATTGGGGGCGACAGCTTTGCGGCCCTGATGCGGCAGCTGCGGCTGGATGAGGATGTTAAGGCGGTGGTGTTGAGAATCAACAGCCCCGGCGGGTCAGCCTCGGCGTCAGACGTGATTGCCCGGGAGGTGGCCCTAACCAATGAAGCGAAACCGGTGATCGTGTCCATGGGGTCGGTTGCGGCATCCGGGGGCTACCTGATGGCCACCCACGCCAAACAGATTTTCGCCTCGCCGACGACCCTCACGGGCTCCATTGGCGTGTTTGGACTGTTTCCCAATTTCCAAGAGCTGGCTAACGAAAACGGCGTCACCTGGGACATTGTCAAGACCTCACCCCTGGCCGATATCGGGACGGTGGCTAGACCACCAACGGAGCAAGAGGTGGCCATTGCCCAGCGCTTTATTGATACGGTGTACGACGATTTTCTCAGCAGCGTGGCTGAATCTCGACCCATTAGCCGCGCTGAGGTGGAGCAGGTGGCGGAAGGCCGGGTGTGGTCGGGGCGCTCGGCCCTGGACGTGGGGCTGATTGACGAACTGGGGGGGCTGGAGGAGGCGATCGCCGCTGCGGCTGAGCTGGTGGATTTGGACCCCTCGGCCCTGCGGGAATACCCCGACGCGATGCTTTTTGAGGATGGGTTTCTACAGTTTTTGAGTCTATCGGCTCCCAACCCCGCTGCTCGATTGCCCAAAGCGCTGCGCCCCATCCAAGCCGAGATTGAGCTGCTGAAGTCCCTTAACGATCCGGCCAGCATCTACATGCGGCTGCCCCAGACCTACATTCTGCGCTAGCCTCAAGCCTCGGGACAGGTTCTCAGATAAAGCTTTACGGGGCCCCTTAGCTGCTCTTGATGTTTTTAGCCACGTCCTGGGTTAATCTGGACTCTGAATGACCCTCATCACTATTGACTAGGAGGATTCGTAACCCTTGGAACGGACGTTTATTATGGTTAAACCCGACGGTGTCCAGCGGGGCATTGTCGGCAACATCATCAGCCGCTTTGAAACCAAAGGCTTTACCCTGGTGGGCATGAAGATGATGACCGTGAGCCGCGAGCTGGCGGAAAAGCACTACGGCGAGCACGCTGGCAAGCCGTTCTTCGCTGGCCTGGTGGAATTCATTACCTCTGGTCCTGTGGTGGCGATGGTGTGGGAAGGGGAAGGCGTGATTGCCGCCGCCCGCAAGCTCATTGGCGCCACCAAGCCCCTAGAGTCTGACCCCGGCACCATCCGCGGCGATTTCGGTATCACCATTGGCCGCAACATTATTCACGGCTCCGATGCGCCTGAAACCGCTGCCAGCGAGATTCAGCTTTGGTTCACGGACAGCGAGCTTTCGGCTTGGCAACCCACCATGGCCCCCTGGATCTACGAGTAGGCTTTACTGAGCTTATCTATCAATCGGCTGGGGCTTCAGACGATGCTGCGTCTGGAGCTTCAGCTTTGCGCTTTGAAAAACCCCAGGCAAATAGGGCGCCAATCAGCGTCAGCATCAGCCATTCGGGGGGCACCAGTTCTGGGTCGATGACGCGGATCAACAGGCGCACGCCCACGAGACCCACGGTGATAAACCCAGCATCTTCGAGATAGACAAACTCTTCGAGCCAGCGGATAAATAGCCCCGCCATAAACCGCAGGGTGATGACGCCGATGGTGCCGCCGACAATGACGACCCAAATATCCTTCGAGAGGGCGATCGCCGTGGTAACGCTGTCGAGGGAGAAGGCCAAATCCGTCACCGCAATCATCGGGATGGCCTGCCATAGCGCTGTAAACCGCGGCCCGTGCTTTTCGTTGTCCTCTTCGTCGGTAGTGAAGTACTGATAGACCAACCAAAGCAAGTAGGCCGCCCCCAGCACCTCAAACTGCCAAAAGCGAATCACCCAGGTGGCGGTCAAAATCAGCAGAACTCTGAGAATGAAGGCCGCCACGAGGCCAATATTGAGGGCCTGCCGCTGAAGCGTATGGCTTGAGAGACCCTGAGCGATCGCCGCTAGGGCAATGGCGTTGTCTGCAGAGAGCACCACCTCTAGGGCAATCAGCACCGGCAGCAGCAGCAGCGCATCGACGCCGATGTTGGATGAGTAGTTGAGCAGTTGATCTAGCATGGAGGGCGTAATCGAATAACTATTGCGTTGGCGGCTTTCCCGAAAGCAGGCTATCTTTCAGCTTAGCGCTATTCCATTACAAAGCGAGGTGGACCAATAGGTGACCCCGCCTGAGAGCGAGATTTGCCGAAGCCGCGCTAGAGTGACAAAATCTTCGCCAATTCGGCTCACCCGAAGGCATGATGCTCCAGCATGACGCCCCCAATATGACGATCCCAATGTGACGCCTCCGTATGACGACTCCAAATCTTGCGCAGCAAATCGCCCAGTTTCGCTCCCGCTACCCCTTTGCCAGCCTGACCTCAGAGCTGCTGAGGGTTCACAACGAAGTGTACGTGGTTCGGGCGATCGCCCAAGCAGGATCAATGGTCATCGCCACCGCCATGGCGGCAAACTCAGACCTGGAAAAAGCGGAAGACCGCGCAAAGGTTAGGGTTCTGGCGATGCTCCAGGTGACCGAGACCCTAGAGCACCGAAACCAGCGGGAAGAGCCAGACGGAGATAGCCCAGATGAGGATTTACCGCCCTTAAGTCAACTGACCCCAGACATCGCTGGCCTCGCGCCGCTGACGGCAATCCCCGAATCGCGCCCGGTTCCGCAGCTTCAACCGCCCTCAGCCTCGCTCCGCCCTTCAGAGGAAGGTGCCGAGTCAGCCGCGCCCGGCCCCAGCCGCGTCCCCGCTTCAGATTCACTGCCACCAATGGATGACAGTATTCCAGGCCTCGATTCACCCGGTGTACCGGCGGTGCCTCAGACACCACCGACGAAGAAGCCAGCCCCACGGCTCTCACTCTCCAAACCTGCAGCGACGTCCACTGAAGCCGCACCGGCTGAAACCACGCTGAATCCCAAGGATTTATCCGACATCATCGCCAAGACGAGCGTTGAGCTGCGGCGGCTGGGCTGGACCGATGAACAAGGGCGGGAGCACCTGCAAAGTGCCTACGGAAAGCGATCGCGCCAGCAGCTCACCGATCCAGAGCTGGTAGACTTTCTACGCCACTTAGAGCAGCAGCCTACACCGCCCTTAAATTAGCTCACCGGCTCAGGGCGGCTGCCCGCTGCGTGCTTGTCGATTACGGTGTCAATCAGGCCATACTCCACAGCTTCTTCTGCAGACATGAAGAAATCTCGCTCGGTATCCTCCTCTATCTTTTCAAGGGGTTGCCCGGTGTGCTTGGCAAGCCAGTCGTTAAGCCGCTGCTTGTGGTAGAGAATCTCTTTGGCCTGAATCTCGATATCTGCGGCCTGCCCTTGGGCGCCGCCTAGGGGCTGGTGAATCATGATGCGGGAGTTGGGCAAGCTCATGCGCTTGCCCTTAGCCCCGGCGCTGAGCAGAAATGCGCCCATGCTAGCCGCCAGACCCACACAGATGGTGCAAACCTCAGGGCGGATGTGGTTCATGGTGTCAAAAATGCCTAGACCTGCCATCACCGAGCCGCCGGGGGAGTTGATGTAGAGATAGATGTCCTTCTCGGGATCTTCTGCTTCGAGGAACAGCATCTGGGCCACGATTAGGTTTGCTAGGTCAGAGTCGACCTGCTGACCCAAAAAGATAATGCGCTCCCGCAGCAGGCGGGAGTAGATATCAAAGGCGCGTTCGCCACGCCCCGATTGTTCAATAACGGTTGGAATCATTCGAGCGCTTCCCTACAGAGTACTTCCTAGTTTATCGAAATCTCCCTCTAGCGGCAGTTCGGCTTGCCGCAGTTTATTGAGCCCGATGGCAGCCCCAGCGGCACCGAACCTGAGCCAGCCCACACGCGATGCTACTGAGACGGCTCATCCTGCTCTGGCAAAGACTCTAAATACTGCAGAAGCTGGTGCAGCTTCATTCGGGGAATATAGGGCCATCCGCCATTGGATTCAATATCCCGCAGAAGTGAATAGAGGCGCTGACGATTGGTGGGAAAAGCCTCTTGAAATAGGCCGTCTCGAATCTCTTTGTGACAAGCTTCCAATGTTCTCAGCAGCGCGAGCAAGGCCAAGACGTCTCCTTCTCTCTCCTGCGCCATCGCTCGCGTCAGAGTAACAATCGCGTTGAGATGTGATTTGGCAACTTCGAGCTGTTCGCTGTCGAGCGATAAGTCACCAGTTGGGTTCGGCATGGTCAAACTCGCAGAATCAAGATAAGTAGATGGAGCAGGGCAAATCGAGTGGGGGGTGACCTAAATGTGGGCGAATTAGGAGAGCAACGTCCTGTAAGATAATTAGGGTATCTAATCAGGCTTTCAATAGTACGGTTTGTTGGAGGCTGATTTGAAGTCGGGCTAACCCAGCTTAGAGTATCCCACTCCATAAAGCATAGTTTCTATCCGCTCAATCCTATGTTTGCTCTGGGTGAGCGTACTTAGAACGGGCTTGCAGACTGCACACCAGCTGGTGTCGGGTTCAAGTGGGCACGCTCTGGAGGTCAGCCAGAGTAAAGAGACATTAACGAGGTATTGAGGTTGAGTATGAGGTATCGTGCCGTAGTTGCTGTGCTTTTAGCACTGTGCCTGGGTCTGCTGACAGCCTGTAGCGACGGAAAGTCAGCGGATAGCGCATTGACGTATGACGACATCAGAAACACGGGGCTGGCGAATAGCTGTCCGAAGCTTTCGGAGACCAGTCGGGGTTCTATTTCCCTACAATCAGGACAAGATTACTCTATTCAAGAGCTGTGTCTAGAGCCCACCGCTTTTTACATCAAGGAAGAGCCCATCAGCCGCCGACAGGAAGCTGAGTTTGTCCCAGGCAGATCCCTGACGCGCTACACGTCGACCTTAGATCAGGTGAATGGGGATCTGGTTTTAGGTGAGGACGGAAAGCTGACTTTCTTAGAAAAGGATGGCTTCGATTTTCAAGCCATCACCGTTTTGCTGCCCGGTGGTGAGCAAATTCCATTTTTGTTTACGATTAAGGGCTTGGTTGCCCAGGCCAACATTGGGCCTGAAGGCATCAATACCTCGACCGACTTTGAAGGGGAATATAAGGTGCCGTCCTATCGCACATCAAACTTCCTCGATCCTAAGGGTCGCGGCCTGGCCACCGGATATGACAACGCTATTGCCCTCCCCGCTAAGGGAGACAGTGAAGAGCTGCTGAAGGAAAACGTGAAGCGGTTTGACCTAGGCAACGGAACGATTTCGCTCCAGGTGTCTAAGGTAAACAGCGACACGGGTGAGATTGCTGGCGTCTTCGTGAGCGATCAGCCCTCCGACACCGACATGGGGGCAGACGAGCCGTCTGAGGTGAAAATTCAAGGTGTCTTCTACGGTCGGGTTGAGTCAACCTAGTGGGGGTCGTTTGATTAGTCTATTGATCTACAAGATCTGAACTAGCTAAGGGGGGGGCGATCGCCCCCCCTTTTTACTGGCTTTATTCAAGCCGTTGAGCTGTTGGGCAACAGCTCAACGGCCCAAACGGCGCGAGCGCGTACCGCCATCACCCCATCGGCGACAGCGATCGCTTGAATTTTGGCCGTAATGTTCGATCGCCACTCAGCAGGCATAGCCGGAGTAAGGAACTGGAGCCCAGCAACAGCGGCATATCGAACCACCCACTCATCGTCGCCAAGGGCGCCTACGAGGGCGTCCATTGCTTGTTGCTGACCGGCCTTTTTCTGGTCTTCGGGCATCAATTCCCAGCGCAGCTTACCGAGACCGCAGGCCGCTGCACGCCGCACGCTCAGGGCAAAGTCAGACTGCAATGCGTCAAGCAGCACTCCTAGCCCATCGGGATGGGCAATGTCAGATACGGCCCGAATAGCCCATGCTCTCGCGCCATAGTTATAACCGTCTATCTGGTCAAGCAGGGCCGGTACGGCTCGATCACCGATTGCCGTCAGCCCCTCAACGGCAGCTACCGCTGCGCCGGGGTTGTTATAGCCAAGCACTCGAATGAGAGCTGGAATACTGGCCTGTTCGCGGGCTTGGGAAAGTTGCCTGACGGCCATGACCAGCGCCGCTTTTGAATCGGCCTGCTCTACTGCCCTAATGAGCGCTTCAACGTCAGCCATGGGTTAAAGCAAATCGTCCATGAGGGACATCACGCGCTTGGCGTCACCGGATAGCGGGCTGCCCCCATCCCCCCTGAGCTCACTTTCTAAGAGGCCTTTGAGCGCAATCAGCTTCAGGCTGTTTTCTGCCAGAGTAGCGGCGATCGCCTCCGCCGCTGCCAGGTAGCCAATGGCGCCCAAGTCCATTAGGGCCGAGCGCCGAAGCTGCAGCTCAGGCGCTTGCAGGGCCTCCACCAGGCGATCGCCATAGCGGGGCTCAGACGTCAGTTGGTACATTGCTCGCGCCGCTGAATATTGAATACGAGGGATGGGATGGGAGAGGAAGGCTTGAATTTCTTTAACTTTTTCTGTGGCGTTGATCGTCCCGAGCGCCTCAAGAACGGCGCTATAGGGCTGTTTTAAATGGGGCGTATTGGGGAGAAGGGTGACGTCCTCGACGCCCCCTTTGAGCAGGGATGCTAAGGGCTCGATCGCACGCGCATCCCCTAGCTCCTCCAGGGATTGAGTCGCTGCTTCCCGCACATAATAGTCGGCACAGCGTAAGCTCTCAATCAGGGGCAGAACGGCGCAGCCATCGCCCACCTTGCCCAGGGCCCTCGCCGCATTTCGCCGCAGCGGGTAACCTCCATCAGAGGTGCGATCGCTGTCGTCATGCAGAGCAGCAAGCAGCGCTTCCACGGCCTCAGGCTGGTTGACCTGAAAGTGACCCAGCCACCAGGCCGCATAATAGCGGCTGCTGACGTCTTCGATTTGCGTCAAGTTGGCGATCGCCTGGTCGACCGTAAGCCCGCGCGGAGGCGCTGCACCGCTGTGAGACTCCACCGTAGCTTTATTCGTAGTGCTCGTCTGCGCCAACAGACTTGGGCTTCCCGTCAGCCTGGAGGTTTTGGTTCGCAGCAGTAGCCTGCATCTTTACCTCGCTGCTGGCGTCTCCGTTCAGGGGTTCAATGCTGAGGATCTTGCCGCCCATACGGTTGATGCGCTGCATCTGTTCGTTGAGGCGGCTGTAAGGAATAGAGAGGTAGACCTTACCCGTACTACGAATGGGATAGCTAATCCGGTCGGTATCACTGACCCTTTGACCCATGCCCTCTACTTCAACGCGGAACATGCGGCTACTGCTCTCGCTGGAGCTGGTGCTGCTAACAGCGCAACTTTGTCCAAACATGGGGTTATGCCCTCAATAACGGTGAAATGGAACGGCAATATAGTGATTTGCCTATTGCAGAATAATTCGGAGAAATGGAAAGCCCCCCACGACAAACGAGATTTTCGCTTAGCGTAAGGAGCTTTCGCTTGAGCTTAACTAAGCTACTGACCTAAGCAGGGCGAACGCTCGTGATTTTAGCGCCGCTGCGGAGAATCCGCTGCATGCGAGTCGAGAGCTGATCGTAAGGCACTAGGTAGGCCTGTACTGACTGACGGACTCGTGGATCATTTAGAGATGAGCCGATGCGTCCCGTCACTTCAATCCGGTATACCCGTGACTGCTCCTGGTTGCTGTTGCCTAAGCCGCCCAGGGCAATCTTAGGCGTGTCTAGCTTGGAGTCGCGCTTGGCAGACGGACTGTCGATGCTAGAAGCCTGATTACGCGCTACTTCGGAGAAGAGGTGACCATTGCGGCCAACCACCTGCCCTCGATCGTTGTTGGCGTAACCCTGATAGAGCTGAAACATGCGGCTAAAATTCACCGTGCGGGACCCAGACTGGACCCCAAACCCTGTGAAATAGGGGATGATATTGTCGCCAAACATGTTGGAGTACTCCTCACTCTCGAAGTAGGAGTTGATCTCAGCATCGTATCCCTCGTCTTCAACCCTGCGAGTGTGGAAAGCGACTTCAGCCTCGTCATGGGGAGGACGCCCCAGAAGATGCTTGAAGTTCAGCTCAACAAATCGCTGGTTATTGTTGGGATAGAAAAACTTCGACTTATAAAGGTCGGACAGCGCGATCGCTCGCACAAAGTCACGCACGGTAATATTGCCCTGCCGTAGCAGAGACTCAATCGACGTCAGGCGCTCAGACTTCATGATGTAGTCATTGCCGAGAACCTGCCGGTACGCCGCTTTGATAACGGCCTGCAGATCGGACTCGGTCCAGTCTGGGCGAAGTTCTACCTTGGTGCCGTCAAATGCATCCAATCCAAGGCGACCAGCGGCCTGCAGATTAGATGGTACTAGTGTTTTTGCCATAGTTCCCCCGTATGGCTGTGTTTAAAGTATTGTGATTAAAGCAGGTAATTAAACAACTGCCCGGAAAAACTGACAACCGCTAGCCATAGCCAACAATCACCAATTTTCCCGGGCAGAATTCCTAAATAGACTAGCTCAGCGCGTTGATGGCGTAGTCAAGGTAGGAGTTTGCTTCGGTAGCTGAATCACCAGACAGACCGTGGTTTGCCTTGATGTACTTCAGCGCCTCAACGTACCAGCTGGGGGACAGATCAAACGTGCGGTTGATCTCGTCGATACCAGCAACGAGGTACTCATCCATGGGGCCAGTGCCACCAGCGACGCAGCAGTAGGTCACCATGCGCAGGTAGTAACCGATGTCGCGAGCACACTTCTGCTTGCCGCGCTCGTCAGCCGCGTACTGAGGTCCCTGCATCTGGGTGGTGTAGGGGAACTTGTTGTACACAGCTTTGGCTGCACCGTCGATCAGCTGATCTTTCTTAGCGGTGAGCTGCTTAGCGGCCTCAAGGCTGGCTTGAGCCTGCTTGAAGCGGCCAAATGCAGTCTGAACTTCAGTGCTGGACAGGAAGCGGCCCTGAGAATCAGCAGCAGCGACTGCTTCGGTTAGGGGAGTCTTCATTTTTTATCTCCTTAGAGGTATTGCAACGGTGGTTTTAAAGGTGGCTAACAAGAGCGAACTAGGATACTGCAGCAGCAGCCTGGTCGAAATAGCCAGAGATTTCAGACATGATGGAGCTACAGTCGCCGGAAGTAATTCCGTTGGGGTCGCCAACGATCTTCAGCGCAGCTTCCTTCATTTTTTGAACACCAGTTGCAACCGATGCGCCGGGAGTACCCAGAGCAACATAGGTCTCACGCAGGCCGTTAAGGCAGCGATCGTTGAGGACGCTGGCGTCGCCGCTGAAGATAGCGTAGGTGATGTAGCGCAGGATGATTTCCATGTCGCGCAGGCAAGCAGCCATGCGGCGGCTGGTGTAAGCGTTACCACCAGGAGCGATGAGCTGAGGCTGCTCAGCAAACAGCTCACGAGCAGCGTCGGTTACGATTGCAGATGCGTTGCTAGTGATGCGGTTAACAGAATCCAGACGCTTGTTGCTCTCAGCAACCATCTGGTTCAGGGCATCAAGCTGAGAATCAGAAAGATACTCACCGCGGGTATCAGCCTGGGAAACGACTTTAGTGAATGCGTCAAACATTGACAGAACACTCCTAGATTTGGTCAAGTTGGTTTATAAAAAGTTAGAAAACAGAGCTACTGCGCCCGACGTGACTAACATCAGCGTCCTGCGGAGCAACCTCGTTTTCGCAAGAGGACCTAATCAAACTGCTTTAGGCCCAGAGGGTGAGTGATTAGACGAACAGGCCAGCTCGACTTACCCCTGCAGGGTAGCTTGCAATCGCCAGAAATCTGAGAATCACCCAAGGAAAATGAGAATCCAGCAAAACTTGGCATTTGCAGAGCCAAAGAAGCCTCGAACATCCCAAAAACCCCCTCCAGGACTCTTTATACAACGGGGCCGAGTGTTTGTTTTTTACAAGTTGTTAAGAGTTGATGCGCTTGTGAAGAAATGTGACGCAATCAACAGAATTCAATGCATTAAAGCGTTATTGATGCTAGCGATCGCCCTCGATAGCTTTAGCCTGCTGGCCTCAGTGTATCAGTCTGCCCGCAGCGCTACTGTCCACTGCCAAATCCTCAGCGCCCTGGACAGTGCGATAGACACTATCCGCAGACACCGCCGGAGGACATGGCACTAGCGACCTGAACAGAAATCCATTGCCAACCAAGCTTCCAGTCGCTAATATTAAGAAAATTGAAATCTAATGTCCATTGTCAGCAATTTGTGCACTGTTGACCCTTGAGCAAACGCTTAAGCGCTAGCCCCCGGAGGCCCAACCCCGTGAATCTATCTTTGATGTCAGCTCTATCCAAGAGTGAGCAGCTCATTGCTTCATTTTTTGACCATAGCCAGGGCCGCTGGCGTTCTGAGCGCCGCTACTACACGCTTCCTGAAGGAGAAATAAAAGAGCTTGTCAGTCTAATCGAGGTTCATTTCTTGCCGCAGGGAGCGCCAGAGCTGGTAGAGCTTTCGTTACGTCACCAGCTCAAGCTGTCGCAGTCTATGGTTTGCGGGGCTCAGGTGACTTGGGACAGCATGGACTCTGTTTCAGGAAAAAAGCAGTCAAGGGGAAAGACAGTCTTTGGCGCGCTAGGGAGCACGCTCTACCGCGATCGCGGTTTTGCCACGCCCAAGCCGGTGACTGCAGACTTCTACTTCAGCAATCCCCAAACCCTGTGCTTGCGCACCGAGTACAACAGCTCCGTTTTTGAAGAGGAGCTTAAGCTCATCGGCGATCGCTACCGAACGCGGCAAACCATCATCTCCCGCGCTGGAGAGCAGCAGATGATCGGCCAATATTTGGAGACGCGGATCGAGGACGCAATCTAAGCCCCTAAATAATCCAGCGCCGAATCATATGGCAGAATGATTGGGCCGAGCTTGGAGAACATTGCGTGGTCACAGCCGTTCAGCCTGATCAGCGCTACGCTGCTAGCACCTCTTGGTGCGAGGTCAGCCGCTCTGCTATCCACACCAACATCGCGATGCTCCGGCAGCGAATTGGCCCAGACGTCAGACTGGGAGTTGTGGTCAAATCTGATGCGTTCGGTCACGGCTTATCTGCCTGTGCGAAGGCTTTTATCGATGCTGGCGCAGACTGGCTGATTGTGAATTTTGCCTACGAGGCTGCGGCCATTCGGCAGATGGGAATCGACGCCCCCATCTACGTTTGTGGTCATGTGCTCCCCTCCCAAGCGCACATCATTGCTCAAACCGGAGTGCGGGCTGTGCTGTACGACGCCAAGGTCGCCAAGGCCTTTGCCGCCGCCGGACAGGCTGCTGGTGTGACGATTCCAGTGCACCTCAAAATTGAAACCGGAACCCACCGCCAGGGCTTAGAGCTAAAGGACGCCATTGAGCTAGCCCGCCTCGTTGGCGCTTTAGAGGGGATCACCCTAGAAGGGATTACCACTCACTACGCCGACATCGAAGACACTACAGATCACCGCTTTGCCCGGCACCAACTGACGCAGCTGTTGCAGGCGCAGGCTGCTTTCTCACAGGTCGGCATTGCCTTACCCATGGTTCACTCTGCTAACTCAGCGGCTACGCTCCTGTGGCCAGAGGCCCATGGTTCGCTGGTGCGCGTGGGGATAGCGGCCTATGGCTTGTGGCCTTCAACTGAGACCTATGCCACCATGCTCCAGAGCGCCAATGCCCCCGACGGGTTTTTGCCCCAGCTTCAGCCCGCGCTGGCTTGGAGAAGCCGTATCGCTCAGGTGAAATCGGTTCCAGCCGGCGGCTACGTCGGCTATGGCCGCACTTTCCGGGCCGTGTACCCTATGAAAATTGCGGTTTTGCCACTGGGGTATCACGAAGGCTACGATCGCCGTCTTTCCAATCTGGGCTATGTCTTGGTTCGGGGCCAGCGGGCACCCATCTGCGGGCGAATCTGTATGAATATGATGATGGTCGACGTGACTCATCTCCCCAATATTTCAGCTGGGGCGATCGCCACGCTGCTAGGCCGGGATGGCGATGAAGCGATTAGCGCGGAGCAGCTCGCGGCCTGGATGGGAACGATTAATTACGAAGTGGTGGCGCGCATCCATCCATCACAGCCGCGCTGCCTTGTCTCGTGACGCCTTGACAACACAGGACGGCGAATTTTGATTCATTGAGGCCCGCAGCGTGGACTCAATGGACAGGCACTGCGATCGCCTCAGCAGATGATAGGTCACGGAGAGCGTGGTGACTGTCGTAACGATGGCGACTAGGGTCACTGCAATGTGCTGTTGGGTAGCTGACCTGACCATAGGTTGGGACTCCTGATGATGCGAATGAGTGCGTGCTGGTGAGTGCTACAGCTAAGTTGCCCAAGATGGCGCCTGGGCTCACAGATTGGCCAAAATTGACGTCCTTTTATCGCGTGCCGTCTGCGGCCTACAATGGTGTAGCAAATATCCGCGTTGTTATGACAAGTCCTGCCCATGACCACGAAGCAGGTTTCTAGCCCCGCCCAATCGGTGCCTGGAACGTCTAAACTGTGGCTCGCCGCCATTAAGCCGCCCATGTACAGCGTGGCGATAATTCCCATTTGGGTCGGCTCAGCCGTGGCTTGGGCCCAGAGAGGGCAGATCGACTGGCGCACTTTTGGCGCGTTTTTGCTGTCGGCGATCGCCATTGTGGCCTGGCTCAACCTCAGTAACGATGTGTTTGACGCGGAGACCGGCATCGACCGCAACAAAGCCCATTCTGTAGTCAATCTGACGCGCAATAGGGTCCTCGTTTTCTGGATCGCCAACGGCTTTCTTGGAGTAGGGCTGCTGGGCATCGCTGCGATCGCCTGGTGGCAGCAGGACGTGACTATTCTTGGGATTGTTGCCCTTTGCTGTGCGCTGGGCTACAGCTACCAAGGCCCTCCCTTTCGGCTGGGTTACCAGGGCTTGGGAGAACCCATCTGTTTCGTCACCTTCGGTCCGCTAGCGGTCTCTGCCGCCTACTACAGTCAAAACCAAACTTGGAGCTGGTCAAGCTTAACGGCG
The DNA here is from genome assembly GCA_050330955.1 of Elainellaceae cyanobacterium. Classification (GTDB taxonomy): domain Bacteria; phylum Cyanobacteriota; class Cyanobacteriia; order CAKZMO01; family CAKZMO01; genus JBCCAG01. The sequence goes on along the minus strand of JBHJHJ010000064.1, from coordinate 40,677 downwards.
TCAGCCATTGTGGGAATTTCCACCAGCTTGATTTTGTTTTGCTCCCACTTTCACCAGATTGAAGACGACGCCGCAGCCGGGAAGCGATCGCCAATTGTTCGCTTGGGTACGGGGCGCGGCGCGAAACTCGTGGTCGGGATGAGCGTCAGCATTTATCTGGTGGCGATCGCAGGCGTGGGACTGGGCCAATTGCCGCTTCAAGTGCTAATCATGTTGGGCAGTGCGCCCCTCGCCTACCGACTTTCACGATTTGTGCAGCGCCATCACAGCAGCCCGGCCCAGATCAGCAGCGCTAAATTCGTTGCGGTTGCGCTGCATTTTTGGAGCGGCTTGCTGCTGGGCCTTGGACTTTTAGCTGCGTAGCACTGTCTAGTCGGCTGGGTTGCCATATCTAGGCATCAACATCGGCCCGCAGCGCCAGTTTTACAATAATCTACTGCGGGGTGCGGCAATTCCTGGTAAATTCAGAAGTGCCATCTGCAGATCTGGGGTAGATTCTATCCCTCGATCCTAGCCTAATGCTTTATGCTTGTGGCCTCTATACTTGTGCACAATTACGCTCGAACGCTGAATTCTTGACAAATAGTGGCTGCGGCTGCGCTAGTCGTGGATGGATACAGGACATCAGCGGTGGGTCCAACAGAACTGTTACTCAAAAATTGTTTTTCTGGCTTTCTACACTATGTCTGACCTACCCTTCACGCTAGACCAGCTCCGCATACTTAGGGCCATCGCGGCTGAGGGGAGTTTTAAGCGTGCTGCAGATAGCCTGTATGTTTCCCAGCCTGCCGTTAGCCTCCAAGTGCAAAATCTAGAGCGCCAGCTCGACGTTCCCCTATTCGACCGGGGAGGCCGCCGCGCTCAATTGACCGAAGCGGGCCACCTGCTGCTCAAGTATGGCGATCGCATTTTGTCGCTGTGCCAAGAGACCTGCCGCGCAATTGAAGACCTGCAGAATCTTCAGGGCGGCACCCTAATTATTGGCGCGAGCCAGACCACGGGCACCTACCTACTGCCCCGCATGATTGGCCGCTTCCGCCAGACTTACTCCGACGTCGCCGTCCAGCTACACGTCCATTCAACCCGCCGCACGGCTTGGAGCGTTGCCAATGGACAGATCGATTTGGCTATTATCGGTGGGGAAGTGCCCCCGGAGCTGCAAGATCCGCTAGACATCTCGCCCTATGCTGAAGACGAGCTAGCGCTGATTTTGCCCGCTTTGCATCCCCTATCTCGCAGCGCTACCATTCAAAAAGACGATCTCTACAAGCTGAAGTTCATTGCTCTAGATTCCCAATCGACAATTCGCAAGGTGATTGACAACGTCTTGAGCCGCAGCGGCATTGAAACCAGGCGCCTGAAAATTGAGATGGAGCTAAACTCCATTGAAGCCATCAAGAATGCGGTACAGTCTGGCCTCGGTGCATCATTTGTCTCAATCTCGGCGATTGAAAAAGAGCTACAGATGGGCGTTCTCCATAGGGCAAAGATTGAAGGCCTAGTCGTGACCCGCATTCTTTCAGTGATTATTAACCCAAATCGCTATCTCTCTAAGGCTGCTGAGGCTTTTGTAAAAGAGATCCTACCGCAGTTTTCTGCCCCTATTGCCAAAGGGGCTAGGCAGCCTGTTGCAGGGACGGTCGCTGAAACAACGATATAAAGAATCTGAAATTTGACTCCCGAGGCGCTCGGATTCGCAGGCACATTATTTTGGGGCAGGGGAGCGCCTGGCGGGAGATAGGTTTTGGGTATTTATTGCTCAAGCTTTGAGGTTCGTGCGTGATGGAAGGCAAAGTAGGTTGTCCCCGTAGTTGCTAATCAGGCCGCGCTGGCGCAGTTTTCCCATTAGGCGCGTCACGGTGACGCGGGTTGAGCCAATAGCGCTGCCGATTTGAGCATGGGTCAACGTCCAGGGAAGGCAGTACCCAGCTTCGCAAGGCTCGCCAAATTCTTCGATCAGCAGCGTCAAGAAACCCAAAAGGCGATCAATCGTGCGGCGCTGGCCCAACGTGCTGAGCCACAGCAGTTTGCGCTGGTGCTGATAGCGAAACGCGTCTAGCACCTCGCGGCGAAAGTGAGGCCAGTTATCTAGATCATGCCAGTACATCCAGATAACGGAGGTCTGATCGACATGGGCAAAGCTTTGCAGCGTGAAGGGAGATTGGGCAACAATTTCAAAGGGCTGACCTGCGCCCACAAAGCCAAGAAAAGCTTCTTCTGCATTCATCTGGGCCAGCTGTGACGTTTCTTCCTCGCTGTCAGAGGCGCAGGCATCGCCAACAAGGCGAATGGCGCCGCGCTGAACGAGATAAAGTAGCCCAGGACGCGAGGGAACGCGCTCATCTTTGCTAAACGTGCGGCAGCGGTAATGTTCCTGGGCCCAATCGATGATGCGCTGCCATGTGAGAAATGGCCGCGGTGAATCAGACGCTGAGGATACTGAATACATAGAAGGCAGGTTCCGGTATCAAAGAGGGTTTCAATGAGTTCAAACAACAAATCTACAGACGGGTGCGATGCGGAGCCATTAGGCTGAGCTTTAAGGACGTTAAGTCAGTATTATCCAACATGACCTTATGTACATGACGAACCCACCGAAATCAGGACAACAATATACAGTTTTGTGAAAATACTGACGATAGCGATCGCACCAATGTCGAATAACGCTGGACTCATCTCAAGAATAATTCCTAGAGCGAGCTTGTTGCATTGTTCGTTTGTTACGAGCACTACGCTTGGATACTTTTTTCACCGTAGATATACACAACACCGACAACCTGACTCTAATGATAGGCATATTTTACGCTAAATGGCCATATACCCCGAACTATAGTTAGGTGACCCTCGGAAAATATCACATAGTTCAAGCTACAACGATGCATAGGGATTCAACGTACGCCAGGATACAGTGATATGTCCTTGAACCGATGTGCCCTACAAGTGAGGCAGCCAAGCGATAATGCGGTACTTTTACACCCAATGCGCCCCTTGCATACTTCAGTCCCTATCTATAGGACTTGTGGTAGAGCATCTGCTACTGCAAATTGCGGTAAATCACTATAGCGAGGTCTCACCGGATACCTGGGCGAAACATCTGTGGGTCTCTGAACTCGCTCGCCTCGAGATTCATCAGCCCCGTCCACTGATTTATCAGTCTTCGATCGCGCTGAGGCTAGCTCGCGCTCTAAGAAGGTCACCTCAGCACATAGCACAGGGCATAGTAGAGGGACAAATCCCCAAGCAGCTGGCTCATAGGGGCGATTTTAGACCTTCTATAGGCTGGCTCGTACCCCACATCCTCATCGCGCAGCAGGGCGAGTGGATCCAAGTCTCTCTCACTGCGTCTGGTGTAGCCCAATGGCTGCATACTTTGACGGATGGGGAGTCTGCCAACGTTCTGCCGCTGCAGTCTTGCCAGAAGTCCACCCAGAAATCCACAGAGGTGGACTTTCGCGCTATCCATGCCTACGCTCGCTGCTGCTCTATTCTCAGACTTTCTCTGGAGCAAGGTTTAATAGGCCAGACTGACATCCCTAAGATGGAATGTTCTGATGTAGACGCTATCGTGGAAGCCAGCTTCGCGCCAAAGGCCGGAGCATCACCGATTCCCTGGCTTGCGGGCCATAGGCTGCGGGCGATCGGTGAGGTGCATCAAATGCTGCTACAAACTTTGATTAAAACCCTGGATGATGTAGCTAAGTGTGCAATCAAAGCCGGATCTAGGCCTGATCCGCTGTCGCTAGCCTACGCCAGAGGCACAAGCCAGATTGGTCGGGCTTTTGAGGCTTTTCACAGAGAGTGTCGACCCCTTCGGAATGCAGGGCTGACGGGCTGGAGTGGGTCTGGTGCGATCGCTTCCCCACAAGTCGCCTCCCCACAGAGAGTTCTAGAAGCGCAGGCTGAGCTAGGCCTAGTTAGAGCCACGCAGCAGGCCCTAGGCAAATTGCTCACGGCGGCTGGCATCGTGCCCCCACCGATACTGTAGTCAGGAATACACCGTAACTGAAGTCCGTAGCTGGAGACTTAGTCGCACCATAGGCAAATCGCGTTGTCTTTTGAAAATGCGCTCATTAGTTTCGGCTCTGAAGTCGAAGAAACAGGAGAATTTTTCTGGAAGGGCTGACAAGCTCTCACCAGCATGGTAATCTAATAAGCGTGTGAGGAGCGAACCAGAATGGGTACCGAGACGAAACGCGGACAGTCGTCGGTACCTTTTCTGTTTTAAAACTCCTCCATAGCACACCGTCAAAGGCTTTGATTCAGGGGCTTGTCATCCTGCGACGCTGCTCGATGCGTATTTGGTTTGAGATAGCCAGTTTGAGCGAGCTGCCCGAAAATTAGCCGGCCTGAGATAGCCTGGGCCAACGTGGTAAGGCGAGATGCCAAACTATACGACTATGGACATTGCATCTTCTGACCCAACACCGCTGCTCATTCTGGTGGATGGTCATTCTTTGGCGTTTCGATCTTACTTTGCCCATAGCCGGGGGGCGGACGGCGGTCTCCGCACCTCAACCGGGATTCCGACAAGCGTGTCCTACGGATTTTTGCGGGCCCTTTTCGACATGCTGCAGGCTGAAACCCCCACCCATGCAGCAGTAGCTTTCGATTTAGGTGGCCCCACTTTTCGCCACGACGCTGACGATACCTACAAAGCGGGGCGCCCCGACGCCCCAGAAGACTTTCTGCCCGATCTAGAGAACCTGCAGGGGGTCTTGGCCGCGCTGAACATTTCCGCGATGGTCCTAGAAGGGTACGAGGCAGATGACATCATTGGCACCCTGGCGCGACTGGGTACCCAAGCGGGCTATCGCGTCAAAATTCTCAGCGGCGATCGCGACCTATTCCAGCTTGTGGATGACGAGAAGGGGGTCAGCGTACTCTATCTCAGCAGCACCTTTGGCCCCAGGGCCTCCGCCGGAGCGATGGAAATTGGGGAAGCTCAGGTAAGCGAGAAGATGGGGGTGACAGCGGCCCAGGTGGTCGACTACAAAGCACTATGCGGCGATCCTTCCGACAATATTCCTGGGGTTAAGGGCGTGGGGGCAAAGACTGCCGTCAAGCTGCTCGACCAGTTTGGCAGCCTGCAGAACATCTATGCCTCTTTAGATGAGATTAAAGGCGCTACCCGCAAGAAGCTAGAGGCAGATCGGGAGGCAGCGCTCCATTCTCAATACCTGGCCCAAATTCACCTCGATGTCCCCATCGAACTAGAGGTGAGCCAGTGCAAGCTGACGGGTTTTGACGTCGATCAGCTTGCGCCCCTGTTAGAGCGGTTAGAGCTGCGGCAGTTTCTCAAGACCCTGCCACGCCTGCAGCAAATTTTCACGGGGCAGACGGTAGACGTGACTGAGCCTGAATCAGTCGGTAAAGCTCTACTGGCCGCCCCCGAAGACGGCGATACCTGGTTCTTTAGTGCTGCAGATACCGAGGCCAGCGAGGCAGTGACGGAAGCTGCGATCGCCCCACAGATTATTGATACCCCCGAGAAGCTCGCTGCCCTGCTCAAGACGCTAGAAGACTGCACCGATGCGGCCCACCCCGTCGCCTGGGATACGGAAACCACCGCCCTAGAGCCCCGGGACGCCAAACTTGTTGGCCTGGGCTGCTGCTGGGGAGCGGCTCCTGAAGCGCTGGCCTATATCCCCTTAAAACACCAGCAGGGACGCTGCTTGCCACTGGCTGACGTGCTGGAGGCGCTGTGCCCTATCTTAGAGAGTCCCGACTACCCCAAGGTTCTGCAGAACGCGAAGTTTGACCGCTTAGTGCTGAGGGCACAGGGCATTGAGCTGGCCGGGGTCGTGTTTGACACCATGCTGGCCAGCTACGTGCTCAACCCTGAGGCCAGCCACAACCTGACGGATTTAGCTTTGCGCTATCTGAACGTGTCGGTTCAGAGCTACGGCGACATTGTGCCCAAAGGGAAGACCATTGACCATGTGAGCATTGAAGCCGTGGCCCACTACTGCGGCGAAGACGTTCACACGACGTTTTTGCTGGTGGAGCCGCTGCGCCACGAGCTGGAGTCGGCCCCTGAGCTAGCGCAGCTTTTTGAGGAGGTTGAGCTGCCTCTAGAGCCTGTGCTGGCGGAGATGGAGTACTGCGGCATTCGCATCGATACGGGCTACCTCAACGGCCTCTCAAAGACCCTAGAGCAAGACCTGACGGCCTTGGAGCAGCAGGCCTACCAGGATGCGGGCACCGAGTTTAACTTGGGCTCGCCGAAGCAGCTGAGCGAGCTGCTGTTTGACACCCTCAACTTAGACCGGCGCAAGTCCCGCAAAACCAAGACGGGCTACTCTACCGACGCCGCCACCCTGGAAAAGCTGCAGGGCGACCACCCCGTGATCGACGCGGTGCTCGAATACCGCACCCTCTCTAAGCTGAAATCAACCTATGTAGACGCCCTGCCCGACCTGGTGCGGGCCGATACGGGGCGCATCCACACCGACTTTAACCAGGCCGTTACGGCCACGGGGCGGCTCTCCTCATCCAGCCCAAACCTACAGAATATTCCCATCCGCACCGAGTTTAGCCGCAGGATTCGGGCGGCGTTTGTCCCGCAGCCGGGCTGGCAGCTCGTGGCCGCTGACTATTCCCAGATTGAGCTACGCATTCTAGCCCACCTGAGTCAGGAGCCCGTGCTGGTCAGCGCCTACCAAAACAACGAAGACGTCCACCGGCTGACGGCGCGGCTGCTGTTCGACCGGGACGAGGTGACTTCCGAAGAGCGCAGGCTCGGCAAAATCATTAACTTTGGCGTCATCTACGGCATGGGCGCCGTGCGGTTTGCCCGAGAGGCGGGGGTGGGCCGCGATGAAGCTCGCCTGTTCATTCAGCGGTTCAACGATCGCTACCCCAAAGTGTTTGAGTATCTGCAGCGAATGCAGCGCGAGGCGATCGCCCAAGGTTATGTCACCACAATCCAAGGGCGGCGCCGCTACTTCAACTTCACCAGCAGTAAGCTCAAGGCGCTGCGGGGCGCTGACGTCGATGCTATAGATTTAGCCAAGGTCAAGTCTCCTGGGGTCTATGACGCTGGGCAGCTCAGGGCGGCGGCCAATGCGCCAATTCAGGGCTCTAGTGCTGACATTATCAAAGTTGCCATGGCGCAGCTCCACCAGCTTCTCAAGGGCTACAATGCCCAGCTACTGCTCCAGGTCCACGATGAATTGGTGTTCGAGGTGCCACCGGAGGAATGGGAGGAGCTCAAGCCTCAAATTCAAGCGCGAATGGAGGCAGCAGTAAACCTTACTGTTCCCTTGGTGGTTGAGATCAACAGCGGTAAAAACTGGATGCTGACCAAATAGCCTCATGCTCTCCATTCCCTACACCGTAAAGAGCTCATAAACCTCGTCTATGTTGGGAAGAATCCGTAGCAATACAGTACGTTGCATACCGCTTGACTAACTGACGTGTAGTGCCTTTTACTATGTGAGTCAGCCAAAGTCAATCCTCAAAACGGCAGATAACCTTGGTTTTGACTCCACAGAGTATCCCGCTCAGGAGGACTTTGCGAGAAGCTTTTGGCTAGACCATAGATGGTTAGATTATAGATGGCTAGAACAAGACAACCAGGACAAAACGGCTAGCGAGCAGCGCTTTGCCAATCGCCTGCTTAACGTCTGGGTTCAAAGTCTACTAAACCTAATAATTGACTCTGAGCCACTCACTAAGCGGTGACGCATTTTCGAGCGGAAAATCTTAATTCAGGATCCAACGTTTGTGCATCTACTTCCCTCTTCTACCCAGCCTAATATCTGCAGACCTTTTGGGTGCTGTCGCGTCAGCCTATCGGGGCAGTTTTTGGACGCCGACCCAGAGTTTTGCAATCTCGTGGGCTATGCACTGTCCGAACTGCTGCAGCTAGCCGTCTCGGAGCTTTTTTTCTCGCCTATTATGCGTCTGCTATCCCCAGCAGCTCAAGACGTTCCACACCCCCGATCTATTTTCTTGATAGGGAAAGAAGGGCAGGTGATGAGGGCGCAGGCGACCTGCCTGCCTGAGGCCAGTGGTGTGGATGCTGAGCCAAGCTACCTCGTGGCGATAGAAGACATCGAGTTCCACAACTCTAAAAACGAGAGTCCGTCTCAATCCGGCTTAAACCGCGTTATTCATGCTATCTACAGCGCATTAAGTGCGTCCAAGATTCTTCAAGCGACTGCAGCAGGGTGTCAGGCACTGCTGCCAGGCTTCTTGGGTGTGGGCACCTATGATGCTCAGGGCAAGTGGCAGTGGATTCAATTGGCCCCCAGCGTGGAACAGGCGTTCGCAGACCACCTAACGCGTTCGAGAGCGAACAGTCTCGCCGGCTATCTCCGCCAAGGTAAGCGGGTCAAGCTGCAGTCAAGTCCACTGCTGGCCCCGCTGATGTCTGATTGTCTGCAGAGCAGCATGGGAGATGAGGTCGTGCTGCTGCCACCACCGAATTCTCTGTCCGATCACCATTGGCCTAGCCAGACCATCTTATTTATTCCTATTTACGCTGTAGGGAGCCTGTGGGGCGCTATTTTGCTGTCTCTATCGACTGAACCCCGGGAGAGATTCAAGCCGTCTGGCTTTATGCAATCGGCACCTGAGAGCGAGCTCGCGATCGCGATCGCCAGTCATGCTGCCCTAGCCATACAGCGGGTTCAGCGCTGCGAGGAACTGCAACAGCGGAGCCACGAGCTGACCCAGTGGGTTCGTCACCAAACGCAGCATCTCGAGCAGGCGCTCAACTTTGAAGCTGCTATCAAGCGGATCACAGAAAAAATTCGGGACAGTTTGAGTGAGTCATACATTTTTGAGACCGTCATTCGTGAGCTGTGCGAAACCCTGATACTCGATCGCTGCACCGTGGGGTTCTATGATCCCGAGCAGAACACGGTTGAGATCCGCTATGACTACGCCACAATTGATGTGTGTAGCCTGATAGACAGGCACCTGGAGCCGATGTCAGACCATAGCCCCGTCTATGCAACCCTCCGCGAAGGCAGCACCATTCAGTTTTCGACGCACACCACAAGCTGTAATCGCCTACCGGCACCCTACAGCACAACCTTGGCTTGCCCAATTACGGACGGTCAGCAGGTGATTGGAGACCTGTGGTTATCGCGGCCCCAATATTCAACGTTCAATGAGTCAGAGCGGCGGCTGGTTCAACAGGTGACGAGTCAATGCGCCATCGGTTTACGTCAAGCCCGGCTCTACCAAGCGTCTCAGGCCCAGGTTAAATCCTTAGAAACCTTGGGAGATCTAAAAGACAACTTCTTGAGCACGGTATCCCATGAGCTGCGGACGCCGATTACCAATATCAAGATGACCGTTAAAATGCTGGAGCTGACCTTGAGCCAGCAGGCGATCGCTGACCCCCGGGTTACACAGTATCTTGAAATTCTTCGATCCGAAACCCAGCGAGAATTGACCTTGATCAATGACCTGCTTGATCTCCAGCGGCTAGACGCAGGACAGCAGGTACTCACGCCCAGCGAAATAGAAATCGAGCCTTGGATTACTCAAATTGTGGACGGGTTTCGAGAGCGTGCCAGAGCAGGGCGTCAACACTTGCGCTTGTCAATCGTCACAGAGGTGCCCTCTATTGTGTCCGATGTGGAGTGCCTCAAGCGGATCATCGCGGAACTGATCAATAACGCCTGCAAATACACACCGCCCCAGGAATTTATCAATATCGATGTTCATTCAGACGATAGAGGACTACAGCTCAGCGTCAGCAACTCGGGGGTCATCATTCCCAGAGCTGAGCAAGAGCGCATCTTCGAGAAGTTTTATCGTGGCCGCAGCAGCGACCGGCGCAATCAAGGCGGAACGGGTTTGGGGCTGGCGCTAGTGAAGCAAATTGTCCAATACCTCAATGGTCATATTTCACTCATCAGCAGGGATAATCTCACCAGCTTTACGCTTAAGCTTCCGCTGCTAGAGCTTGCGAGCGAAGCCACCGATTCAAGATAGCGTTGACCTGTTCCGGAACCTCATCCTGCGGACAGTGCCCAGCGTTTTCGAGGGGAATGAAATCTTCAACGCAGGAGAACTGAGCCAAAGTTCGACCCATCGCTACCGGCTCCCAAGGGTCATCCACACCCCACAGAATTAGAATAGGGATATCACTGTCTTCTAAAGCAGCTAATAGCTCTTCCGGCAGAGGCCCCGAAGAATAGCGCGTAAAGGCCAAAAAAACGTCCGCTGCCCCTGGGTCTCTTGAAGGCTGCAGCAGCATCTCGACAAGCTCATCCGTCACGCGCTCTGGTGAAGCGTAGGCCTGAGTCAGCACATTTTTCACCGTGCCGCGCCGCGCCAGCAGCTTAAAAAAACCGTAGCCTAGCCACTGAATGCCTAAAAGCCGCTGCAAGATAGGTGCACCCACGCGGCGGTGCCAGGGCAAAGTCGAGCGCCGCTTATCGTGAAGCAATCGCAGGGAGCAGTTGAGCATAGCCACGCCGCGCACTAAATCGGGTGCGCTCACTGCCGTCTGCAGCGCCACAATGCAGCCAATGGAGTTACCCACCAAGAATGCCGACTCCCCCACGACTTCTCGGCAGAAGTCAGCCACCTGCTGCCCCCAGGTCTCAAAGGTATAAGGGAGTTGTTCAGGGGCTGGTTTGTCGGAACCACCAAACCCAATCAGATCGATCGCGTAGACTCGGTTGGCTTGGGCAAGGGCCGAGATATTCTGTCGCCAGTGGCCCCACGAAGCCCCGAACCCGTGTATAAGAACCACCGCCGAACTGGGATGCTCAGGCCCTACGGCGATACCATCTGGTTCCATAGCTTGATAGACAACGGAGAATCCGCGCCAGGTCCAGCGTCTGGGATTGGGTAGAGAAGTAGTCTGTGACGGAGTTTGCGGAGAGCAGGGCATGGTGCAGTTCAGCGAGATAGTGCAGTTCAGCGAGAGGGTGCAACAGAGCAGCAATACTTAGAGCGTTACACCGTTGGTCAAGATGTGCAACGGGTTGACGGAAGGCACAGTGCCCTAAACCAAAGAGAGCTGAATGCCTTGCTGAGAGCACACCAGATCTTCCACATGGCCTCGCCGGTACATCGGCGTCTTATGAGTCGATCGCCCAGAGAGGCGATGGGGGATGTCGGCTTTTGCCATCAGCCCGAATCCATCTTCACAGCTACAGTTCAGCAGTCGCGCTGCCACTTTGAGGGGAATCCACTCTTGCCGAAACCGCTGCAGCAGCGTTTTGTCCCTTTTGGTCTGAATGTCTGTCAGCAACATCTCTAGCAGCATCCAGCAGGCTTGAGCATCCGCCGCTGCGCGGTGAGAGGCGCCGACATCAAACTTAAAGTGCTTGACGAGCTTTGGCAGCCGCCTTGAGGGGAGATCGGCCAGCATCAGCCGAGCCATCTGTACGGTGCAGAGCTGCAGGGCGGAAGATTTGTGAAATGGCCGTCCCTGCCGGGCAAATGCAGCCCGCAGAAAGCCGTAGTCAAAAGCGATATTGTGCCCTACCAAAACCCCGCGCTCTAGCCAGGCGCGACACTGCGGCAGCACCTGTTCAGCAGTTGGCTGGTCGGCCACCATCTCTGGCGTAATGCCGGTGAGATGAACGATTTTTTCGGGGATATCAACCCCAGGATTGATCAGGTGGGTCTTCTGCTCCTGAATGCCTGACTTTAGGGATGCCCGCAGCACCGAAACTTCCGTGATGCGATCGCGCTGGCAGTCTCCCCCAGTGGTCTCCAAATCGACCACGACAAACAAGCCATTTGCCAAACGGCGATAATAGTGAAGCCAATCCACCGAAAGCATAGGATTCATTGCACAAAGAGGCGTACTAAAGTCAAACGATAGTACGCTAATTAGGCTCGATTGGACAGGTCTTGACCAGGATTCGACTGTCTAGAATTTTAGCGCCTAGAGCTTCGTAATCAGTCAGCCGGCTCAATAGTGCTGGTTAAACCGTGAGATTTCAGAGTCTCAGAATAAAATTCCGCGTGCTCCTGGGCACAGACAATCACAACGGCCATCCCGTCAGTGTGCGCCTGCATCATAATATCGACAGCTTGAGGCGTGGTCAGCCCCGCCACCGTTTTAAGCAAGACCTCAACCACGTATTCCATCGGATTGTGGTCGTCATTGTGGAGAAGAACGCGATACTGCGGGGCGTGCTTACGCACAGTTGAACGCTTTTCAATCGTTTCAACCGACACCGTAGAACCTCCTAAAGTGAATCTTTGAAGCTGGGTAGGCGGGAAATGGAGCTGACGGGAGTCGAACCCGTGTCCGCTCTGGGTAGTCATATTCCGCTCATTCACAGGCTTAGCCCGCGTGACCCTGCGGGCGGGGATCGTCCATTGTCCCGGACGTAGGATTCTTTAGTGAAGTCTTAGCTAGCTGTCGACCAAAGACAACAGCTAGAGCATCCGTTGGGGGTTAGGTTCACAGCCCTTAACGGAGTCAAGCCGTGAACTCTCGCGATCTATGAGAGATGCTTAGGCAACAGCAGGTGCGGCCTTGCGAGAAAAAGCTACGATGTTGTTCGCAGTTACGTGTGTTTGAGCCTTGATTTTCGAGAGTGGACTCCCTCTCGGCCTGAATCACGAAATAACTTTCGCCAAAACGTCGAAACCGTTACAGCCCCGTGCGTTATCTATACAGTATAACCTGTTGCTCCGTGAGTCTGCATGAGTCAAATCACATACCCCATTCACTGCATCGATCACCAGGGTCAGACGCTTTATGTTGAGCTTATCCAAACCGTCGAGTCGCGTCAGCTTGCCTGGGTGCGTCCGATTATGTTGCTAGATACAGCGACCGAAGGCTGCGCCCAGTCAGAGGATCCAAAGCATCTGTCAGACAGCTCAACGCCAACGCTCTACAATCTGCGGGAAGAAGCTGACCTTCTGTGTCCGCCGTCTCTGCTGCGGCCTGCTCTAGATGTGGAAGTAATTCCGCTGCTCCATACCGCAGAACATTGCGGGAATCGGCTCAATCGCGAGCGGCTGCGTCAGTTTGTGCAAAATATCTGCTCCGACAACCCGGAGATTTTTAAGCGCCAGAATAGCAAAGGCCAGAATAGCTAAACGGCAGCTAGACGCAGTGGCTGGGAACTGTTTGGACTCGGCCCGCATCCATCTCAGACATCAGCAGCTCTAGGGCCTCGTAGTCTACGTCTGACACATAGCCGAGTTGAGTGAGTTCACAGCTAATTTGATTTTCCATATCGGGGGTCAAACGCCGAATATAGATGGCCTGCTCTACAAGCTGACGAATTACATGGTTCGCTTTCATACCCATATCCTCAAGGTGTGAGCGGGCTTAGGCCATGCTGCTGTCAATGAGCTAGGTCAACGATTTAACATGGGTTAGCGGCAGTTATCCTAAGCCAGTGCCTTCAATCTATCGTGGGAGTCCAGTTCAGATTAGGCCTACTGTGACAGTAAAATACTCCCGCACAAGGGGAAGTAACCCGGTGATTTACGGAGGCCTTTATGTGTGACGCTCGTCACTCGAAGTCAAGGATGATATACGGATAGGGGGTGGGATGGAGACAAAGGCGCGATCGCCCGCTCAAAATGCTCACGACCGAAAACGCTATGATGGCCCATAGCCCATCTTGGTCAATTCCACCCCCTGTGATTATCCTGTGACTGTCACCATCGAGCAGATTCTGACCCCAGACATTCTCCGTCCGGCGCGCTACCTCGGCAACGAGCGGGGTGCCGTGCACAAAAGCTGGAGCACCGCTGAGGTTCGCTGGGTGTTGACCTATCCGGAGGTATACGAGGTCGGCGCCTCTAACCTCGGGCACATCATTCTCTACAGCATTCTCAATGTCCAGCCGCGTCAGCTCTGCGATCGCGCCTATCTCCCCGGCCCTGACCTCGCCGAAAAGCTGCGGCAAACCCAAACGCCCTTGTTTGCCGTTGAGTCCCGCCGCCCGCTGACGGACTTCGATATTTTGGGGTTCAGCCTCAGCTATGAGCTGGGGGCCACCAACATTTTGGAAATGCTGTCTTTGGCGAATATTCCGCTAACCTGGCGCGAGCGAGACGCGGCTAGCCAGCAAGGGCAGGATTTTCCTTTGATCTTCGCAGGGGGGCAAACCGCCACCTCCAACCCAGAGCCCTACGCCGACTTCTTTGATTTCATCGCCTTGGGAGACGGGGAAGACCTGCTGCCTGAAATTGGCCTGGTAATTGAAGAGGGAAAAGCGGCAGGCCTCAGCCGCCACGATCTGCTGCTGGACTTGGCCCAAGTGCCCGGCGTTTATGTACCCAGGTTCTATGAGCCCGACGAGAACGGCGCCGTCGTGCCCATCCACCCCGAGGTGCCACCGAGGATCTTGCGCCGCGTGGCGGACCCCATGCCCGCTTATTCCATGGGGCTGGTGCCGTTTGTAGAGACGGTGCACGATCGCCTCACGGTCGAGGTGCGGCGCGGCTGCACTCGGGGCTGCCGGTTTTGTCAGCCGGGGATGCTCACCCGCCCTGCCCGCGACGTGGCGCCGGAAGCGGTGATTGACACCATCGAGCAGGGCATCCGCGAGACGGGCTTCAACGAGCTGTCTTTGCTCTCTTTGAGCTGCTCAGACTACCTAGCGCTGCCCGCCGTCGGTCTGGAGATTCGTAACCGGCTCAAGCAGGACAATATTTCCCTGTCTCTGCCCAGTCAACGGGTGGATCGCTTCGACGAAAACATTGCCAACGTTGTAGGGGGAACCCGCAAAAGCAGCCTCACCTTTGCCCCTGAGGCGGGCACCCAGCGGATGCGGGATATCATCAACAAAGGCCTCACCAACGAAGAGCTGCTGCGGGGGGTGAAGACCGCCTACGACCAGGGCTGGAACCGGGTAAAACTCTACTTTATGATCGGGCTACCGGGGGAGACCGACGCCGATGTCCTGGGCATCGCCGAGACCCTGCGCTGGCTGCGGCGGAGCTGCCATCAGCAGGGCCGCCGGTCCCTCGACTTCACGGTCACCATCTCTAACTTCACCCCTAAGCCCCATACGCCGTTCCAGTGGCACTCGGTCTCTACTAGCGAGTTCAAGCGCAAGCAGACCCTGCTGCGGGAGGCGTTTCGCGGCATTCGCGGACTGAAGGCCAACTTTACGGACGTGCGCATCTCGGCGATGGAGGACTTCATCGGTCGGGGCGATCGCCGCTTGGCCCCCGTGGTGAAGCGGGCCTGGGAGCTGGGTGCCGGCATGGACGCTTGGTGGGAGAGCCTAGACCGGGCCTTTGGGGCCTGGGTGCAGGCGATCGAGGAGTCGGGGCTGGGCTGGAAGTATCGACAGGTTGACGCCGGGGAGTGGAATCTATTTCAGTATCCCCCCGCCGAGCGGACTGCTGAACCGCACAGCGAACGCTCTGCCATACCCGACGCGCCGTCTGAGTCTGACCGTACGATAGGACACGAGCTATCAAACCCAGAAGCCCGTTTGGCCGAGCTGCTAGACGCCCCTCTGCCCTGGGAACACATCGACACCGGCATCGATAAGACCTGGCTGAAGAACGATCTGCGTAGCGCGCTTGAGGCCGCGACGGTCCCCGACTGCGCCTTCGAAGGGTGTTCCCACTGCGGCATTTGCGGCCCTGACTTTGGTCACAACATCGTTGTCCCACCGCCGTCTATTCCAGCGCTAGAGCCCCCAGAGATTCCCCGCGATCGCCAGCAGCGACTGCGGGTTCACTTCGGCAAGCTGGGGGAAGTGGCCCTAATCAGTCACCTGGATCTGGTAAGACTGTTTGACCGAGCCCTGCGGCGGGCCGCGCTACCCGTGGCGTTTACCGGCGGGTATCATCCAGGGCCTCGCATCTCTCCGGCTAGCGCCCTTCCCTTGGGCATGACCAGCGCTGGGGAGATCGTCGACATCGAACTTCACCAGCCCATTGATCCGCAACTGTTTCAGCAGCGGCTTGCGGCACAGCTTCCTGGCAATTTGCCCCTGTACGCGGTGAAAGAAGTGCCCCTGTCTGAGCCTTCTGCCACAAAACAGCTCGACAAAGCGGCTTACCTCATCACCGTTGCTGCAGTGCCCCAAGGCGATTCCCATGGGCAGACTGGCCCAGAAACTCAGAATGCTCCGACTACAGAGCAGCCCACATTCTGGGAGAATTTGATCGGCTCTGTTTTAGCGTCGACAGACATTAGCGTTGACAAGAAGACTAAATCTGGCAAGACAAAAGTCGTTAATTTGCGGGATTGGCTGAATCACCTGGACCGCATAACCCCAGAAGACGCTCCACCACTACCGGCATTTCGGGCGGTCAGCGAGGGAGACGGAAGTACAGCGACGCTGAGCTACACAGGCAGTTGCCGAAACGATGGCACAATGCTGCAGCCTGCCCAAGTTGTCGTAATGCTAGAGCAGATCAGTCAACAGCCCATGCAGCTCCTCCATGCCCATCGCCAGCGTCTTATCCTGTCTTAAGTGGCTAGCCACAAGTAAATGACGGGGTTCGCCCCCCACCGTTTATTTATGACCTCCTACTTAGCTCTAGGCAGGCCTACAGATTCTTAAGTGGATGATGGGCACAGCGGACAACCCGCGCTATAATGCTCCCCATGTAGGGGAATTTGCCTACTGACCACATTCTGCTAGCTGAATCTAGCGGAATGCCGTAGGCGGGCTCCCCTCAGAAAGATTTGGACGTTTGATGAATCCGCATGACCGGGCCCAGGTGTAGTGCCTGAGCTCTAATTGGCTAAACGATTCGTTGAAGTCTATAGGTGGCAGATGGCTGTCCACAGCGCTGCCGAGCTGTTCAAAGTGATGTAACGAGTTTGGGATAGATTCGTCGAAGTAATGTCCCTAATCTTTCGGCTCATGGGATGCCTGTGCAGCCTTTGTGCCGTAGGGACTGCTTTTCGAATCATTTGGAGTCAGTTTTTAAGAGTAAGCTACCGCTATTGTTTTCGACGGTCACCCATGTGGGAATTGCGAGCGATGCATGAAATTCCCCGGGGCCAAATAGAGTTTTGAGGAAATTGGATGTCTAAGCAGATTATTATTGCCGAGCAACACCGCATTGCGGCTGTCTTTTCAGAGGACCAAATTCAGGAGCTAATTGTTGCTAAAGGGACCCATCAGGTCGGCGACATTTACGTCGGGACGGTTGAAAATGTCCTGCCCAGCATCGATGCAGCCTTCGTCAATATCGGAGATGCTGACCGCAATGGCTTTATTCATGTGAGTGATTTGGGTCCGATTCGCCTCAAGCGGGCTATGGCACCTATCACAGAACTGCTTGCGCCTCAGCAAAAGGCGTTGGTGCAGATCATGAAAGAGCCAACAGGGAATAAGGGTCCTCGACTTACGGGAAATATTAGCCTCCCAGGTCGATACTTGGTGCTGATGCCGTTTGGACGTGGTGTCAACCTATCACGGCGAATTCGTAACGAGGCAGAGCGCAATCGTCTCAGGGCGCTTTCTATTTTGCTCAAGCCCGCCGGTATGGGGCTGCTGGTGCGAACCGAAGCCGAAGGGGTGCCTGAAGAAGCAATTATTGAGGACCTAGAGGCGCTGCAGCTTCAGTGGGAAACGGTGCAGCAGGAGGCCGAAACCACCCGCCCGCCCAGTTTGTTGAACCGCGACGATGACTTCATTCAGCGCGTACTGCGCGACGTTTACAGCGCCGACGTCAACCGGATCGTGGCTGATTCCCATCCCGGCCTCAAGCGCGTAAAGCAGCATTTGACCACCTGGAACGGCGGTCGCACGCCGACTGGGGTGCTAATCGACCACCACCGCGATCGCACTCCCATCCTCGACTTCTTCCGCGTCAATGCTGCCATTCGCGAAGCCCTCAAACCCAGGGTTGACCTACCGTCGGGAGGCTACATCATCATCGAGCCTACCGAAGCGCTGACGGTGGTTGACGTCAACTCGGGCTCCTTCACTCGCTCGGCCACCTCTCGGGAAACGGTGCTGTGGACCAACTGCGAGGCCGCCACCGAGATCGCCCGTCAGCTTCGCCTGCGCAACGTGGCTGGGGTAATCATCATCGACTTCATCGATATGGACGCCCGCCGGGACCAGCTTCAGGTGCTCGAAACCTTTAACAGGGAGCTAAAGGCCGACAAAGCTCGCCCTCAGATTGCACAACTGTCTGAATTAGGGCTGGTCGAATTGACCCGCAAGCGTCAGGGCCAGAACATTTATGAACTGTTCGGAAAAAGCTGCCCCACTTGCGGCGGTCTCGGCCATCTCGTGCACCTGCCTGGGGATGCAACGCAGCCCACAAACCTGGTAGCTGAGCCTATAGAGCATATTCCCCAGCAGCACAAAGTAATTACGGTAGGCGAGACCCGCGAGGCCCTATCCACGTCGGATCGAGATTCGGCTCCAATCAAAGTTGTGGCAGATGCCGACAGTAATAGAGATGCTCAGCCTGTTCCTCAGGAGCGCGGTGGCCAGAGTCGCCGTCGCCGTCGGGATTCTGGTGCGAGCGCGGCTAAATCTATCGCGCCCGTAGAAACTCCCACGCCTGACGAGGAGGAGAAAAGCAGCGCCAATGGTTCAAAAGGAAAAAGCCGCGGTGAGAAGAGCGATCGCCGCGAGCGGCGGGATCGACCTCCCGAGCCGCCGGAGGTGGTCGTAGTCGAAATGACGCCCCAGGAGCAGGAAATCTATGCCTTAATGGGTATTTCTCCCCTTGTGCTTTCCACAGAGACCATCAAAAATCCTAAAACAGCTATTGTCAGCGTTGCCGCGCCTGGAGAGCAACGCCAGGTTCAGCAAATGATCATGGCAGATGTGCTGCAAGGTCAAAAGTCTGAACCTACCCCTAGCGCCGATAAGAGCGAGCCCAGTTTTCCAGTTCCCTCTCGGGGCAATAGATCGAGCTCGCCTGCCCCGGAAGGCGATGGCACACCGAGCCGCAAAGTCATTCAGACTCCGTCTGCACAGGCGGTTGAAGAGAGCCCCAATCTCGCTAGTGTGTCAGTGCCGGACGCTGTAAACCAGACAGAACAAGAGCCCGCTGAGGCAGGCGCAGCGGGTAGCGATGGCAATGGTGATACGGGAAAAACCCGCCGCCGCCGCCGCCGCTCTTCGGCCTCTAGCACTTAAGCTGGTTGGGGCACATCAATCAGGCAAGTTAGATATTTGACAGTAACCCATGAGCCGCCGAATCATTGCAGGCGTGGATGAAGTTGGGCGAGGGGCGCTATTCGGCCCGGTTGTCGCCGCGGCGGCTGTGCTGCCAGCGGAGGTTCAGCCCAGCCTTGCCCAGGCGGGCGTGACTGATAGCAAAGCCCTTTCTCCTATCCGGAGGGCTGAACTCTATAGTCAAATTCGCGCCCACGCCGTCTGCGCTATCGGTGTGGCGACGGTGCCAGAGATCGAGCGAATCAATGTGCTGCAGGCGACTCTGCTCGCGATGAAGCGAGCCATCTATCGGCTTGATCTGCCGCCGACCCAATGCTTGATAGACGGCAACCAACCCATTCCCGGACTAGCGCTGCCCCAAACCACGATGGTGAAGGGCGATCGCCGCTCCTTAGCGATCGCTGCAGCCAGCATTGTGGCTAAGGTCTGGCGCGATCGTCTAATAGTGCGACTGGCGGAAAAGTATCCCCACTACGACCTCGCTTCTAATAAGGGGTACGGGACGCCAAAGCATCAGGCGGGGCTGAGGGCATTTGGGCCGACGCGGTATCACCGTCTTTCGTTTCGCACCTGCCGGGAGGCCGTGTTGGAGATGTCTTCTCTGGGTCCTGAACAGGTTCGGCTGTTCTAGACAATGTATTGAAAAGGAACATGGCAGTGCCATGTTCCCACGAAAGTATACACAGAAGCCCTCAAATTATGTCTATCGCTTCTTCGCTAGCTTTTTAGACAGCTTGCGGAGGCGAATCGACTCTGGGGTAATCTCTACTAGCTCGTCAGACCCGATGTACTCTAGCGCCCGCTCAAGACTCATGTCGACAGGCGTCTGAAGCTGCACCAACTCATCGCCGCTGGCCGCTCGGTGGTTGGTGAGCTGTTTTGTCTTGCAGACGTTTAGCTCTAGATCTTGAGGGCGGTTATTTTCCCCAATAATCATGCCCTTGTAGACCTTTGTCCCCGGCTCAATAAAGAATGAACCTCGATCCTCAGCATTCTTGAGGGCGTAGAAGGTAGCGACTCCTTCCTCAAAGGAAATCAGCACCCCGTTGCGCCGCGTCTCCAGCTCGCCCAACATGGGGCGGTAATCCAAAAAACTGTGGTTCATGATGCCGTCGCCTCGGGTCAGCCGCATAAAGTCGCCCCGAAAGCCAATCAGCCCTCTGGCTGGAATAACAAATTCAAGCTGGGTACGGCCATTTCCCCCCGCCATCATGTTTTGCATCTCTGCCTTGCGCTGCCCTAGCCGTTCGATGCAGCCCCCAGAAGATTCATCAGGCACATCAAGTACCAGCAGCTCGTAGGGCTCACAGGGCTTACCGTTGATCTCCCGGAAAATAACCTGGGGCTGGGACACTTGAAATTCGTAGCCTTCCCGCCGCATGGTCTCAATCAAAATACCTAAATGAAGCTCTCCTCGCCCAGATACGGCAAATTTATCTGGCGTATCTGTCATGTCTACTCGCAGGGCTACATTAGTCTCTAGCTCCCGCTCTAGGCGATCGCGAAGCTGTCGAGAGGTGACAAAATCGCCTTCTTGACCGGCGAAAGGGGAATCGTTGACGCAGAAGGTCATCTGCAGCGTGGGCTCGTCCACATCAATCAATGGTAGAGCCTGGGGGTTGTCGGGGCAGGTAATCGTTTCACCAATGTTGGCGTCGGCAAAGCCGGAAACTGCCACAAGGTTGCCTGCATCTGATTGCTCAATCTCAATCCGCCGTAAGCCCTCAAATCCGAGAAGCTTAGTAATTTTGGCTTTGACTGTAGAACCGTCGGCTTTGATCAGAGCCGCCTGCTGACCAGCATGGATACGGCCATTGTGGATACGGCCAATGACGATTCGTCCAAGGTACTCAGAATAGTCGAGGGTGGTCACTTGAAGCTGCAGGGGCTTTTCAACATCACCAATTGGGGGCGGAACATGGCTAACAACCGCTTCAAACAGCGGCCCCATATCCTTGTTTTCACCTTCTAAGTCGTCCTTGGCGTAGCCCTCTAAACCGGAAGCGAATAGATAAGGAAACTCGCACTGGTCGTCGTCTGCCCCTAGCTCCAAAAACAGGTCCAATACCTTATCGATGGCGCCGTAAGGATCGGCCTGAGGTCGGTCGATCTTATTAACAACTACAATTGGGCGAAGCCCTTTCTCCAAGGCCTTTTTCAGTACGAAGCGGGTCTGGGGCATTGGTCCTTCGTTGGCATCGACGATCAGGACACAACCGTCGACCATGCCGAGCACGCGCTCAACCTCCCCACCAAAGTCGGCGTGCCCCGGCGTATCAACGATGTTGATCAGCTTATCCTGGTAACGCACCGCTGTGTTTTTAGACAAAATCGTAATGCCGCGCTCCCGCTCCAGGGTATTCGAGTCCATGACACAGTCTGGGACCTCCTCACCCTCACGGAAAATGCCGGACTGCTTTAGCATGGCATCCACTAGCGTGGTTTTACCGTGGTCAACGTGAGCAATAATGGCGACGTTGCGAATCGAGGAAGTCATAGGAGTTCTCGGGGTGGAGGACAAACAGGTCGCTGTGACGCTGGAGCACAGGTCGTATCAGAATGCGACATCTTATGAAGAAGCCTTAACAATCTTATCTCAATGGGTTACGAATTGCCCACGGCTTGAGTGTGGGGATATTTCTCGCTCACACGCCTATCAAACCAAAGAACATTGCATGTCAATCGCAGTATGTCTCGAAGCAACGGACTACCAAGTCTCGGACTGACAGATACCCAAGATCCGATGATCGTTATCACTCAGTTCGCTGATGGCTTCGAAGCCCTCTAAAGCTATGCCTAGGGTAGTTGAATGCTGCGAGGCAATGACCTCTCGGCGCTCAACCAGCGGGATTGAACGGGCAAAAATTGTTTGGTCGTAGCTGTTACGGATTGTGAGAGACAGACGATCGTCGATGACTTGGCCCTGAAAGCAGTCGAACGAAGAGCGGGGCATGTAGAACGCTCCCGTCAACCAATCGTTTTTGGCTATGAACACAACGTACACAAAACCTATCTGTTCAGGTTCTGACACTTGACCGAACAAGTAGCGCCCCTCAGGAAACTGAAAACTTTCTGAGGTGTTTCCCTCTGACTGCTTTAATGTCTGGAGAAGACCGCCACTAACGCCCTGTCGCTGAAACAGTGGTCCATCTGCAGCTGGGGATCGATATCCTGAAGCGATCGCAGCAGCACATATTGGCAGGCAGAGAAAAGCAAACCACGGTTGTCCTGCCCAGAGAGGTTTAGTATGGCGCTGTTCTAAGCCCTTCATTGAATCCTCCTGACTGCCTTTTTGCAGACTCACTGCAAGACTCTGTAGACGCAAGCGCCCCAAACCGCGAGGCTCGGGGCGCTTACTGAAGATGCGATCGAAAGCTTATAGCATAACTAGCTTGCTAAATAGCCCTTCATAGCAGCTTTCCGGCGACGCAGATGATCAAGCGCTTGACGTTCGAGCTGGCGAACGCGTTCGCGGCTGATGCTCATGCGCTGGCCTACTTTCGCCAACGAAAGCTCGCGACCATCGCTCAGACCAAAGCGAAGCGACAACACCTCTCGCTGCTGCGGAGTCAGCTCGGCCATCAAGTTGTTGAGATCCTGCCGCAGAAGCTGTTGAGTGGCGTAGTCTTCAGGAGAAGCATCCTCATCCTCAAGCAGATCTTGGAGCTCAGTATCCTGATTATCGCCCACCCGCATATCGAGAGAGACTGGCTGACGAGACATGAGCAGGTAGTCACGAATTTGCGCTGGCTCTAGGTCAAGAGCTTCTGCAATCTCAGCCGGCGTCGGCGTGCGGCCAAACTCTTGGGTCAGCTCGCGCTGCACCTTCTTGATCTTATTGAGCTTTTCGGTGATGTGAATCGGTAGCCGGATGGTGCGGGCCTGCTGGGCGATCGCCCGGGTGATAGCCTGACGAATCCACCAGTACGCGTAGGTTGAAAACTTGTAGCCCCGGGTGGGATCAAACTTCTCAACGCCGCGCTCAAGCCCAAGGGTTCCTTCCTGGATCAAATCTAGGAATTCAAGGTTGCGCTTTTGATACTTTTTGGCGATCGCAACCACAAGGCGTAAATTTGCCTCAATCATCTGCTTCTTAGCGTGCTGGCCTTCACGCAGCGCAGCGCTGAACTCACTAGCAGAGAGCTCGGATGCCGATTGCCACTCCTCTGAGCTAGGCTCCCGGCCAAGCTCATCAGACAGCTCCTCTTTAATCTCAAGGAGCCGCATCATTTTCTGGACGCGCTTTCCGTAGATGATCTCCTGCTCGTGGGTCAATAGAGGGACGCGGCCAATTTCATGCAGATAGGTTCTCACCATATCGACAGTGAACATCGGGGTTTCTGCGCTTCTAGAACGTTTGGATGTCTTGGTTGGCATTAGGGAACTACCTCATCGAGCAGTGGATATAAAACTATTTCGGTTGACCTTGTGAACGATTAGGTCAGCTTGAGGCCAAGAACCTTGCTCAGGCAGGGGCAGGGGAACATCAAGATACGCGCGAGCAGGGCGCAATTGACCTTTAAGAAGACCGGCTGAAGCTCGACAAGGCTGTGGAGTCGAGAGCTCTGTAACTTAGAAATGAAGGGGGCGATGCGGATAGTAGGACTTAGCTATTCCTACTGCCTAGAACATCGTGAAGCAAGGCTAGAAATCACCTTGCAACAGATTGAAATCTATACAGGGCTCAAAAATCACCTCAAAACTTATCTGTGATAAACGGCGGGCAGAGAGTCATTCTCGAAAACGGGCAGAAAATACGGCAAGTGCCATCGGCTTATGGGATTGGAACCTGAGCTAACCCAAACCACCAATACCGTTCAAACAAATGCTTATCCAACGACAGAGGACATTTGTCCAAAGTAACTCATTCGGCTAAATCACTTGACCACAGGAGCATCTACCCCACTCATGCTCTAATTAGCCTGTGCGTGGCAGTGAACCTGCCTAATCACCTGAACCCCAACCCCTTAAACTCAGTATAACCGATGTCGAAGTCATTATGAGTTCAAGTTGATTACATATCATTACAACTTTACGAGCTGGAGCAGAGGATGAATTCATCCAATCGGATGAGCTTTCGGAGGTCTTCGTTGCTTTATTTGAGACTGATCACCTAAAAGCAAATCGTTACATCTTAAGGTAGTGCTACTAGATGAGCAAAAGATTAAAGCAATCAGTAAAATTTGCTGATAAGAGCGACAATACTCTGCAGCGTCCACTGATTATTTGCACCTGTCGTCAGTAGCTTTTCGCTCTCTTGGTGGCCGTAAAAGTAGTAGTACATTTTGCGTAAACCAGCGCGCGATTTAATTCCAAGTGACATTGACTAGATAGCATGTCGCAAGATGTAAGCCGTGCCCCCTTCAAGTCCATGGCTTTAGGTCCATTAATATTGTGAATGGATGAGCGACTAAAGGTGATATTTTTAATGATGAGATAACCGAACAAGCCAGTGTGGATTCATTTCATTGGCCCTGGTGCTCAGAATATTTGCGTCTGCGCCGCTCGTACTACGCAGCAAAATCGAATCTGCTGGATGTAACGGCTAAAATCCCAGGTCTAGCCGCGCAGCCTCCGCTTCTTGAAGGACCTCTGTTGTAGGACGCGCTTCCCAGTTGTGTTCTGCGATCGCCTCATAAAACGTCTGGTCATAGGGACGCGTTCGAATCACGACGGGCATGGGTACAGCGTGCCCCAACACAAGGGCTTGCTGCTTAGAATCGAGCTTTGCGAGCACCGAACGCAGGCTCTGGCTGCCTGAGACACCTGTGAAAATAGCGTCAATATCTTTATCATCGTTCAGCAGCGCGGTGATACGGGTGCCAATCTGAGACATGACTTCGTTGTCAATTCCTGAGGGGCGCTGGTCCACCACCAGCAGCGTGACAAAATACTTGCGCATTTCCCGCGCAATAGTGCCAAAAATTGTCTGCCTCACCGTGCCAGTGTCTAAAAAGCGGTGAGCTTCCTCAATGGTAATCACTAGAGGGTTGGGGCGATCGCTTGGATTCTTAGTCTGCAAAAACTGCTCCGCTTTACGGACGTAGCTCCCGTGGATGCGGCGGGAGATGATATTGGTTGCCAGCATGTAGGACAGTAGGTTGGACTGGGAACCGAACTCAACCACGACGTGCTTACCGGCCTCTAGGGAAGCGAGAATCTGCCCGACCCCATCGTGAGGACAGCTATTTCGGATATATTTCAGGTCGTCTAGGCGAGTCAATTTACGTTGAAGTGCCATGATTGAGGACTTATTCCCCATCTTTGTTTCGCAAAACTCCTGAATTTCTTCATTACTCATCGACAGCAAGCGGGTAATCCAGGCGCGGCCAAACTCATTCCGTAGAATGATGGCGTTTTCTAGGCTGGCTTCAGAGAGGTTCAATTCCCCCCGAACCAGCATCAAATCCTCAACCTCAATTTGGTTATAGCTGATATATAAATCCTGCGCGTCACGAACGCCCCGACGCTGAGTACTCTCGTTATCAAGGGTGTAAATTTGCACCTGTGTTGGGAAAAGCTGACGCAGTCCCTTGACCGTACTGAAATGTCGCCCCTCCTGCACAGCTTCCCAGCCGTACTCGGAGTGCATGTCAAAGATGAGGTTGACGGCGGCCCGCTTACGAATAATGCCTGACAGCAGCAGCCGCGTTAAAAAAGACTTGCCGGTGCCAGACTTACCAAAGATGCCGTTGCTGCGCTCGACAAGCCGGTCTAAATCTAGACAAACCGGCACATCCATATCAATGGGCTGTCCAATCGCAAAATTGCGCCTTGTGGGATCATCTTCCCAGCCAAATACCGCGCGAAAGTCGTATTCTCGGGCTTCAAACACCGGGCTGAAATGGCTCGGCACCGTCTTGACTGGCAAAAGCTCAATGGCCGCGCTGGTCTGAGGCTGATAGGACGCTGCTCTACCCTGTAGCTTCAGGTCATTTTGAGAGCCCTCACCCAATGGGGTGAACTCCGGTTGAGCGTTGGCCCATTCAGACTCAGGGTTGAGCATTAGCATCGGGGCAAGCTCAACGGTCCCATAGGTGCTGCTGCCTGCCAAGACCTCCTGCATAAATCTATCTTCTGGGTCAGGCGGGCTAGCGGCGATGCGATCGCTCGTTGTCCCTAAAGCGACATCTGTCAGCAGGCAGAAGAACTGCGATCGCCTGCCGTGAACAACTAAAAACTTGCCGACCCGCATATCTTCTATGGAGACATTGGCGTGTAGTCGAACCTCTAGCCCTTGGCTAAGAGAACCTTGGACAACTGCCCCTAGTGGCTGCTCTGGCATCATAGTTCCAGCAATATAGCTCCAGCAATATTAAAATGGCAACGCCCAAGCAATACCAATGTACTGCAGATTGGCGTAGGCCGGAGTATTGTCAGCTGTAACCTTTGAACCTTTCCTCCAGAGGAAGGTTCAGCAAGTGCAGTGGTATTGCCATAATGGCACAGGCGCAGCGCCGGACTAAGGGAACAGCATGCCTGTGTAAAATCTATTTTATTTGGGAATAATATTGATATCGGCGGTCTCTGACCAACAGACATCACAAACTGTCCACTGGCTGCCACTAAGACTCTACAGTTACGGTAGGCTTGCAATGCTCGCATAAACTGTTCTCTGTGGCTTGCTCTCTACCCTTATGCCATGTGCCGCTATGGATAAGACATCTCCAACTCGGGTGTTGATTGTTGAGGATGACCCCATGATGCTTCTCGGTCTTGAGCAATCGCTCTCTGCCCAGGCAGATATCACGGTGGTTGGAAACGCTAAGGATGGCTATCTTGCAACAAAAGAGGCAGAGCGGCTTAACCCAGAAGTCATTGTCATGGATATTGGGCTACCTCGGCTAGATGGGATTGAGGCAACGCAGAAAATTAAGGCATCTCTGCCCGATATTCGCATTGTGATGCTGACGTCTCACACCTCAGAAACCGAGATCATCGGGGCTCTCTCTAGCGGGGCAGATGCCTACTGTATCAAGGGCACGTCGGTAAGCGGTCTACTGACGGCGATCGCCGCTGCACGGGAGGGGGCGAGCTACTTTGACCACCAGGTCGCTCAAACCGTCATGAATCACCTTAGATCTCCCGTAAGCGAGAACACGGTGGCGGCTACAAGCCAACTTTCTCAGCGGGAAATGGATGTTCTCAAGCTGATGGTTGAAGGTTACAGCAACCCTGAAATCGCAGCCGAACTCTATCTGAGTCCAAACACAATTAAGACCCACGTTCGCGGCATTATGAATAAGCTGGCTGTCGATGACCGAGTTCAAGCGGCCGTAACAGCGCTTCGAACGGGGCTCTTGAAGTGATTCTTATCAGAGATACATGCAGGCTGATTGCTAACTCGTAAAAAGCTAAGAGTCACGAGCACTGCTTCAGCCAAACTCTACTTTATGTATAGCTCATTGGGTAGAGCAACCTTTGGGTCATAACAGAACCAAGAAGTGAAAGTGGGGAACCATTAAGCAGTATATTCGTCATTTAAATTCAACATATACGTACTACAGACCGTCTTTCATTGTATAAAGTAGTCTCCTATCTAGCGCCTACAGAGATTATTCTACGTCTATAGGCGAACGACTGCATTTAATATCCTTACTAAGAGTCACCCATCAGTATGATGCTAATTTTGCCTTGGTATGGAATTATGGGAGGAGGGTATACTACGACCGTAAAGCACTCAAGCGAATATTGATTAAAATACGTTCCTTTGATGACGTTGGTAATGGCCGTTTGGAAATGTTGAGTGGCTTGCTCTGCAACAACTGCTTGTATGTCGTGGAAATTGCTACCGGTTAGCAAGTGCTAGCAACTAAGGCTCTAATGTCACCGCTGATCGGGCTACACGTGTATAAAAAATAGTGCTAATTGCATCAAGGCATCTTGCTCTAGCTGTTGATGCCGAAGCAAGTTTACTCAATGAATTCTAATTTAAACTAGAGATAAGAAATTGCTACAACAGTCAGATAAGTTGCTATGATGGCAATGCCACTTGCAGTCTTCATAGCATTTGGTAGATTTACTGCTCACCTGTGTTTGTTATGATCGCCGCTGAATCTTAATCTAGTCTCTTCTAGTGGCTACGCTACTGAGGTTATTTATACTTCCTTAGATGGTCTTCTGCAGTAGATTAGTCTGTACGGCGTTAATGTTCCTTTAGGTAACCCTTGCTCTTTCAATGAGACGTATGAATTCTTTTGAAGATATTTACCAGTTTTTCCGCAATCCGCCACCCTTCTATCTCAACAAAGAGCTAGCTGTTTGTTATGTATTAGCGGTTCTTCTGAGAAATGACTCCTATGGCACTGAGCTTATTCAGATGTTGGAGGCAAACTATCCTTCGTATCGTTTGTCAGACACTGTCTTGTACAGCGCCTTGAAGTTTCTAGAAGATAAGTCTGTGATCACGGGATACTGGAAAAAGGTTGAAGGGCGAGGTCGTCCCCGTCGCATGTATCAGATCTGTCCAGAGTGGCAGGACGAGGCGTCTGAACTCGCTGCTCTTTGGGACGAGTATGCCACTCGAAACGCAACTATGGTATCGCTGAATAGCCGAAAATCTGCGGCCAAAGAAAGCTGCTAGTTTGGATGCTAAGTGCTGGGGTTTGGTTAACCTGATTTCTCCATTCCCCTGTCTGAATAGTCCTGCACACCCTGCCTTGTCCGGCTGAGGCGCTGCAGCGATTATTTGACACTGAGGTATTTTGCCAGCGACAGCAGTGCTTTGTCATAGGTGTTTCCTACGACCTCGGCAAAGTTTTCATGTCCAGCGCTGGCATCTACCATCAAAGCCTTAGGTTCGGCAGCTTCTTGGTATAGCCTGCGGCTCATGGTAGAGGGTACAATGTTATCCCTCTCACCGTGAATGAAGATCTTGGGCATCTTCAAAGAGGACACTTTCTCCAAAGAGCAAAACTTTTGGCTGAGAAGCCTCTGGATAGGGAAGATGCCCAGAAAAGGGTTTCGAGCAGCCATATCCTGTATTGATGTAAAGCTACTTTCTACCACCAGGCAACCTGACTCAGGATGCCGGGCTGCAAGCTCTATGGCGATCGCTCCCCCCAGCGAGTGGCCGTAGATCATTATGGCTGACGGGTCAACACCGCGTTGATCCGTCAGATATTGCCATATTGCATCCGCATCTTCGTAAACCTGGGGCTCGCTAGGGTACAGTCCCTTGCTCAGACCATAGCCCCGATAATCAACCATTAAGGCCGTGAACCCGAGACGGTTGAACCGTGCAGCCCGCTCTACGTTATCCCCAACGCTAGAGGCGTTGCCATGAAGAAAGAGAATTACACCACGGGGAGTCTCTGCCGGAATCCACCAGCCATAGAGAACACTATTAGCGCCGGATGCAATAGGAATCCAAACCTCTTCATAGCTCAGGGAATAGGACTCAGGGGTAGCGCTCAATGTCTGGACAGGCGCAAAGATCATTCGCCGCTGTTGACTGTAGAGGTAAGCGCAGCCTCCTAGATATGAAACGGCGGCGGTAGCCGGAAGAAGCCAAATAAGCTCAGAGATCGTCATTGATGCACCCGGACCCGGCGTTTAGGCCGATGGCGATTGCTGGTGCCAGTCCGTCGCTTGTTCGTAGGCATGGGCTACTTGAAGCACGGTCTGCTCATGCAGCACACCACCAATAATCTGCAGACCGATGGGCAGCCCCGCCTTGTCAAAACCGCAGGGTAAGCTCAGGGCAGGGAGCCCCGCCAGATTTACAGGAATGGTCATTAGGTCCAATAGGTACATGCTGAGAGGATCGCTTTTCTCCCCCGCTTTGAAGGTCGTCGTTGGAGAGGTCGGGCTGATCAGCACGTCCACCTGCTCGAACGCCCGCTCAAAATCCTGCTTGATTAGGGTACGAACTTTCTGCGCTTTGAGGTAGTAGGCGTCGTAGTAGCCTGCCGACAGCGCATAGGTACCAATGATGATGCGGCGTTTCACCTCTGGGCCGAATCCTTCCGCCCGCGTCTTCATATACATATCGATCAGGTCTTCCCCAGATTCATCGCGAAAGCCGTATCTAACGCCGTCGTAGCGGGCAAGGTTCGCTGACGCTTCTGACGGCGCAATGATGTAATAGGTCGGCAGGCCGTAGCGAAACTGGGGACAAGAGATTTCGCTGATCTCTGCGCCCATGGTTCTGAGCTGAGCAACAGCATCGTCGAAGGCTTGAGCGACATCAGGCGCTAATCCCTCTCCTAGGGTCTCTTTAATAATGCCGACCCGGGTTCCTGGCGACAGGTCTGGCTTGAGCTGAGCGGCGTAGCTCGGGATATCAACCTTGAGGCTGGTGGAATCTTTCGGATCATAGCCCGCGATCGCCTCCAGCAAAATTGCCGCATCTTCCACGGAGCGGGCAAAGGGTCCAATCTGGTCTAGCGACGAGGCAAAGGCCACCAAGCCGTAGCGGGACACCAGGCCATAGGTCGGCTTCATGCCGACTACGCCGCAAAACGAAGCCGGCTGGCGAATGGATCCACCGGTATCAGAGCCGAGGGCGATCGCACATTCTTGAGCCGCCACCGCCGCCGCCGACCCGCCAGAGGACCCCCCCGGCACCCGCTCCAAATCCCACGGATTGGCCGTCACCTGAAACGCAGAGTTTTCAGTGGAGCTGCCCATGGCGAACTCGTCTAGATTGGTTTTGCCCACCGTGATGGCGCCCGCCATGGCCAGCCGCGTGATTACGCTGGCACTGTAGGGCGGAATGAAGTTTTCTAAGATGCGGGAGGCGCAGGTGGTGGGAATGCCTTGGGTACAGATATTGTCTTTGATCCCGATGGGAATGCCCGCCAAGGGCCCTATCTCATCACCGGCAGCAAGCTTAGCGTCAATGCGTCGGGCCTGCTGCAGCGCCTGCTCTGGCGTGAGGTGGAGGAAACTGCGCAGCTTGGGCTCTAAATTCTGGATACGGTCGAGGGCCTCTTGGGTAATCTCGACGGCGGAGCGCTCTTTATGGACAAGCTGGGTATGCAGTTCGCGAATGGACGCCATCAAGCAACCTCTTAAGGAACAAATTGACAAATGGGTGAGGGAGGGCAGCAAACAGCCTCCATTCACTCTAGTTCATCTTGGGTCATTTCGCTAACCTGCCCGACCCCATCGCTGGGCTGGGTTGCGGGGCACAGAGACATCAGAAATATTACAGTGGCTCTATCGCAGTAGACAACGCAAAGTCGTCGGCGCCAAGCTGATCCGCAGTAACGCCGTTCAACAGGGCGATCGCATCCCCAGCCCCGCGAATCAGGACGCCCGTTTGGCGCGAAACAAACTGGAGGTCATCTATCGCCAGACCGGCGGTCAGCGCAAGCTGATCCAGACCGTCCTCAAAGTCTTCAATGATGTCAAGGCCCGCCGTCGCTTCCAGCCAAAACGTATCTCGCCCGCCCCCGCCCCGCAGCCGGTTGCGCCCTGCACCGCCCGAGAGCACGTCCGCCTGGGCGCCCCCCAAAAGCACGTCGTTCCCCACGTCTCCCCATAGGTGGTCTTCCCCTTTTTGCCCCAGCAGCCGATCCCCGCCGCTGTTGCCCACAAGAAAGTCGTCCCCGTCGCTGCCGTAGATCTCATCATCTCCTGCCCGGCCCTCCAGTCGGTTGTTTCCCCGGTTGCCGTAAAGACGATTGTTCTCTCCCCGCCCGGTGCCCGTGAGGTCGGCCTGACCACCCAGGACGAGGTGCTCAAACTCCAGGGGCAAATGAAGCGAGATTAGGGAGGCCACGATGTCCAGTTCCTCTCCCGTTCCAAGTTCCGCCTGCTCATCCGCCTGCTCAATGAAATGGAGCATTACGCCGTCTCCCTCAACGGCGCTGATCTTCCAAATTTCGTCAACCTGTGCGGCAAACGCAACCCCTTCATGGCGACCATCGTCATCTTGGCTGCCGCCATTGTCGATGCGATCGCGGGGAAACTGAGCGAGCACCCAGGATGTTGCGGTATCTGTGGGCTGCAGATAGCGTTCGAAGTCTCGGTAGACGTCAATTACGGCACCGTGGGCGTTATCTGCGTCGAGGGGACCGCGCAGCCCATCTAGATCTACCACAAACGAGGTCTCTGCTGTCGTCGCTTGCTCATTATCCCCAGCCAGCCCCGTCAAAAATAGATCGTCCTCGGCAACGAAGGCCAGAGACTCTCGCTGGGGCGAGGTCTGACCCAGCGCCGGGGAAAAGTCGGCCACTCCCTGCTCCCCCGCTGTAAGACCGTCGATGTCATAGTTTTGGGCAGGAAAAGCTGGATCGAGCGCAACCAAATTTACGGCAGTCGGGGGGACTACTTCGCCCGATACCGCCGGTGGCGGCTCCGCGAAAGCTTCAGCGATCTCCGCAGCAACGTAGCTCCCTAAGCTGTGCCCCACCAGCGTCAAGGCACTAAGGTTCAGCGAGTCGAGCTGATCTTTGGCCCACTCCGCTACCGCTCTAATGCGTCCGGCTGGGCCAAAGGGCGGCAAGCTGCCGACGGCGGCCTCCCCCCAGTCTAAAAACAGGACGCGCTTTCCCTGCTCGGCGATTTGCTCAGCCAGCTGCGCTAGCCGGGGATAGAGCTGCTCTAAGGGCAGCGTCCGATCTGGGAGGAGCCCCCGCCGCCCGTGAATCACTAAAACCGTCTCGGCCTCAGGCGCCACGTCCTCTAAGCTGTAGTCCCAAAGACGAATCGGGAATGGGGCCGCGTCATCCCCGTCTGCTGCCGTAATGGTGTTGAGCTGAAGCAGCTCAGGCGTAATTCCCATAGCCTTAGCGGGGGTAGCGCTCCATTAGCGATCGCACCTGCTCCGCGTGGTAAGAGCTGCGGGTCAAGGGAGACGACACCACCTGAAGGAAGCCCATGGCTTCCCCCGCCTGCCGCCAGGCCTCAAACTGCTGCGGAGGAATAAATGCCGCTACGCCCAGGTGCTTCTGCGTGGGCTGCAAATACTGTCCGATGGTGAGGATGTCGCAATCTACATTTCGCAGATCGGCCATGGTCTGGCGCACCTCTCCATCGGTTTCTCCCAGCCCGACCATAATGCCCGACTTGGTGTAAATTTTGGGGGCAATCTGACGCGATCGCCGCAGCAGCTCCAGACTCCGTGGGTAATCGCCTTGGGGCCGAGTTCGCCGGTAGAGACGGGGCACAGTTTCGGTGTTGTGGTTCAGCACTTCAGGCTTTGCTTCCAGAATAGTCTCCAGGGCGCCCCAGTTGCCGCACATATCGGGGATTAGCACCTCGATAGTGGTTTTGGGTGACAGGGTGCGGACGGCCTCAATGCAGCGCACAAACTGAGCCGCGCCGCCGTCGGGCAAATCGTCCCGGTTTACAGAGGTAATGACCACGTGGTTAAGGCCCATGCGGCGCACAGCTTCCGCAAGCTGGAACGGCTCAGCCGGGTCTAGCGCCTTGGGCACCTTCTCAAAGTCGATGTCGCAGTAGGGACAGGCCCGGGTACAGGCCGGACCCATAATTAAGAATGTGGCCGTGCCACGGCTAAAGCACTCGCCAATATTGGGACAAGAGGCTTCCTCACACACCGTGTTGAGGTCTAGATCTCTCAAAATATCTTTGACGCTGCCGACGCGCTCCCATTGAGGAGCCTTGACCCGCAGCCAGTCTGGCTTTGACGCTTGAACCACAGTGCTCGACCTATATTGTTGTGTTTATCATAACAATGGCCCAGAGTAGAGCCCAAATAAAAACGCACCGCCACAGGGCGATGCGCACCAACTTGAAATACTTATGGGACCGCCGCCTCAATCAGGCCATCCTCGGCCCTAAGCCAAGCGACGTAGCGGACGCTCTAGTTACCCAGGAGACGCTTTAGCACCAGTCGGTCGGTCGGAGACAGCTCCTGGAAAGACTTAGCAGAACGCGCCCGCTCAATTAGGGCCTTAAGCTTATCGCTCGCGTGGTTGCGCCCATGCTCAATCGCTGCTTTGCGCCGCTCTGTCTTTCCCACAAAATTCTGGGTCGTTTCGAGTCCGTTGAAAATTGCCAGCGATGCCGCCTCAGCGCTCAAAATTGCCCGATTCAAGTCGAGAGGAATCGACATTTGACCGAGGGAGGCAAGCTCAGCCGTTTGCTCACTCAGTACACCCTCCGGCGCCACATCGTCTACGGAAGCTGCGATCGCTGGACCAGCCAAAGTGAAGGCGATCAGTGCAGCCAGGACCAAGGCCTGCAGTCGCTTGAGCAGAGATGAGAGAGGAGTCATGGGTGTTATTGATGACGTTTTGTATCGTTGTGTATCACCATCATAACAAAAGTATTAAGAAATCCAAACAAGCTGAAGCATCTCAAGCAGGATTTTGACTGCTGGGTAGAACGACTCCACCATTCGTCTGAACAGCACGGCTGAAGACTCTCACTGGGCCAGGCGCTTGAGGGTGAGTTGGTCGGTGTCTGATAAATCCTCCAGAGAATCGGCGGACTCCACCCGCTCGAGCAGCCCCTGCAGCTTCCCAATGGCGCGATCGCGACCGTACTCGATGGCCTCCTGGCGCAGTTCAGTTTTACCGATATCTCGCTTAGTCCTCTCCAGACCCTTGTAAATTGCCTCTGTCGCCGCTTCGAGCTGAGGCTGGGCGGCCTTTAAATCTAGCTCTGGCTGGACAGACGCTCTGGGCTGGGCTGTAGCCGCCTGGGCCAGCTCCAAAGACGTCGCCAGCGCGGGAGAAGCTCCGTTGAGTGCGATCGCCCCGCTGCTGCAGACCATTGATAGCACGACCCCCAAGGACAACGTCAGCGCGGCAGCGCGGGCCGCTAATCTCCGCCCAACTGACGGCCAAAGCGCTTTGAAATCGATGCTATATCGCGGAGTCATAGGTTATTAAAGATTATCTATCATCAGGTAGTTTTAATATATGGTGGCCCTGCTGCTGAAAGCAGGGTCAAAAGGCAGATTCATGGCGTCCGATTCAGAATTTATGCAGCGCTGCCTGGTGCTGGCAGGGCAGGCCGCAGGCCAAACGGCGCCTAACCCCATGGTCGGGGCGGTTGTGGTTCAGGCGGGCGAGATCGTTGGGGAGGGGTTTCACCCTGGTGCAGGCCAGCCCCATGCCGAGGTATTCGCGCTGCGGGCGGCGGGCGATCGCGCCCAGGGCGCCACGGTCTATGTCAATTTAGAGCCCTGCAGCCATTACGGGCGAACGCCGCCGTGCACCCAAGCCCTGATCGATGCGAAGGTGGCCCGGGTGGTGGTCGGTTTGGCTGATCCGAACCCCGTGGCTAGCGGCGGCGCCGAGCGGCTGCGACAGGCGGGAATCGAGGTGGTGCTGGGGGTTGAGGAAGCCGATTGCAGGCGGCTGAATGAAGCCTTTGTGCACCGGGTCACCCGAGGGCGGGCCTTCGGCATTCTCAAATACGCCATGACACTAGACGGGAAGATTGCCGCTACGGGGGGGCACAGCACTTGGGTCACCGGAGCAGAAGCGCGATCGCGGGTGCACTATTTACGGGCCACCTGTGACGCGGTGGTGGTAGGCGGCAACACGGTGCGCCAGGATAACCCCAATCTCACCACTCACGGCCTGACCCAGCACCAGCCGCGCCGCGTGGTCGTCAGCCGCAGCCTAGATTTGCCCTCCGAGGCCAATCTGTGGAACGTTGCGGTTGCCCCTACGCTGGTTTTCACCAAAGTGGGCGCCCAGCCCGACCGACAGAAAACCCTGAGGGCACAGGGGGTAGCAGTCATCGAACTTGACCCGCTCTCCCCTACTGCCGTTATGGACGACTTAACGCGGCGGGGCTGCTTATCGGTGCTGTGGGAATGTGGCGGCACCCTGGCAGCCCGGGCGATCGCGGACGGCGTTATTCAAAAAGTAATGGCGTTTATCGCCCCCAAAATTATTGGAGGCCCGCAGGCACCCACCCCCGTGGGTGAACTGGATCTATTTAAAATGACCGACGCGCTGCGGCTGAAGCAAACTCAGATGCAGCGCGTCGGAAATGACTATTTGCTCGAAGGCTACCTTGATCAGACCTGCTGACTCAGCGCTGTATGTACTGCAAGGACATGGTGGCGCCATGTCCCTGCCGGAATGCCATCCAGCTTATTCGCCTTCAATCTCAGCTTCTTCTTCTTCGACCTCGCCCTCTACAGACTCCTCGACTTCACCAGCCTCGCTTTCCACCTCGGTCTCTGCAGGCTCGCTGCAAGCGCCTACCAAAAGCGCAGCACCCAGCATAAGCGGCATCACTAGGAAACGTAGTTTCATTTAAAAATCTCCTGGTTAGAAACATGACAAAAATCATGTCTCTAAGCTTTGCAGAGCCCATAGAATTCAACTTCCTACTTGAGAAAGAGTTATGGTGCAGCTGAGTATTCCCTGAGACTGAGCTAGCCCTTTGCTGAGGCGGCTAGCTCAGCGGGGTTTGTGGAACCAACCGCTTTACATAGACGCGATCGCACCGCTGCGTCTCTACCCCTGTGCTAAGCACGTAGCCGCTGCCCTCGTAAAGGGCGATCGCCCCTTTGAGCGCGGTGGCCGTCTCCAGCCGCATGGTCAGGAAACCGCGATGCGCTGCCGCCGCTTCCAGCGATCGCAGCAGGAATCGCCCCAAACCTTGTCCTCTCACCTCCGGGTAAAGGAACATCTTGCGCAGCTCCGCCACATTCCCATCGCGAGAATAGGGATGATAGCCGCCGCTGCCCAAAACGCGGCCTTCACGCTCCACCACCCAAAACTCGCCCCCGGTTTCCCAGTACGCCGCCTCCACCTGAAGGGCGTCACGGTCGGCTCCCTCCGGTTCAAAGTCAAGGCCAAACTCCGCTAGTACGGTTTCCGCCAACCGACCAACAGGAATGCGATCGGCGGGCTGCCAGTCTCGAACCAGGAAGTCTCGATAGCGCGCCTTCATCGCGTTACGCGCCTTGGTAACACGGGCTACCAGCCCACTGCAGAGAAAAACGGACGAGATTCTGTGACCGTCTGCTGCTGGTCTTCAGATAGGTCAGGGGCAATTTTTCCGTCTTCCCCCTCAGACAGCCGCGACTCAGCGCAAAACGAAGCGGTACTGAAGCCGCCGAAGCGGGTCACCGTGCTGGTGCGGAAGCGCATGTCAGGCCCCATGAAGCGAAACCGTTCGACGGAGCTCATGGTCTCGTAGTCGGTGGTGAGGACCATGTTCTCCTCGTCATCGACTTCGTAGCGCCCCACCACCGGCACGATCTCGGCATAGCCCCGCTCCCGCAGCAGTCGGCCCTGCTTGGGGTTGCCTTCGTCAGGCACTAGCGCAAACACCGTGGTGCCTTCGTGGTTTTCTCCTTCCTTATCCCAGGCCATAGAGCCCTGCCAAGAGACGTAAGCCCCCCCAATGGCCAGTGCGGGGTCTACCTCATGGAGCTGGCAGATTTCGACGACTTTAGCGTGATCGGCGGGGTAGGTTTCCACATAGATCTCTGAATCGCCGGTTTCAGAGCGGCGAAAGGGCAGATGGTGCGTGGTGCGCTGCGATCGCCACCGCCCTTCACTCAGGCGGAAAAAGTCCATTGCGTCCATAGGTCTAAGTTTGTTGTAGGTCTAAATTCGTTGATTTAAAAGAAAAGCCACCCTTATTTTAAGGGTCGCTTCACATCAGTGCAGGCTGCGATGCAGGCTGCGGTATTGAAGTCGGGTGGGCGGGTGCCTATTTAGCGTATCGAAGGTCCTCACCCCCGGCCCCTCTCCCAAATTTGGGAGAGGGGAGTCTGATTCCCTTCCCTCAGAATTAGGGGAAGGGCTAGGGATGGGGGCTTCCAAGACGCTGAACACATGTATGGGCAGTGCCCACCCGACTCAAAATCAAACGGGAGCAAACTACGAGACCTTACGGTAAGGCACCTTAGACATGTAGTCTAAGCTGTCTGTCGCCACCCGAGGCGTATTGTCGTTCTGGGCTTTGAGGCTGCGAGCCATGCTCAAATAGAGCGCCGGGTTACCGGCAGCAGGCTGCTTCTCCTGAGGCGTAAACCGCTTCACCTCATTCTGCCAGACAATCTGCTTGAGGCCCATCTTGTCGCGATAGTACTCACCGTAGCGAGGGGACTTGATATTGACGGGGCGCTCGCCCTCAGCCCGACCCGGCAGAATGCGGCGGCGCTGGAACGGCACGATGTTGTAGCCGAAGTTTTCCATGTACTCATCGGACTCCAGCAGGGCGTCTACAAAACCTTGCAATCCCTTGGTGCCGATGACGATGGACCAGGCAATCTTCTCGCGCTCACTGTAGGGATCGCGACCTAGCACGCGCTGGATGCACTGCTCAACAAAGCGGTAGTTATTGTTCTTCTCATAGAAGCTGTTTCTGAATGTCTCAGACAGCAGCAGCCCGCGAATGAAGTCGCGCACGGTGATCTGGCCATTGCGCAGTAGGGACTCTAGAACCTTCTCGCGGTCCCACTTGAACGCGTAGAAGAACATTTGACGGTAAGCAGAGTCAATCAGAGCGTCGACGTCAGACTGGGGCTTAACGCCCATCGGGTTCTCGTCGCCGGGAACCTCATACCCCTCAACACGCTGGTTTTGGCTGCTTGGAGTGTAGCTCAGCAAAGGAAGCGCCACTTTTGAACCTCCGAAAGTTTACGAAATCTTACGAAATTAATCTCAATAATAGAGGAATCCCGTAACCCAGCCGGCTCAAATCTGATAAATCCACACACAGCTTAATAATCGGTTACAGCTGTTAATCGGGCTCCCCTAACCGCACCACATCCCCAACAATGGCGATCGCGGGGGCCGAAAAGCCCGTTTCTGCCACCTGGGCAGCGATGGTCTCCAAGGTGCCCGTCAGCTCCTCTTGCTCGGGCCGGGTTCCCCAGCGAATCAGGGCAATTGGGGTATCTGCAGGCCTCACCTGCTGAAGCTGTTCCACAATGTAGGGCAAGTTGTGTATGCCCATGTAGATGACGATGGTCTCTGCGCCCTGGGCGATCGCCTGCCAGTCCACCTGGGGCCGATACTTGCCCGCAGCCTCATGGCCGGTGACGAAGGCGACTGAGGAGCTGTAGCGGCGATGGGTCACGGGAATACCCGCATAGGCTGGGGCGGCAATGCCAGCGGTGATGCCCGGCACGACCTCTACCGGGATGCCCGCTGCCGTCACTTCGTCCATCTCTTCCCCGCCCCGCCCAAATACAAAGGGGTCACCCCCTTTAAGCCGTACAACGATGGCGTGGTCCTGGGCCTTTTGAATCAGGAGCCGGGTGGTGTCGGACTGCTGCAGCGAGTGGCGCCCCCGACGCTTCCCGGCGTCGATCTGCTCTGCGATGGGGTTAATCATCGCCAAGATAGCGGGGCTCACTAGGGCGTCGTAGACCACCACATCGGCGCACTCCAGCAGGGCTTTGCCTTTAAGCGTGAACAATCCAGGGTCCCCTGGGCCCGCACCGACGAGATAAACTTTACCAACTGGGTCACCCATTGAGCGTTTATAGCCTAGCGTTATAGATTGAGACGTAAACTTGAAGTTAGAGAGCACTAGGCCAGAGCGGGCTGGCCTAGTGCTAGCGCTGGCT
The DNA here is from genome assembly GCA_050330955.1 of Elainellaceae cyanobacterium. Classification (GTDB taxonomy): domain Bacteria; phylum Cyanobacteriota; class Cyanobacteriia; order CAKZMO01; family CAKZMO01; genus JBCCAG01. Next base: position 1,143 of record JBHJHJ010000064.1, on the reverse strand, counting down.
CACAGGAGCGGGGCTCAGCCCCGTTGACTCCGCCACAAGCGCCGCAAACCCGGCGCTCTCGCTGAGAATCGGCGTCATCGTAATTTCGACGTTAGCGTAAGTCGCCTGCAGTTGCGCTACTTGCTGCGCGATCGCGTCCGTAATGCCCCCTGGAAACAAAAAGTAGGGCACAACTGTGATATTGCGCTGTCCAATATGAACGAAATGGGCCACCTGCGCCGCCAAGTGAGGTTCTATGGACCAGTAGGCCAGCCTGGCCCCCAGATGCTCAGCCAAGGCAATGGCGTCTTGATTGCCGCCGGGGCGACGGCTGCCGTGGGAGAGCAGAATCCGCCCCGACGCGGAATCTACCCCGTGGGTCTGAAAAAGCTGCTCTAAGGTCGCAGGCATCAGCGGCGATCGCCCCAGGTGAGGGGTGAGGTGAAGCGAGACGTCAGTCTGCCGCTGGGCAAGCTCGACTTCGCCGGGGACGTCTTCTCTGACGTGCACCCCTGACAGCAAGAATAGGGGAACGATGTGCAGAACGCTATTGGCTGGGAGGCGATCGCAGAGCTGCAGAATTTGCTGGTGAAGGGGGCGATCGGCAAATTCCAGGGCGGCAGTGGCGATTATTATAGGGTGAGCCGCTCGCTGGGTTAAATTTTGGGCAAGCTGGTCTGCGGCGATCGCGGGACGGGGGTCGCGGCTGCCGTGGCTGACAAGGAGGTAGGCGTCGGAAGGGAATGCGGTTGGGTCAGGCATCAGATTTTGACCTTGCTTTAATGCCTTGCAAATCAAAGGTTTAACTTATTTTAATCAGCTTTAAGGGGAGTGAAGCGGGGCGCTTACTCAAACGCCTGCTTGATTGGATCGGCCTTACGTGTTCGCCGTCTTGATCAGACCTGCTGAGCGCTTTGGGTAAAGCCTAGAATATAGATGACCAAAAATGAGGGGCGATCGCGATGGAGAAGCGTCAGCCAGTCCGTAGAAGTCGTCGAAAGTTCCTGAAGATCTTCCCACCCCTGTTGGGCTCTTTTGCGCTAGCGACCTGCAGTCGCCGGACATTAGACGCCACCAGCCCATCGCCTCAAGCGTCATCCGCTCAAACGCCACCTCAAGCCCTTCCAACCCCGGCCTGTGATGTCGGTGAGTCAACCCCACCCC